>CAZEAM010000378.1:0-7160 GCA_964510285.1 uncultured Frankiaceae bacterium | reverse complement strand
GTCCTTCATCGCCGCCGTCGCCCGCTCGTGCGACCGCAGCGCGAACGCGTCGGAGTCCTCCCGGCTGATGCCGTCGAGCGCGGCGACCTCCTCTGCGGTCTCGCCCATCGGCAGCGTCGCCTTGCCGCCGTCGAGCGCGCGCATCTTCGGGTTGACCAGCCGCCAGCCCAGCGACGTGTCGGCGACCTCGCCCGGCCGCGCCCACGGCGTACCGGGCTTCGCCATGACCCACGGCGCGCGGCTCATCGACTCGACCCCACCCGCGACGACCACGTCGGCCTCTCCGACCCGCACCGCGTTGGCCGCCGAGCTGATCGCCTGCAGGCCGCTGGCACACAGCCGGTTGACCGTGTAGCCGGGCGTCGAGTCCGGCAGGCCGGCGAGCAGCAGCGCCATGCGCGCCACGTTGCGGTTGTCCTCGCCGGCCTGGTTGGCCCCGCCGAACACGACCTCGTCGACCGCGTCGTCGGGCACGCCGGCGCGGTTGACCACCTCCCGGACCACCAGCGCGGCCAGGTCGTCCGGACGCACGCCGGCGAGGACGCCGCCGTACTTGCCCATCGGCGTACGGACCCCATCGACCAGGTACGCGACTCGTTCGCTCATGACTCGAGTGTGGCAACCAGCAGCGCGGTCGCGATCGCCGCCAGGCCTTCACCCCGTCCGGTCAGCCCGAGGCCGTCCGTCGTGGTCGCCGACAGTGCGACCGGGGCATGCACCGCTTCGGAGAGCACCGCCTGCGCCTCCGCCCGCCGCGGGCCGAGCTTCGGTCGCTCGCCGATCAGCTGTACGGCGACGTTGCCGATCCGCCAGCCGGCGTCGGTGACCCGGCAGGCGACCTCGGTGAGCAGTACGACGCCGCTGGCGCCCTTCCACTTCGGGTCGTCGGTGCCGAACTGCGCGCCGAGGTCGCCCATCCCGGCGGCCGACAGCAACGCGTCGCAGGCCGCGTGGGCGACCACGTCCCCGTCCGAGTGACCGGCCAGGCCGGTCTCGTCCGGCCACTCCAGACCGGCGTGCGCGAGCGGGCGGCCGGCTTCGAACGGGTGGACGTCGACCCCGAGCCCGATCCGCGGGAGCTGGCTCACGCCCCCGCCTTCGATGCCGACTTCGGCGAGGCGATGTCGGCGAACACCAGCCGGCCGTTGGCCGTGATGACGACGCTGGTCACCCGGACCGTCACGTCCTTGCCCACCATCGACTGCCCGCGCTCCACGACGACCATCGTGCCGTCGTCCAGGTAGCCGACGCCCTGCCCGCGCTCGCGACCCGGCTTGATGAGCTGCACGGTGACGTCCTCGCCGACGATCACCGGCGGCCGCAGGGCCAGGGACAACGCGTGCAGGTTGAGCACGGAGACGCCCGACGTCGTGGCGGCCTTCGCCAGGTTGGCGTCGAGGGTGAGCAGGGCGTACCCGTGCTCTAGACAGGTCCGGCTGAGCTTCTCGTCGACCTCGTCGACGTCCGGCTGCGGATCGGGAATGACGTCGAGGTCGACGAACGGTTCGCGGCGCAGCGTGTCGAGGACCTCGAGCCCGCGCCGGCCGCGCTCGCGCCGCAGCGGGTCGGCGAGCTTCGCCAACCGGTCCAGCTCGTCGAGGACCGGCTGGATCACGATGACCTTGCCGTGCAGGAAGCCGGACCGTACGACGTCGACGATCCGCCCGTCGATCGCCACCGACGTGTCCAGCAGTTTCTGCAGGGCGGACCCGGCCGGCCGGCGGGGCAGCACGCCGACCCGCAGGCCGATGACCGCGAGCACTTCGTCGCGCCGCTCCGCGGCGATCCGGAAGCCGATGTAGCCGCACAGCACGATCAGCAGGCCGAACAGCGACGCGGCGAGCGCGGTGCCGGGGATGAAGAACAGCGGCCACCCGATCACCAGGCCCATGACCGCCGCGACCAGGCCGCCGAAGCTGCCGGCGAGCAGGGTGTCGGCGGAGACGCTGCGTAGCAGCGCACCGGTGCGGTCCGCGGCGGTCGAGGCGGTCCGGCCGAGGACGCCGCCGAGGACGTACCCGACCCCGGAGCCGACGATGACGCCGAGCGCGGCTCCGCCGAACGGGCCGAGAGTCAGGTTGTGCAGGTGGTCTTCGCTGGCCTGCCCGACGTCCACGCCGACCGCGATGAACAGGACGACGGTGAGCAGTCGCAGGACCTCGACGACCGAGGTGGGCGCGCGACGGCGCCGCGGTGCGCTCGCGGGACTCACACGGCTAAGTCTCGGCCAGGCTCGCCCGCCACTGCCAGGCCAAACGGCCTAGCGGGCAAAATCCGTCACCTGACGCCGTCAGGCTTCGGAGAGGACCTCGTCCAATAGGGCTTCGGCCTTGTCCTCGTTGGTGCCCTCGGCCAGCGCGAGCTCGCTGACCAGGATCTGGCGGGCCTTGGCGAGCATCCGCTTCTCACCCGCGGACAGCCCACGCTCGCGGTCACGCCGCCACAGGTCCCGGACCACCTCGGCGACCTTGTTCACGTCGCCGGAGGCGATCTTCTCCACGTTGGCCTTGTAGCGCCGCGACCAGTTGGTCGGCTCCTCGGTGTGCGGCGCCTTGAGGATCTCGAAGACCCGCTCCAGACCGTCGGCGCCGACGACGTCGCGCACCCCGACGTACTCCGCGTTGTCGGCGGGAACCCGGACCGTCAGATCGCCCTGAGCGACCTTCAGTACGAGGTAGGTCTTCTCCTCACCTTTGATGGTCCTGGTCTCGATTGCTTCGATGAGTGCCGCCCCGTGATGGGGGTAGACGACAGTCTCGCCGACCGTGAACGTCATGTGCTGTTTTTCCTTCCGCCGACGCCCAGGATATCACGCGACGAGCCGTCACCGGCCTCGTCGAAATCGGTAAAACCGCAGGTCAGAGCCCTGTTCCGGACGAAAAGAGGGCTTGACAGGACGGCCTTGATCATGCATGCCAAGGTCACGTGGAAGGGCCGGTTACAGCAGCCCGAGACCGGCGCATACTTACCTCGTGCCGGACGATGACGCGCGCTTGACGGGCGTGGTTGTCCCGGACGACATCAGCGAGCTCGCCCGGGACGTCGCGGCGTACCACAAGGAGGTACGCCGGGCCGAGCGCGCGCGGCGCCGCCAGCGCCTGCTCGCCCGCCGCGGGGTCGTGCCGATCCTGGTCATCCTCGCTGCGACCGGCCTCGCCAGCATGGTCGCCGTCCTGCTGACGCTGATGGCGCCGCGCACCGTGGGCCACCCGCCGGCTCCGGCGCGGCTGGCCGCGCCCACCGTGCCGGCCGGGCAGGTCCACGGGCTGCTGCCGAGCGCCACGCTGCGTGCGCAGGACGGGACGCCGGTGAGTACCCGCGACGCGACGTTGCGGCCGGTGGTCTACGCCCTGGTCCCGCCGCGCTGCGGCTGCCGCGACCTGCTCAACACGCTCGCCGGCCAGGCGTTCAGCGAGAGCCTGCGGCTGGCGGTCGTCGTACCGGCGGCCTCCGACGACGCGACTGTCGACCTGGTCGCCGACCTCGACCGCGGCCGGCCGTCGGTGTACTTCGACCGCTCCGCTGCCCTCGCCACGGCGGTCGCGAGCCGAGGGGTCACGGTCGTGCTGGTCGCCCCGGACGGCACGATCTTCGACATCGAGCGCGGGGTCACCAACGCGATGGAGACCTCCGTCGCCGCATCGCTGCAGAGCATGCTGCTGCCGCAACCGTCCTAGTAGGAGGCTGCTGGACAAATGCCGGCCGCCGCCCGCGGGTACCGGCTGGCCGGGTTGGTCCTCGCCACGCACCCGCTCCCGTGCCTCGCCGTCACCGGGTTCGTCACCGCGATGGCGCTGGCCGCCGGGCTGCACGAGCGCGCCGCCCTGCTGGGTACGGCGGTGCTGTGCGGCCAGCTGTCGGTCGGGTGGTCCAACGACGCGATCGACGCACCACTCGACACGGCGGCCGCCCGCCGCGACAAGCCCGTCGCGCGCGGGCAGGTCAGCCGCCGTCTGGTCGCGACCTGCGCGCTGGTTGCGGCTGCCGGCGCGGTCCCGCTGTCCCTGTCCATCGGGCGCCGCCCCGGTCTACTGCACCTCGCCGCCGTCGTCCTCGCGTGGTCCTACAACCTGGGCCTCAAGCGCACTCTCGCCAGCCCGCTGCCCTACGCCGCGGCCTTCGGCCTGGTGCCGGTCGTGGTCGCCGCCGCCGAGCCCGGGTCGCCGGCCCCGCGGCCGGCTCTCGTGGTGGCCGGGGTGGCGTGCGGCATCGCGGCGCACTTCGCCAACACCGTGGGCGACACCGCGGAGGACGCGCTGACCGGCGTGCGCGGGCTGCCGCAGCGGGTCGGCCCCGAACGGTCGACGGTCATCGCCGGCGGGTTCATCGCGGCCGCCGCCGTCGCCGTACTGGTCGCGGTCGGTCCCAGGCCGCTACCGGTCGCCGCCGCGGTCGTCGACGTGGCGCTCGCCGCCTCCGTGCCGTGGCTGCTGCGCGGCCCGACGGCGCGGCGGCGTGCCTTCCGCGTGGTGATCGCCGCGGTCGCCGTCCTGGTCGTGGCTTTCGTCGTGGCAGGTGGCAGCAAGCTCACCTGAGCCGCTCAGTAGGCTCACGCGTTGTGATGTCCCGTCCGGTTCAACGCCTCCTCGTCCTGACCGCGCTCGCGCTTGCGACTCCGGTCCTCGCCGGCTGCGGAATCGAAGCAAAGGACGAGACCAGCAAGGAGCACGCGGAGATCCAGGCCGCCAGCAACCACATCGTGGGGATCCGGATCCGCAACGCGTTCATCACGCCGGCGACGGGCACCACGGCGACGGCGGCTGCCGGCTCAGCCCGCTCGTACCTGGTGGTGACGCTGGTCAACAACGGCCGCCACGCCGACCAGCTGACCGGGATCAGCACCTCGCTCGGCACCGCCACGCTCAACACCCACGGCGACGGCGCCGGCGCCAGCAGCGGTGTCGACCTGCCACACGGCGTACTGGTGCGGATCGCCACGCCGGAGATGGACCCGGACGCCCCGACGTTGGAGATCACCGGCATGCCCGCGGTGGTCGGTACGACGGCGCTGGTGAGCTTCACCTTCGCCAACGCCGGCACCACCCAGCAGATCGCGGTGCCGGTGGTCAGCCCGGGTCGCAACTTCTCGCCGACCCAGGCGGTGCCCACCGACCAGGCCACCTTCTCCACCCCGATCGAGTAACCCCCACCCCCTCCCGCCGACCTTGCAGTTTCCGACCGTTTTCCCGCGTGAAACGGTGTGAAAGTGCAAGTTCGGCGATGGGGTTCGGCGGCGCTGGGTTAGGCGGCGCTGGGTTAGCGGCCCTGGTTGGCTACCGCTTCTGCCGCGGCCTTCGCCGCCTCCGGGTCGAGGTAGTGACCGCCGACGGTGACCGGGCGTAGCGCGTCGTCGAGCTCGTAGTACAGCGGGATGCCGGTCGGGATGTTCAGCCCGACGATCTCCTCGTCGCTGATCCCGTCGAGGTGCTTCACCAGGGCGCGCAACGAGTTGCCATGCGCGACGACGAGCACCGTCTTCCCGCTGCGCAGGTCCGGCACGATCGCGTCGTCCCAGTACGGCAACAGCCGTACGACGACGTCCTTGAGGCACTCGGTGCGCGGCAGGAGGTCGGCGGGCAAGGACGCGTAGCGCGGGTCGCCGACCTGCGAGTACTCGTCGTCGTCCGGCAGCGGCGGCGGCGGCGTGTCGTACGACCGGCGCCACACCATGAACTGCTCTTCGCCGTACTGCTCGCGCACCTGCGCCTTGTTCTTGCCCTGTAGCGCGCCGTAATGCCGCTCGTTGAGCCGCCAGCTGCGCCGTACGTCGATCCACTGCCGGTCGCAGGCGGCGACGGCACTCCCGGCGGTGGCGATCGCGCGCTTCAGCCGCGACGTGTGCAGCAGGTCCGGGAGCAGGTTGTGCTCGGCGAGCAGCTCGCCGGCGCGTACCGCCTCCGCGAAGCCCTTCTCGGTCAGCCCGACATCCACCCAGCCGGTGAACAGGTTCTTCGCGTTCCACTCGCTCTCGCCGTGGCGGAGCAGCACGAGGCGGCCGGGCGTACTCATGACTACGGATTTTGCTCGGTCAGCCGCGGCCCGCGGTTGGCGGGTTCGGCGAAGTGGGCGAACGCCTGCAGGTTCGCCAGCGACTCGCCCCGCTTCACCCGCCAGTCCCACTCCTTCTCGATCGAGCTGCGGAAGCCGATCTCGAGCGCGGCGTCGAAGGAGTCGTCGGACGCGGTGAGCACCGCCCCGAGGACGCGGTCGATCTCCTCCGGCTCGACCGCCGAGAGCGGCAACCGGCCGCTGAGGTAGACGTCGCCGAGTACGTCGACGGAGAACGACACCGCGTAGAGCTTCGCGTTGCGCTCCAGCAGCCAACGCCAGAACCGCTCGGCGTTCTCGTCCGGGCGCCGGCAGAAGAACGCCTCGACGTGCAGCGAGTGCTCGCCGATCACCAGCCAGGTCATCGTCGCGAGCTTGTGCGTGCCGGGCAGCTTGACGAAGAACGCGCCTTCGGCGGCCTCCTCGAACTCGAGCTCGCGCTCGGTCAGCACGTCGCGCAGCACCCTCGCCAGGGCCGCCTTGTCGGTCATGGTCACGACGCGAGTGGCGACCGCGGCGCAGCCGGTCCCGGTCGGGCGGACGGCGGGGTGATGGACGCGTAGAGGTCGAGGATCCGCTCGACCGTCGCATCCCACCCGAAGCCGCTCGCGTGCGCGACCGCGCTTTCGGCGAGCGCGGCGCGGCGGGCCGGCCGGTCGACGATGTCGGTCACGGCGGTGGCGTACTCCAGCGGGTCGTGCCCGTCGATCAGCACGCCGGAGACCCCGTCGCTCACCGCAGTGGTGAGGCCGCCGACCCGCGCCGCGACCACCGGAGTGCCGCAGGCCTGCGACTCGAGCGCGACCAGACCGAACGACTCGTTGTACGACGGGACCACCGTCACGTCGGCGGCGCGGTAGTAGTCGGCGAGCAGGTCCTGGGGCGCCGGCGGCTCGAACCGCACCAGGTCGGAGATGCCGAGCGTCCCGGCCAGCTTCGCGAGGTGCTCCGGCGCCTCGAGCCCGGTCCCCGACGGACCGCCCACGACGACCACGACCAGCCGCTCGCGCAGCGCCGGGTCGGCATCGATGAGCGCGGCCGCGGCGCGCAGCACGACGTCCGGTGCCTTCAGCGGCTGGATCCGGCCGACGAACAGCAACACCACGGCGTCG
>CAZEAM010000377.1:0-5044 GCA_964510285.1 uncultured Frankiaceae bacterium | reverse complement strand
GCCTCTTCGAACCGCTCCTGCGCCGACAGCGACGCCATCCGCCGCTGCGCCGCGGCGAGCACCGGCCTGGGGTCGCCGGTCAGCAGGGCCCGGGCCGCCGCGGCGGTCTCGGCGTACTCCTCGCGGGTCGTCGCGCCTTCGCACGGCGCGCCGCAGCGGCCCATGCCGGCGAGCACGCAGGCCGGGGTCGGCCGGGACGGGGTGATCCGCTGGGTGCACTGGCGCAGCGGAACCGCCTCGTGGACCGCGGCCATCGCGGCCTGCGCCGCCCGCGCCGAACCGAACGGGCCGAGGTAGGTCGCGCCGTCGTCGCCCACCCGCCGCACCAGCGCGAGGCGGGGGAACGGCTCGTTGGTCAGCTTCAGCCAGCTGGACTTCTCGGGGAACCGCGAGCGCCGGTTGTAGCGCGGCTTGTGCTGCGCGATCAGCCGCAGCTCGCGCACCTCGGCCTCGAGCGGGTGGGCGCAGGCGATCGCCTCGACCGACTCGGCGATCCCCACCATCTCGGCCATCCGGGTGCGCGGCTCGGAGGCGACGAAGTACTGCCGGACCCGCTGCCGGACGTGCTGGCTGCGTCCGATGTAGAGCGGCCGGCCGCGCGAGTCCTTGAAGACGTAGACCCCAGGCCCGTCCGGCAGGCCGTCGGCGAGGTAGCGCTTGCGCCGCTGCGCGGCGGTCGCGAGGCCGGTGAACGACACCAGCTCCTCGTGGGTGCGGATGCCGAGATTTCCCAGTCTTTCCAACAGTCCGTGCAGGACCTCCGTGGTCGCGCGCGCGTCGGCGAGCGCGCGGTGGCAGGGCGCGGTCTCGGTCCGGAACAGCCGCGACAGCGTCGACAGCTTGCAGTCGTGCGCCTCGTCGCGGGTCAGCACGCGCCGGGCCAGCCGGGCGGTGTCGACGCAGGCGAAGCCGGGCCAGTCCAGGCCCAGGGCGGACGCGCCGGCCTTGAGGAAGCCGACGTCGAACGGGGCGTTGTGGGCGACCAGCACGCTGCCCTTCGCCCACTCCAGGAACATCGGCAGGACCGCCGCCAGCGGGGGAGCGGCGGCGACCATCGAGTCGGTGATGCCGGTCAGCACCGCGATGAACGGCGGCACCGCCATCCCCGGGTTGACCAGCGTCTGGAACTCGCCGAGCTGCTCGCCGCCGCGGACCTTGACCGCGCCGATCTCGGTGATCGCGCTGGTCGCGGGGGAGCCGCCGGTGGTCTCCAGGTCGACCACGACGAAGGTGACCTCGGCCAGCGGCGTCCCGAGCTCGTCGAAGGTGCTCTGTACGCCGGTGACGGACGGTGCTCGAGATGCGGGAGTGGCAGCCGCGCCGAGCATGCGCCTCACCGTAGAAGCGGGTACTGACACTCGCTGCTTGGCGCGCCGGAACTGTCGGACCGGGTCGTTACGTTCCGGGCGACGAACGACAGGGACACGAGGTGAGAGTGCGGATGATCATCGACTGCGACCGGTGCGAGATGCGCAACGTCGCCTGCGACGACTGCGTGGTGACCTTCCTGCTCGCGGCGCCGGCGGCGGGCGAGCTCGGCGCGGAGGAGGCCGACGCGCTGGCCGTCCTGGCCGACGGCGGGCTGGTGCCCCCGCTGCGAATGAGGCGGGCGGGCTTCGGCGCCTGATTTCCGGTCTTTTGTCTGTTTCACCTGAGGCAGGTGTGACAATTGTGACTGGTGGGTAGGAAACCCGCCAACTGGAGGCGACGAAACGGCCGTTCGGGTGCTGGCGAGCGCCCCGACCACGCGTTAGTCTGGCCGCGGCCGTGTGAGAACCGTCGTCAGCCGGACGGCGGCGCAGGGCCACCGCCGAGTCATCGATCCGCCATCCACCAGTGGCGGATCAGAGCCGGGGACCCAAGTCCCGTTGGGGTGAATCGGTGTACGTCGCCGGATGGCCTGCCGCCCGGCGCAACGGCACCGTAGGGCGTTCTTCCCTCCCGAACCCGTCAGCTCACCCGGTAGGCGGTCGAGGAAGAAGGAGAGCCGCCAGGAATGGCGACTACCCCACGATTTCGCAAAACCGCCCTTGGCATCACCCTCGTCGCCCTCGCTGGCGCTGTAGTCCCGGCCAGCATCAGCGCGGCCGCTCCGACCTCGCACCTGACCCTTACCCAGGTCAAGGCGCAAATCGCGCAGCTGAACGAAAAAGCCGAGGCGGTCACCGAGCGGTACAACTCCGCCCGTGACCACCTCGCCGAGCTGCAGCGCCGCGCCAAGCTCACCGAGAAGGAGCTGGCCCGCGACCAGGCGCTGCTGAGCAAGAGCGAGAGCAAGCTCGCCGCCCAGGCCGCCGCGGCCTACCGCACCGGCGGGCTCGACGCGACGATGTCGCTGGTCAGCTCCGGCAGCCCGCAGACCTTCCTGGACCAGACCTCCACGCTGCAGGAGGTGGCGCACTACCAGGCGAGCCAGGTCGCTGCCGCCGACGCGGCGCAGCGGCGGATGTCCTCCGACCAGGTCCTGCACGACGCGCAGGTGAAGCAGCAGCGGGCCACGCTCGCGGCGATCACCGCGCAGCGCAACTCGATCAACAACCTGCTCAGCCAGCAGAAGGCGCTGCTGAACCGGCTGACCAGCGCCGCCCGGGCGGCCTACGACGCGCAGGCCAACGCGGTCGCGGCCCGCCAGCTCGCGCTGCGCAGCAGCTACACCGGCCCGGCCAGCGGCCAGGCGGCGGCGGCGGTCCAGTACGCCTACGCCCAGCTCGGCAAGCCGTACTACTACGGCGGGGCCGGCCCCAGCTCCTTCGACTGCTCCGGGTTGACCATGCGGGCCTGGGAGGCGGCCGGGGTCGCGCTGTCGCACAACGCGGCGGCCCAGCAGGCCTCGATCCCGGCGGTCTCGCTCGGGGCGCTCGAGCCGGGCGACCTGGTGTTCTTCGGCAACCCGGCCCACCACGTCGGGATCTACATCGGCGGTGGCCGGATGATCCACGCCCCGCACACCGGCACGGTCGTCCAGATCACCTCGCTGTCGTCCTACCCGCCCACCACCGCGGGCCGTCCGTAGCGCCCAGCCGGACCAGCCGGACTACCCTGAGTCGGAATGTCCGGTTTTGTACGTCCTTACTTGTGACGGGCGTGGCGTACGGGGCAAACTTTGGCGGTTGGGGCATCCTTGTCCCCGATCGGGAGGGCAGGCGTGCGTCAGCTTGAAGTGATGGCGGTCAGCGACGACGGCAATCACCTTCTGCTCGCGGCGTCCGAGGATGCGGCCCGCGCGACCCACCAGCTGCGCATCGACAACCGGCTGGTCCAGGCGATCAACGGCGAGCTCGACACCGAGGACGAGCACCGCGAGAGCGAGCTCAGCCCCAAGGAGATCCAGGCTCGGCTGCGCGCCGGGGACAGCGTCGAACAGGTCGCGAAGGCCGCCCGGATCCCGGTGTCGCGGATCATGATCTACGCCACCCCGGTGATCTCCGAGCGGGCCCGGATCATCGACCAGGCGCGGGCGGCGCGGCTTCGCCGCCACCGCGGCCCGGAGTCGACCGCGTCGCTGGGCTCGGTGGTCACCAAGCGGCTGGCCGAGATCGCGGGGCTTCGCCCCGAGACGGTCGAATGGCGCACCAAGCGCCGCCCGGACGGCGCCTGGGTGGTCGAGCTGAGCTACGCCGCCCGCGGCGGGTCCCGGACCGCGCAGTGGCTGTGGCGGCCGGCCGGGCGCGAGCTGACCGCCCTCAACCCCCTCGGCACCCGGCTGGGTGCCCAGGAGCCGCCCGCCGCCCCGCATCGCAAGCGGCCCGCCGCGCCGGCTCCCGCCGCCCGTACGACGACCCCGCGCAAGCCGGCCGCCAAGCGCGCCGCCGCGGCGGCGGCCAGGCGCACCGTCAAGCCGGCGGCCAAGCCGGCGACGAAGTCCACGCCCAAGGCCACGCCCAAGTCCACGCCTAAGGCCACGTCGAAGGCCACGCCGCGGCCGAAGCCGGCCAAGCGCCAGCGCCGCGAGCCGCGCCCGGCGCCGATGCTGGAACCGCCGGAGAAGAAGAACGGCCGGGTGCAGATCCCGACCTGGGACTCGGTGCTGCTGGGCGTGGCCTCACCCACCGGCCGGGGGCGCCGCCGGTCGTGACGGCGACGCTTTCGCGTCGTCGACTCATCGTCCTCATCGCGAGCCTCGGGGCGACCGCCCTCGCCGGGTCGCTCGCCGTCGTACTCCTCGGCTCGCCCGGGACCCCGCAGGCCCCGGCGACCGGGCCGGTCTCGGCGGCCGGGATCGCGCGGCTGCACGCGGTCGAGGACCTCCTCCGCGTGCGCGGGGCGGCGATCGTCCACCGTGACCGCGCGGCGTTCCTGTCCACGCTCGACCCGAGGGCGAGGCGCTTCCGGCACGACCAGGCGCGGGCGTTCGCCCACCTGGCGCCGGTGCCGATCGCCACCTGGACCTACTCGGTCAGCGCCGTGTCCCGGCGCCCGCCGCCCGACGCGCGCGGCTACCACGCCCCGACCTGGGCACCGCAGTACTTCGCGCTGCACTACCGGCTGGCCGGCTTCGACGCCAAGCCGACCACGCTGCAGCAGTACCCGACCTTCGTCGAGCGCCGCGGGCACTGGTACCTGGCGTCGCTGAGCGACTACGCGCCGCGTCTGGTCTCGGCGACCGACATCTGGGACTACGGCCCGGTCAAGGTGCTGCGCCGCCCGGACGTGCTGGTGATCGGCGCGCCGTCGCGGGCCGCCACGATGTCCGAGGTGGCCCGTCAGGTGCACGCGGCGATCGGGCAGGTCAGCGCGGTGTGGGGGAGCCGATGGAGCCGGCGCGCCGTCGTCCTGGTGCCGCGCACGACCCGCCAGATGGCCTTGATCGACGACTATCCCGGCGACCTGTCCAACCTCGCCGCGCTGACCAGCGCGGAGGTCAGTACGACGGCGGGCAAGCCGACGCCGGTCGGGGACCGGATCACGATCAACCCGGCGAACTGGCCGATGCTCAGCGAGGTCGGTGCCGGAGTCGTGATCCGCCACGAGCTGACGCATGTCGCGACCCGTGCCTCGACCGGTACCCAGACGCCGACCTGGCTGTCGGAGGGGTTTGCCGACT
>CAZEAM010000376.1:0-10732 GCA_964510285.1 uncultured Frankiaceae bacterium | reverse complement strand
CTTGCGATTTCCGACCGAATTCCTCGCGAAAACGGTCGGAAATCGCAAGTTTGCGGAGGCCCTGGGGGTGGGCGTGGTCAGGCGATCAGGTCAGCGGCCGCCTTCGCCCGCAGCACCCGGATGACGCTCGCCTTGAGCGCCCTGGCGAAGCCGGGATGGTGGGTGGCCCGACGCAGCACCGCGCGTTCCATCGCGCGGACCGGCGCGATGTCGGTGTCGAGCAGCATCGTGCCGCCGGCGCGGAAGAAGCGGATCGCCGCCTCGGCAGGCGGCACGTGACGGACCGCGACAGCATGGAAGCTGTCCGAGAGGATCACGCCGTCGAAGTCGAGGCTCTCGCGCAGCATCGTCTTCATCACGGTCGATGAGAAACAGGCCGGACGACCGGGATCGATGTGCGGGTAGCTCGCGAGCGAGACCATCACGAACGGCGCGCCGGCGTCGAGTCCAGCGCGAAACGGCGCGAGGTAGCCGTCGTCGCGGGTCGTCGGATCGGTGACGTTCCTCGTGAGGTCGGTGTTGCCCGTTGCCCGGCCCAGCCCGGGGAAGTGCTTGAGCGTCACCGCGACGTGGGCGGTCTCCCCGTCGACGAAGGCGGCGACATGGCGGGCCACCACACGAGGTGTGTGGCCGAACTCGCGGTCGTAGCGGCCGATCGGCTGGTTGGCCCGCGCGTGCGGTGACGGGACGACGTCGGCGACCGGCGCCAGGTTCAGGCTGAGCCCCGCCTGCGACAGCTCGCGCGACCATACGCCCGCCTCGCGACGAAGCCGGTCCACACTCCAGCGACCTTGCTCAAGCGCGGTCGGCATCCGGGAGAAGCCCGGACCGGTGAATCGCTGAACCTGGCCGCCTTCCTGGTCGGTCGCAATGAACGGCGCGACCCCGGAACGACGCAGTCCGGCGCGAACGGCGGAGGTGGTCGCCGACACCGACGACCGGCCTGCCGAGGAGTTGCCGTCAAGGATGACGCTGCCGACCGCGAGCCGGTGCAGATGCGCGAGCTTCGCGGCGGACGGGCCGCTGGCCGGGACGCCGACCATGAACAGCTGCCCGATGCGCTCCTTCGAGGTGAGCGCTCGGTACGCCGAGTGGGCGAGGTCGGGTGGGGCCGGCGCCGTCACCGGCGGCGGGGTCGGGACCACCGCCGGTGTGGAGGTCGCACGAACCGGCGCCGCCGAGCCGGCCAGCACCACCACCAGCCCGGGCAGGACGGCGGCGCGGATCACGCCGGCTCGCGCAGCGCCGCCGCGATCTGGTTCGCGTACTCCTCGGCCTGCGCGGTCGTCTGCGCCTCGACCATGACGCGGACCACCGGCTCGGTCCCGCTCGGTCGCACCAGCACCCGTCCGTCGTCACCGAGCTCGCCAGCCACCTGGTCGATGATCCGCTGGACCCGGGCGATCGCGGAGTCCGGTGCCGGCGTCGCGACATTCAGCAATAGTTGCGGGAGCCGCTCGAGCCGAGCCGCCAGCGCGGACAACGGACGGCCGGCCCGGGCGACTGCCGCGGCGAGGTGGAGCCCGGTCAACACGCCGTCGCCGGTCGTCGCATGGTTGAGAAGGACGACGTGACCGGACTGCTCACCGCCGAGCACGGCACCTTCGACGCGCATGCGTTCGGCGACGTGGCGATCGCCGACCGGCGTGGTCGCAACACCGATGCCGTTGGCTGACAGGAGCCGATGCAGTCCGAGATTGCTCATCACTGTCGTGACGACCAGGTCGCGGCGCAGGTTGCCACGCTCGTGAGCATCGAGGGCCAGGATCGACAGGATGACGTCGCCGTCGACGGGTTCACCGTCGCTCGTGACCGCGAGACACCGGTCGGCATCGCCGTCATGGGCGAGACCGAGGTCTGCCCCGATCTCGGTCACCGCCCGCTGCAACGCCTCCAGATGCGTCGCTCCGCATCCCTCGTTGATGTGCGCACCGGTCGGGTCCGTGTTGATGGCCGTGACGACCGCTCCGGCGCGGGTGTAGGCGTCGGTCGCGACGGCGCCCGCCGCGCCGTTCGCGCAGTCGACGACGAGCCGCAGACCTCCCAACGGCTCCGGCAGCGTCGCGAGCAGCGCGTCGACGTACCACGCCGGGTCCCCAACCAGATCCGCCACGACGACACCGCGACGGCTCGACTCGGTCGTCGTTCCGATCCGCCCTTCGATGCGCTGCTCGGTGACCTCGTCGAGCTTCGTCCCACCGGGCCCGAACAGCTTGATGCCGTTGTCCCGTACCGGGTTGTGGCTGGCCGAGATGACGACGCCGAACGACGGGGTGGTGGACCGCCCCGGTACGCCGTCCGCCACGGCACGCGCGACCGCCGGGGTCGGGATCACGCCGAGCAGCGCGACGTCCGCGCCGGCCGACTTCAGCCCCTCGACAACGGCTTCCTGAAGCCAGGAACCGGACGGTCGCGGGTCGCGACCGACGACGACCAGCGGTGCCGTGCGATCCGTCACGAGCTCGGCGACCGCGGCAGCCGCGATCGACCGAGCGAGCTCGGCGGTGAGATCGACTCCGGCGACCCCCCGAACCCCGTCCGTGCCGAACAGGCCGGCCAACAGGTATTACCGCTTGGAGTACTGAGGCGCTTTGCGAGCCTTCTTCAAGCCGTACTTCTTGCGCTCCTTGGCCCGCGCGTCGCGGGTGAGGAAACCAGCCTTCTTCAGCGGAGGACGGGCGGCCTCGTCGGTGTCGAGGAGGGCGCGGGCGACCCCGAGACGGACCGCGCCCGCCTGGCCGGAGACGCCACCGCCGTGGACCCGGACCAGTACGTCGTAGCGGTCGGCGATGTCGAGGGTCACCAGCGGCTCGTTGACGATCTGCTGGTGCACCTTGTTCGGGAAGTAGTCGTCGAGCGTGCGGCCGTTGATGTTCCACACGCCGGCCCCTGGGATGAGCCGGACCCGGGCGATGGCTTCCTTGCGACGGCCGGTGGCGGCGGCCGGACCGGTCACCTGGACGACGGGCTTGCGCTCGACCGGGGCGGCCGGCGTCTCGTCCTCGACGTCGACGACGGCATCCGCGGGCTCGGAGCCTGCGGTGGGGTCGACCTCCGCGACGGCCTCTTCGGTCACTGACTCACTCACTACTGCGCCACCTGCGTGATCTCGTAAGGCACCGGCCGCTGAGCCTGGTGCGGGTGTTCCGGGCCGGCGTACACCTTCAGCTTGCTGGCCATCTGCCGACCGAGCGAGTTGTGCGGGAGCATGCCCTTGATGGCCTTCTCGACGACCCGCTCCGGGCGCTTGTCCAGGAGGTCGCCGATCGGCGTGGAGGTCAGACCACCCGGGAAGCCGGAGTGGCGGTAGGCGAGCTTGTCCGCCCGCTTGTTACCGGTCAGCGCCACCTTGCTGGCGTTGACGATGATGACGAAGTCACCGGTGTCGAGGTGCGGCGCGTAGATCGCCTTGTGCTTGCCCCGAAGCAGGCGCGCGGTCTGGCTCGCGAGCCGGCCGAGCACGACGTCGGTCGCGTCGATCACGTGCCACTGCCGCGTGACCTGGCCAGGCTTCGGTTGGAACGTACGCACAGGGGTGCCTTATCTGCCTTCGAGCTCGACTTGTGATGTCCGCAACCCACCGGGTGCGACCGTACGAGGCTACCCGCGGCCCTCTCAGAGGGTCAAAATCCCGATCTGCGCTCGAGATGGGCCTTCGCGGCCCGGTCTCCCGGCCCGCCACGCTCTCCCAGCCGCCCGGCGATCGCGCGGCGGTGCGCGTCGTCGACGTTCCCGCCGTACTTGAACTTCCCGGTGGTCTCCAGGATGGAAAGCCGAAGCCCGCGGATGCCGGGAAGCTTGCGCTCGTGGACCGCGGGATCCGCGTGTCCGATCTCGGGTTCGAAGGCGTCGAGCTGGCGCCGCAGAATGCTCAGCTTCCCTTCCTCGTCGTCGACGATCGTCGCCTCGCACCGCAGCTGCACCGCGGCGTAGTAGGTCGTGGGGATCCCCACCGCCGGGTCTTCGTCACCGATCGCCTTCCACGCCGAGGGCACGAACGCCCAGTCCCCCGTGACGCTCAGCAGGACGATCGGGTTCTCCTCGATGGCCGGCCAGATCGGGTTCGGGCGAGCGAGATGAAGCAGCACCTCGTCGGTCCCGAGGACGTACTGAGTGGGTACGACGACGGGCACTTCGCGGCCTCGACCGGCGGCGATCAGCTGCCCGAATCCCTGCGCCTCGACGAACGCCCGCCACTCCGCGTCGCCCTCGGTCGCGTCCCACGGATGAACCAGCACGTTGTCCTACCTGACCCGCTCGACGCGGCGCTCGTCCCACACGGGCTGCGGCGTCTCCTCGACCGTACCGTCGGCCCGGAACACGACGAACCGGTCGAAGGACCTGGCGAACCAGCGATCGTGGGTCACCGCGACGACCGTGCCCTCGAATGCTTCCAGCCCGGCTTCGAGCGCATCCGCCGAGGCGATGTCGAGGTTGTCGGTCGGCTCGTCGAGCAGCAGCAAGGTGGCCCCGGACAGCTCGAGCAGCAGGATCTGCAGCCGCGCCTGCTGACCGCCCGACAGGGTCTCGAACGGCTGCTCCCCGGCGCGCGCCAGCTCGTAGCGGTCGAGGACGCGGGCGGCCTGCTCGCGGCCGAGACCGTCGCGGTGCTCGTCGCCCTTCCACAGGATGTCGAGCAAGGTGCGACCGACCAGCTCCGGATGTTCGTGCGTCTGCGCGAACCAACCTGGGCGCACCCTCGCGCCGAGGCGCGCGACGCCGCTGTGCGCGACCTCGGCCAAGGGCGTGCCGGAGACCGGGCGGTGCTCGGGCTCCGGGTCGCTCCCACCCGCGGCCAGCAGACGCAGGAAGTGCGACTTGCCCGAGCCGTTGGACCCCAGCACCGCGATGCGCTCCCCGAACCACACCTCGAGATCGAACGGCGCCATCAACCCGGTCAGCTCGAGCCGCTCACAGACGACCGCGCGCTTGCCGGTGCGCCCGCCGCGCAGGCGCATCGCGACGTTCTGCTGCAACGGCACCGCGTGTGGCGGCCCTTCCTTCTCGAACCGCTCGAGCCTCGTGCACGCGGCCTGGTAGGCGCCGGCCATGCCGTCGTTGTACTCGGCCTTCGTCCGCAGCCGAAGCACCAGCGCCTTGAGCTTGGCGTGCTCCTCGTCCCAGCGCCGCCGTAGCTCCTCGAGCCGCGTGTTGCGGTCCGCGCGGGCTTCGGCGTACGACGCGAACCCGCCGCCGTGTACCCACGCCGTGTTGCCCGCGGCGCCGAGCTCGAGGGTGACGATCCGGTTCGCCGTACGCGCAAGGAGCTCGCGGTCGTGCGAGACGTAGAGGACCGTCTTCGGGCTGTCGGCCAGCTGCTGCTCCAACCATCGCTTCCCGGGTACGTCGAGATAGTTGTCGGGCTCGTCGAGCAGCAGCACCTCATCCGGACCACGAAGCAACGCTTCGAGCACGAGCCGCTTCTGCTCACCACCGGAAAGCGTCCGCACCTCACGCCAACGTGCCTTGTCGTACGGGATTGCGAGCGCGGCGATGGTGCAGGTGTCCCACAACACCTCGATGTCCCAGCCGCCGGCGTCAGACCACTCGCCAAGCGCCGACGCGTATCTGAGCTGGGTGGTCTCGTCGTCGCGCTCCATCATCGCCAGCTCCGCCGCGTCGAGCGCGGCCGCCGCCTCTCGGACCCGCGACGGCGCGACGGACAGCAGCAGGTCGCGCACCGACGTGTCGTCGCGCACCGACCCGACGAACTGGCGCATCACGCCGACCCCGCCGGACCCGGTGACGCTGCCGGAGTCCGGGGCGACGTCACCACCGATGATCTTCAGCAGCGTCGTCTTGCCGGCACCGTTGGGTCCGATGAGGGCAGCCTTCTGGCCGTCGGCGACCCGAAAGGTGATCTCGTCGAGCAGCATCCGGCCGTCGGGCAGCGCGAGACCGACCCGCTGCAGATCGACGTGGCCCATGTCGCCAGTGTCGCAGCGCCCGCGAAGCAGTTTTCCGCGCGCGACGGGCGATTCGGACCGCCGCTAGCGGCGTGCTAGCAGCGGCGACGGCGGGTCCGTCCAGCCTGGTCAGCCAGCTGGTCGGCCGGCGGGTAGTCGACCGCCACGAGGGTCAGGCCGTGCGCCGGCGCGACGTTGACCGCCGAGTCACGGACCCGGGCGCGCAGCACCTCGGCGGGCCATTCGGCCGGCTTGCGCCCGTCGCCGACGGCCAGCAGCGCGCCGACCATCGCGCGGACCTGGTTGTGGCAGAACGCGTCGGCGTGCGCTGCGACGAGGACCACCCCGTCGCCGTCGCGGTTCACCTCGAGCTCGCGCAGCGTGCGGATCGTGGTCGCGGCCTCGCGGGGACGGCAGTACGCCGCGAAGTCGTGCTCGCCCAGCAGGCCTTGAGCGGCCACCCGCATCGCGGCCTCGTCGAGCGCTCGTCTCCAGATCAGCGTGTCCCGTCGGCGCAGCGGGTCGCAGGCCCGATCGGCCACCCGGTACCGGTAGTGGCGACCGGTGGCGGCGAAGCGCGCATCGAAGCCGTCCGGGGCCGATGTCAGGTCGTTGACCACGACGTCGTCGGGCAACAGCCGTTCGAGGCGCCGGTGCAGCTGTTGCGGGTCGACGTCGAGCGGCAGGTCGACATGGGCGACCTGGCCGGTGGCGTGCACGCCGGCGTCGGTCCGGCCGGCGACGGTCAGCGAGGGTGCGCGGTCGAGGCGCAGGACGGTCGCGATCGCGATCTCGATGGTCTCCTGCACCGTCCGCCGGCCGGGCTGGCGGGCCCAGCCGGAGAAGTCGGTGCCGTCGTAGGAGAGGTCGAGCCGCAGACGGACGAGCCCGCCGTCCCCGGAAGGGAGGGCGGGCTCGTCGACATCGCTTGGGGCGGTCACTCCTTGGTGGTGTCGCCCTCGTCCGCGTTGGTGGCGTCGCCCTCGTCCGCGGCAGAACCCTCGTCGGCCGGAACCTCGACCTCGCCGGCAACCTCGACGGTTGCTTCGGCGTCGGGAACCTCGACCTCGCCGGCGACCGTGGCGGTGTCCTCGGGCTCAGCCGCGGCAGCCTCAGCCTCCTCGGCCGGAGCCTGCGCTGCGGAGGTCTCCGCAACTGCGGTTTCTGCGGCGTCGTCCTCGTCCTCACCCATGAGGTCCAAGCCGACGTCCTCGAGGTCCTCGTCCGTTTCCGCCGCCTCGGCCTCCGCAGCGACGGCGGCGGCCGTAGCGGACTCGCCGGCCAGCTCCGCCGCAGCTTCGGCGGTCGCGCCGGTCGGCTTGCGGCGACGGGCGAAGCGGGTGCCTCGGGCGGCCTCGGCCTCGGACACCGCCTCCTGCGCGACGGTCTGGAACTCGACGAGCTCGATCACCGCCATCGGCGCGTTGTCGCCCTTACGCGGACCAAGCTTCGTGATCCGCGTGTAACCGCCCGCACGCTCGGCGAAGCCGGGACCGATTTCGGCGAAGAGCTGGTGCACCACCGCCTTGTCACGGATCACCGTGAGCACCTGCCGCCGCGCGTGGATGTCGCCCTTCTTGGCGAAGGTCACCATCCGATCGGCGAGCGGCTGCAACCGCTTGGCCTTCGCGAGCGTGGTGGTGATCCGCCCGTGCTCGAACAGGGACGTGGCCAGGTTCGCCAGCATCAGCCGTTCATGGGCCGGACCACCGCCGAGCCGAGGTCCCTTGGTGGGGGTAGGCATTACGTCTCCTTTATGTCCTCACCCGTCGGGGTCCCCGCGGAGTTTTTCGAGCAAAGCGAGAAAAACCTCGTGGGGTAACTAGTACTGCTCGGTCTCGGCGAAACCAGCGTCGCCGTTGTCGTCGTAGCCGTTGTCGTAGTTGGCCATGACGGCACTCGGGTCGAATCCGGGCGGGCTGTCCTTGAGCGCGAGACCCAGGCCGGCCAGCTTGCCCTTCACCTCGTCGATCGACTTCTGCCCGAAGTTGCGAATGTCCATGAGGTCGGCTTCCGACCGTGAGACCAGCTCGCCGACGGTGTGGATGCCCTCACGCTTGAGGCAGTTGTACGAACGGACGGTGAGGTCGAGCTCCTCGATCGGCAACGCGAGGTCGGCCATGAGCTGCGCGTCGGTCGGCGACGGACCGATCTCGACACCCTCGGCGTTCTCGTCCAGCTCGCGGGCCAGCCCGAACAGCTCGACCAGGGTGTGACCGGCCGACGCCATCGCCGTGCGAGGGGTGATCGAGGACTTGGTCTCGACGTCGACCACGAGACGGTCGAAGTCGGTGCGCTGCTCGACACGGGTCGCCTCGACCTTGTAGGTCACCTTGAGCACCGGCGAGTAGATCGAGTCGATCGGGATGACGCCGATCGGCTGACCCGGCTGCTTGTTCTGCACGGCGGAGACGTAGCCGCGGCCACGCTCGACGGTGAACTCGATCTCGAGCTTGCCCTTCGAGTTCAGCGTGGCGATGTGCAGGTCCGGGTTGTGGATCTCGACACCGGCCGGCGGCGCGATGTCGGCCGCGGTGACCGCGCCGGGACCCTGCTTGCGCAGGTACATCACGACCGGCTCGTCGTGCTCGCTGGAGACGACGAGGTTCTTGATGTTGAGGATCAGGTCGGTGACGTCCTCCTTGACGCCCGCCACCGTCGAGAACTCGTGGAGGACATCAGCGATCCGCAGCGACGTGACAGCCGCGCCGGGGATGGAGGAGAGCAAGGTACGACGCAGCGAGTTGCCCAGCGTGTAGCCGAAGCCCGGCTCGAGCGGCTCGATGACGAAGCGCGAGCGACTGTCGTCGATCGGCTCCTCGGTCAACGTGGGGCGCTGTGCAATGAGCAATGTGAACCTCTTTAGTCAGGGACGACCGCTATATGACGTCCATGGGGTTTCTCGCCGCCGATTTTCTCGCTTCGCTCGAAAATCACCGTCGAGGGAAAATCAACCACCTACTTCGAGTAAAGCTCCACAATGAGTTGTTCCTGGACCTGGGTGTCGATCACCTGGCGGGCCGGCATCGAGTGCACGAGGATGCGCATCCGGTTCGAGATCACTTCGAGCCACGCCGGCACCGGCCGCTCGCCGGCCTCGGCACGCGCGATCACGAACGGCGTGAGCTCGACCGAGCCCGGCCGAACCTCGATGATGTCGTTCTCCTCGACCAGGTAGCTCGGGATGTCGACCTTGTGACCGTTGACCAAGAAGTGGCCGTGCTTCACGAGCTGGCGGGCCATGTCGCGGCTGTGCGCGAACCCGGCCCGGAAGACGACGTTGTCGAGCCGGCGCTCGAGCAGCTGCAGCAGGTTGTCGCCGGTCTTGCCGGGACGCCGGTTGGCCTCCTCGTAGTAACGGCGGAACTGCTTCTCGAGCACGCCGTAGATGCGGGCGCACTTCTGCTTCTCACGCATCTGCAGCAGGTACTCGCTGTCCTTGCTTCGGCCACGCCCGTGCTCACCCGGCGGGTAGGGGCGGATCTCGATCGGGCACTTGGCGGACTCGCACTTCGAGCCCTTGAGGAACAGCTTCGTCTTCTCGCGACGGCACCGTTTGCAATCAGGCCCCGTATACCTAGCCATCAGATCTTTCCTTCGCTTTTCGGGGCCCCTGCGGAAACGTGAGCGAAGCGAACGTTTTCGTGGGGCATTCAGACACGCCGCCGCTTCGGGGGACGGCAGCCGTTGTGCGGCGCCGGGGTTACGTCGGAGATGGTGCCTACCTCCAGGCCAGTCGCTTGCAGTGAACGAATCGCGGTCTCGCGGCCGGAGCCCGGACCCTTGACGAAGACGTCGACCTTGCGCATGCCGTGCTCCTGCGCGCGGCGAGCAGCGGCTTCGGCCGCCATCTGCGCGGCGTACGGCGTGGACTTGCGAGAGCCCTTGAAGCCGACCTGGCCGGCACTGGCCCAGCTGACCACGTTGCCCATCGGGTCGGTGATCGAAACGATCGTGTTGTTGAACGTGCTCTTGATGTGCGCGTGGCCGTGCGCGATGTTCTTCTTCTCCTTGCGGCGGACCTTCTTCGCCGCGGCCTTCTTCGCTGCAGGAGGCATCTACTTTGCCTCCCCATGAACAGAGCGCATTACTTCTTCCCTGCCTTCTTCTTGCCGGCCACGGTCTTGCGCGGACCCTTACGGCCACGGGCATTGGTGTGGGTGCGCTGACCGCGGACCGGGAGGCCACGACGGTGGCGGATGCCCTGGTAGCAGCCGATCTCGATCTTGCGGCGGATGTCGGCGGCAACCTCGCGTCGGAGGTCGCCCTCGATGCGGTAGTTGGCCTCGATCCAGTCACGCAGCTTGACCAGGTCTTCGTCGGTCAGGTCGCGGACGCGGGTGTCGGGGCTGACGCCGGTCTCGGCCAGCGTCTGGAGCGCACGCGTGCGCCCGATGCCAAAGATGTAGGTGAGCGCGACCTCGATCCGCTTGTCGCGGGGAAGGTCGACGCCAACGAGGCGTGCCATACGGGGCGTTACTCCTTGTCGTTCGCGGTGGTCTCCCGCGTCACCGTCCCGATCGCCCGATCGGGCCCCAGCCATCCGCGCCGGGGGTACTGCCACTGTGTGGGATTCAACTCAGTGTCGGATTCAACCCAGGGCAGGTGGTGCGCGCTCGCTTGGTGGCTACTAGCCCTGCCGCTGCTTGTGCCGCAGGTTCTCGCAGATCACCATGACCCGGCCATGACGGCGGATCACCTTGCACTTGTCACACATCTTCTTGACGCTCGGCTTGACCTTCACGGTCGTTCTCCTACTTGTAGCGGTAGACGATTCGACCGCGTGACAGGTCGTACGGCGACAGCTCGACCACGACCCGGTCTTC
>CAZEAM010000375.1:0-11286 GCA_964510285.1 uncultured Frankiaceae bacterium | reverse complement strand
CGAGCCATTGACCGGCCTCGTCCACCGTGGCGAGCGCGTCGACCAGCCCGGCGTCGTACGCCGCCGCTGCCGTGAATGCGACCGCGCTGAGCTCGCGACCGGTCATGACCGGCACGACCCGGGGGACGGAGAAGCCGACGGTGCCGCCGCGGAACGCCAGCCGCAGGTCGGCCTGGGTGCCGATCGCGACCCACACGCCGCCGGTCGTGGGGTGGTCCGCGACGCAGAGGTGCGCCAGCCCGGCCGCGCGGAGGTCGGCGAGCGCGAGGACGGCGCGCGGGATCCCGACGAGTGCGCGCATGCCTTCCGGCAGCCGGGTGCCGCCGGAGCGGGTGACGGTCACCAGCGGGAGCCGTCGAGCGATCGCGGTGCGCACCGCCGCTTCGAACACGTCGGCCTCGGCGACGCCGAACGTGCCGCCGTGGCGGCCGAAGTCCCACCGCAGGAAGACGGCCTGATGCCCGTCGACGGCGGCGATCGAGGAGTGCAGCGTGTCGGAGCTGGCGAGCTCTTCGGCGGCGGGTGCGAGCGTCTCGCTCCACCCCGGTAGCCGCGGTTCTTCGGCGCTCATGATCCCGGTAGTCTTGCAGTCGTGCCGATCCGCGTAGTCGTCGCGAAGCCCGGCCTCGATGGCCACGATCGCGGCGCGAAGGTGGTCGCTCGCGCGTTGCGCGACGCCGGCATGGAGGTCATCTACACCGGGCTGCACCAGACGCCCGAGCAGATCGTCGCCACGGCGGTCCAGGAGGATGCGCAGGCGATCGGGCTGTCCGTCCTCTCCGGGGCGCACATGACGCTGTTCCGCAAGGTGCTCGACCTGCTCGGCGAGCAGGACGCGCGCGACATCGTGGTCTTCGGCGGCGGCATCATCCCCGACGCCGACATCGCGCCGCTGAAGGAGATCGGCGTCGCCGAGGTGTTCACGCCGGGCACCCCCACGGGGGCGATCGTGGACTGGGTCCGCGACCACGTGCCGGCCACCGCCGGCGCGTAACAGGCGCCGTCGCCTGCCACGGCCAGCCACCTCGATCTAGTCGTTCACCACCGGCAGCTTCAGCGTCACCGGGTGGGCCCGGC
Source organism: uncultured Frankiaceae bacterium (assembly GCA_964510285.1). GTDB lineage: Bacteria > Actinomycetota > Actinomycetes > JAFAQI01 > JAFAQI01 > DASZTV01. Next base: position 10,209 of record CAZEAM010000375.1, on the reverse strand, counting down.
TGGTCGAGATCAGCGCCGGCTGGACCAGGTCGGCGTTGCGGTACGCCGTGTCCGTGGCGGCGACGACGAGCTCGATGCGATGGCCCTTCGGGAACCGGTGCACGATCCCCGGGAGCCGCACGTGCACCGCACCGGCGTCGTCCTGGACCCGTACCGGCGCGACCAGCCGGTGCACCAGCGTCAGGTCGCCGTTACGGGCGACGTCGTACACCTTGACGAACATCTGCAACTCGGTCGCCGCGGTCACGTCGGTCGACACCGGCGTCTGGACGCGCAGCGTGACTGCGGGGATGCCGGCCACGTCGAGATGGCGGGACAGCGGAGCGGTCCGCCAGCCGAGGTACGAGCCGGGCAGGTCGAACGGCGGCGTCGACGCGTCCGGGAGGGCGGTGCCTTGCAGCGCCGACACCTCCGAGTAGGACATCGGTGTCGGTCCGAGGAGGTTGGCGTACTCGTTGCGTCCGGCCAGCACGTCGGCGCGCCGGGTCATCAGCGACCCGCCCGCCGAGGCGTAGAAGGTCTTCATGTGGCCGACCGGGAAGTGGCTGGCGGTGGCGTACTGGACGGTGTCGGGTCCCTTTCCGTGGAACGGGATGTAGTCGCGGTAGTAGGCGAACCGCGGTCCGGTCGAGACGTGCTCGCCCTTCAGGTAGTGCGCGAACCACGCCAGCACCCGCCGACCCTCGTAGGTCCGGGCGATGTCCGCGCCCTGGCTCCACTCGCCGGGCGCCGCCTGTGAGGTGCTGTGCCCCCAGGAGTGCCAGATCATCTTCACCGGCGTGCCCTGGCGGCGCAGCTGCCGGTACGTCGTCGCCGCCTCCCGCAGGTTGAACAAGGTGTCGCCCTGGCCCTGCATCAGCAAGGTCGGGATCCGGATCTTGTTGGCGTAGGTGCCGACCGAGGCGTGGGCCAGGAAGCGCAGCGCGCCTTGGGTGAACACCGCGTTGGCCGCGGTCTCGACCGCGTACGGGCAGAGGTCGAACAGGTAGTCGACGCAGCCGACGTCACGCGTGGGGTCGGTCCGCACTCCGGTCAGTCCGGCGACCAGGCCGTCGGCGAACAGCAGCGTCGACCATTCGAGCTTCATCGCGCCGGGGGTGTCCGGGTCACCAGCCACGTCGGTGACCTGCCCCGGTTCGGTGAGGTTGTTGGGCGCCAGGGAGTAACGCAGGTCGTTCCACGTGATCATCGGGACGATCGTGTCCAGGCGGGGGTCGACCTTTGCGACCGCGAACTGGATCCCCCCGCCGTACGACCCGCCGATCATGCCGACCCGCGGGTCTCCGGGCGCGTCGTGCCGGATCCAGCGCACCGCGGGGTACGGCGCACCGGACCGGTAGCTGGCGATCCCGGTCTGGCCGCCGAGGAAGCTGATCAGCTGGCTGCCGGCCCGCCCGTCGTAGGACGGGTCGTCGAGGGAGATCTTGCATCCCGACCCGCCGAACCCGAGCCCGGAGTAGGACAGCACGCCGTAGCCGTGCGCGGCGGCGTAGCGGCCGAGGCTCGCCTGGTCGTCCTTGCTGCCGCCGAAGCCGTTGGTGGTGAGGATGGCCGGCACGGGATGGGACGCGGATGCGTTCGCCGGCTTGTACAGGTCCCCGACAATCAGGCAGGTCTGGGTGCCGATCCCGTCGGGGAGCTCGTTGGGCACCGTGACGTGGAAGTTCAACGTGGTCACGGTGAACTTCGCGGGGTGCGTCGCGCGCCCCGCGTGGGCGGCTGCCGCGACCGGCGTGACGAGGAGGCTCGCCGCAGTCGCGGCGACGATGGCTACGCCGAGCGTCCGTTTCATGATCACTACTTCACTACAGGCAGGCGCAGCACACCCGGTGCTGTGCGGTTGGTGGTCACGGTGGCCGGTTGGACCACGTTGGAGTTGCGAAACGCGGAGTCGGTCGCCGCGACGACGAGCTCGAAGCGATGACCCTTCGCGAAGCGGTGCACGATGCCCGGCAGCTGCACGTGCAGGGGACGCCTCGGGTCGAGGACGCGCACCGCTGAGACCAGCCGGTGCAGCAGCTCGACGGTGCCGTCCGGAGCCACGTCGTACAGCTTCACGAACAGCTCCAGCTCGGTCCCGGGGACCGCGTCGGCGGCGGTCGGCGCCGACACGTGCAGTGTCGCGGTCGGCACTCCCGCCACGTCGATGTGGTGGCGCAGGGGCGCGCTCGTCCAGTGTGCGTAGCTGCCCGGCGTGTCGAACGGCGGAATGTCGCTGATCGGCCGTTGGTGCTGGATGTCGGAGACCTCGGAGAACGACAGCGGCGTCGGGCCGAGCAGGTTCGCGTACGTCGTCGAGCCGCTGGCCACCTCGCTCCGCCTGGTGACCAGGTCGCCGGCGCCCGACGTGTAGTAGGTCAGCCTGTGGCCGACCGGGTAGTGCGACGACGTGCCGTACTGGACCGTGTCAGGGCCGTCGCCGGCGAACGGCATCCAGTCGCGCCAGTACGCGAAACGCGGTCCGGTCGGGACGTCCTGTCCCTTGAGGTAGTGGTTGAACCACGCGTAGACCCGCTGGCCTTCGTAGGTCTGCAGCATGCCGTGGCCCTGCACCCACTCGCCCTTCGCGGGGACCTGCAGGTTGTGGCCCCATGAGTGCCACACCATCTTCACCGGCGTGCCCTGCTTGCGCAGGGCCTCGTAGGTCGCGACCGCTTCCTGCAGGTTGAACAGGGTGTCGTTCTCTCCCTGCATGAGCAGGACCGGGATCCGGATGTCATGGATGTGGTTGGCCACCGACCGCGCGGCGGCGAACGTGTAGAGGTTGTTCGCGAAGTACTCGTTGAGCATCAGCTCTGCGACCGCCGGGCAGACGATCTCGATGAACCCACCGCAGGCCGCGATGCGGGTCGGGTCGGTGTCGACGTGCTGGACGACTGCAGCGACGCCGGCCGCGAACAGCTCGGGAAGCCACACCTCCTTCGCGATCCCCGGCGCGTCGGTCCGGTACGTCGCGCCGTGCCGGAGGTTCGTGTTGTTCGGCGCGATCGAGTACGCCATGTTGTTCCACGTGATCATCGGGACGATCGCGTCGACCCGCGGGTCGACTTCGGCGACGGCGTACTGGATGCCGCCGCCGTAGGAGTTGCCGATCATCCCGACCCGCGGGTCGTAGCGGTCGTGGTGCCCGGCGTGATCGACGCGGTCGTGGACGATCCAGTCCAGCTTGCCGAGGAAGGTGACCAGCTGCTTGCCGGCGCGCCCGTCGTGGGCCCGGTCGTCGAGGGTGATCTTGCAGCCGGAGCCGCCGAAGCCCAGCCCCGAGTAGGACAGCACGCCGTACCCGTGGCTGGCGAGCACCTCGGCCATCGCGGTCTGGTCGTTCTTGCTCCCGGTGAACCCGTTCGTCGTCAGGACCGCGGGGACCGGGTGCTGCGCAGACGCGCCGGCCGGCTTGTAGAGGTCGCCGATGATCGAGCACTGCTGCGTGCCGGTCCCGCCCACCGCCTCGTTCGGGACGGTGACGTGGAAGGTCATCGTGCGGACCGAGAACGCCGGATGAGGGGCGGCGCCGGCGTCGGCGCCAGGCACCATTGCCGCCGCGGTCGCGAGCGCGCAGACCATCGTCGCGGCTGTCCGTTTGCCCATCCTTCGTACGTTCCGCGCGGGCGCTCGAAGTCCTGCGAAGGCCGCCGGGTAACGTTCCACGCTGAGACGTATTGCTGCGCAACGGAGGGTTGAGACGCCGTGGACCTGTTCGAGTGGCAGGCGAAGGAGCTGTTCGGCAAGCACGGCGTACCGGTCACCAGACAACGCGTCGTGAGCACGCCGGAGGCGGCGCGCGCCGCCGCCGAGGAGCTCGGCCTGCCGGTGATGGTCAAGGCGCAGGTCAAGGCGGGCGGTCGCGGCAAGGCCGGTGGCGTGAAGTTCGCGCCGACCGCGGATGACGCCGAGTCGCACGCGAAGAACATCCTCGGGATGGACATCAAGGGCCACACCGTCCGCACGGTGCTGATCGCCGAGGCGGCCGACATCGGCGAGGAGTACTACTTCTCGTTCCTGCTCGACCGGGCGAACCGCTCCTACCTCGCGATGTGCTCGGCCGAAGGCGGCATGGAGATCGAGCAGCTCGCGGTGGAGAAGCCGCAGGCGCTCGCACGCGTCGCCGTGGATCCGGTAGCCGGCGTCGACGACGCAAAGGCGCTCGAGATCGCGACCGCGGGGAACATCCCCGAGCCGGTGCGGGACAAGGCGGCAAAGGTGATCCGCCAGCTGTGGGACGTGTTCACCGGGGAAGAGGCGACGCTGGTCGAGGTCAACCCGCTGGTCCGCACGCCCGATGATCAGGTGCTCGCGCTCGACGGCAAGGTGACGCTGGACGACAACGCGTCGTTCCGGCACGCCGAGGTGCACACGGCGTACCGCGACGTCTCCGCGACCGACCCGCTCGAGGTCCGCGCGCAGGAGCTCGACCTCAACTACGTGAAGCTCGACGGCGAGGTCGGCATCATCGGCAACGGCGCCGGGCTGGTCATGTCGACCCTCGACGTCGTCGCGTACGCCGGCGAGGAGTACGGCGGGGTACGGCCGGCGAACTTCCTCGACATCGGCGGTGGCGCGTCGGCGGAGGTCATGGCAAACGGCCTCGACGTGATCCTGTCGGACCCGTCGGTGCGGTCGGTGTTCGTCAACGTGTTCGGCGGCATCACGTCGTGTGACGCGGTCGCGAACGGCATCGTCCAGGCGCTGTCGATGCTCGCCGGTCGCGGTGAGGACGTGTCGAAGCCGCTCGTCGTACGGCTCGACGGAAACAACGCCGAGGAGGGCCGGCGGATCCTGTCGGAGGCCGCGCATCCGCTCGTCGAGCAGGTCGACACGATGGACGGCGCCGCACGACGAGCCGCCGAGCTCGCGCACGTGGGAGGGCGGTCCTAGTGGCGATCTGGCTGACCAAGGACAGCAAGGTGATCGTGCAGGGGATCACCGGCTCGGAGGGCACCAAGCACACCCGGCGGATGGTCGCGTCCGGCACCAACGTGGTGGGCGGGGTCAACGCCCGCAAGGCCGGGACCGACGTCGACGGCATCCCCGTGTTCGCAACCGTCGCCGAGGCGATCGAAGCGACCGGCGCCGACGTGTCGGTGGGCTTCGTGCCGCCGGCGTTCACCCGTGATGCGGCGATCGAGGCGGTCGACGCGCAGATCCCGCTGCTGGTCGTGATCACCGAGGGCGTGCCGGTGCAGGACACGGCGTACTTCCGCTCGTACGCCGAGGAGCGCGGGAAGACGCGGATCATCGGGCCGAACTGCCCGGGCCTGATCTCGCCGGGGCAGTCCAACGCCGGGATCATCCCGGCGGACATCAGCGGTCCGGGCCGGATCGGGCTGGTGTCGAAGTCGGGGACGCTGACCTACCAGATGATGTACGAGCTGCGCGACATCGGCTTCACCACGGCGGTGGGGATCGGTGGCGACCCGGTCATCGGCACGACGCACATCGACTGCCTCGCCGCGTTCCAGAACGACCCGGACACCGAGGCGATCATCATGATCGGCGAGATCGGCGGCGACGCGGAGGAGCGGGCGGCGGATTTCATCAAGGCCAACGTGACGAAGCCGGTGGTCGGCTACGTGGCCGGGTTCACCGCGCCCGAGGGCAAGACGATGGGACACGCCGGCGCGATCGTGTCGGGCTCGTCCGGCACGGCGGCGGCGAAGGCCGAGGCGCTGGAGGCGGCCGGCGTACGAGTCGGCAAGACCCCCAGCGAGGCGGCCCGCATCCTGACCGAGCTCCTCTCCTAGAGCGGATGGCACATAGGTATCGCGGGCAGCGATACGTATGTGCCACACGCCTTGCTATTGCTGAGCGCATGGCACATGGGCATGCTCATCAGGGCAGCGCCCCGCTGAGGATGCGGACACCCTCCGGCATGCCGCGCCCGGCGTATTGGCGATAGGTCGTCTCGAGCTCGGCGAGTACCCGCCGCGCCTGCGAGCGGATCTGGCGCGGCGAGCTGTGCAAGACGGTGAGGCCAGCGGCGGTCATCGCGCCGTGGCGAGCCTGCATGTCATCGAAGCGGTCGTCGGCGGCGTGATGCTCACGGCCGTTCGTTTCGTGCACCAGCCCGGCATCGGGGAACAACGCGTCCGGGCTGACTCGCTGCCCGGACGGCAGCTCGATGAGGGGATTCAGCAGGGGTCGCGGCAGCACGGTCGATCGTTGACACAAGCCGAGAAAGTCAGCTTCCGGCGCCGATGCCGCGCCGGCAGCGATCCAGCGTCCGGCGCGAGCCGCAATGCCGGCGCCACGGCCGGTGACGTGGGAGAGCTCCTCGAGCAGCAGTTCGCGGCTGGCGATGCGACGCTGGATCGCATCGGCCAGCACGGCCGTCGCGATGCGTTCGTTGCCGATGCGTGTGGCGAAGTCGGAAAGCGCGCGCTCGGGTGGACAGTACGCAAGCCCGTTCATGTTGCGCGGCGGCGGCAACCGGTGGGTGCGTCGTACGACCACGCCGTCGCGGTTCGCCCGGCGCTCGTTCGCGGGTAGCAGCAGCCGTACGACGGGATCGCGCGGCAGGTAGCGAACGCCGTACACGGCAAGGGCGGTCGCGTCGCCGAGCTGCGCATCGGGGCCGCCGTACAGGAGCGCCGCGCGCAACCGCTGGCGCTCGGTGGGCGTGCCGGTCGCTGTGAGGTAGACGCCGGGCAGCAGGATCTGCCAGCGCCGGCTGAGGCGATGCTGCAGGGCGCCCGTGGTGAGAGTTTCGAGTGCCTGGAGGCGGGTGACGACGCCGTCCTGGCGTTGCAACAGGGTGTCGAGGTCCATGCGGCGCATAGTCGGCCTGGAAGTCGGGCGAAGGGCCGCCGGTAGGGGCCGCCTGTGGAGGACCATGCGCATGGCACACACACCTCGCTATAGCTGAGCGCATGGCACATGGGCATGCCCGTCCGCGATACCTATGTGCCATCCGCTCATCTACGGCGTGTAACACCTGTCACTTGGGGTGATCGCTGTCACGATCGGGCGGTGACCCAGGTCCTCGATCGTCAGCCCCCGCGAGGACAGGTCACGTCGGCGCGCCGTCCGGCCGCCCGCTGTACCACGCGCGCCGAACGCCCGGCGCCGTTGTGGCTGCGCAGCCTGACCGCCGCGGTCTGGGCGACCGCGGTCGGTCTGGCGGCCCTGGTCGTCGTGTCCCTGGTCGTGTGGTCCGCCGACTCGCGCACCTCGACCAGCGCGGGTTCGGCGATGCGGTTCGCGGTCTCCCTCTGGCTGGACGCCCAGCGCGTGCCGCTCGAGGTGCCGGGCGGGCGGATCGCGGTCGCGCCCCTGGGCCTGACCCTTTTGCTCGGCCTTCTGCTCGTCCGGTCGGCCGCCGTCGTCGCCCGCGGCGCGGCGAGGCAGGAGCCGGGGGCGGTCGGGGCGATGGTGCTCGCGATCACCCTCCCGTACGCCGGCCTCGCGACCGGCCTGTCCTACCTCGCCCGGACGTCGACCATCCGCCCGTCCCCAGGTGCGGCCTTCGTCACCGCCGGCATCGTCGGCCTAGTCGCCACGACGGTGGGTGGGCTGCGCGGCGCGAAGCTGTGGAACCAGCTGTGGGAGCAGCTGCCTGCCGCGCTGCGCCACGGAGTGCGCGCGAGCGGTGCCGCCGCCGCGGTGCTGCTCGCCACGTCGACCGTGCTGACCGTCGCCGCCCTCTGGCACCACGCCGACCTGGTCGGCAACAGCATCGACGGCTACGCCAACGGCTCGGGCCGGTTCGCGGTCGCCGCGATCAGCCTGTTCTTCGTGCCCAACGCGGTGCTATTCACCGCGGCGTACCTTGCCGGGCCCGGGTTCGCGGTCGGGACCGGCACGACGGTGAACCTCGCGGCGGTCCACGTCGGTGCCACCCCGGCGTTGCCCGTGCTCGCCGCCTTGCCGCGCGGTGCTGCCCCGTGGCCGGTCGTGGCGCTTGCCGTCGTGGCCGGCGCGGCCGCCGGTGTGGTCGCGGCCTGGCGGATCCGCCAGGATGCGGGCGAGGACCTGCGCGCGCAGCTTCGCGCGGTGCTGCTGTGCGCGGCCGTGGTCGGCGCCGCGGCCGCACTGCTCGCCGCGATTGCCGGGGGGCCGTTCGGACCCGGCCGGCTGGCCGCGATGGGTCCCTCGCCCTGGCAGGTGGGTCTGGCCGTCGGGGGCGAGACCGGCGGCGTCGCGCTGCTGGTCGTCGCGGTCCAGGCGTGGTGGCGGCTGTGGCGCTCGCTGCCCGGCGTCGCCCGCGGTTAGCGGGTTCGCACCGCGATCGTCTTCGCGGCGTAGTCGTACCAGCCGCGGTTGCGATGCGTGGAGTCGAAGAACGGCGACAGGTACACGACGATCACGGCCAGGCCGGTCGGGATCAGGCCGGCCACCGCGGGGATCAGCCAGCGGATGAACGCCGCGCTCAGGGTCGGGTTCTGGCCGTTCTCCAGCATCGCGACCCGCACGCCCACGGCCATCTTGCCGAGCGTCGCTCCCTTCGAGGCGATCATCCCGACCTCGTAGGCGACAGTGATCGCCAGGAACAGCAGCGACACCTTGTAGAAGTCGCCGTCGACCGCGGAGAAGTCGTACTGCGTCCCGCTGGCGGTCTGCGTCTTGTGGAACACGTCGAGCCCGATCAGCGCGATCAGGATTGCGAGGACGACGAACATCAGCACGCCGTCGATGATCCGGGCGAGCAGGCGCAGCCCCATCGGCGCCGGGTCGTTGATCCGCTGGCCCGGCGGCGGCCCGTACCCGCCGTACGCCGGACCGCCGTACGCCGGCGGCGGCGGGGCAGACCCGTACGCCGGCGGCTGGTTCGGGTCGTACGGCTGCGTCATGCGGCGACGGTATCGTGATGGTCCTTCCCTTCTTCCCTACGAATCTCTTCCTGGGGAGTTCCTTGGCTGCGCGGCTCGTCGTGCTGGTGTCCGGCTCGGGCACCAATCTCGGCGCACTCCTCGACGCGTGTGAGGATCCGGCGTACGGCGCCACGGTGGTGGCGGTTGGTGCGGATCGCGATGAGATCGAGGGTCTCGCCCGCGCCGAGCGCCGCGGGATCGCGACCTTCGTACGGCGGCTCGCGGACTACGCGACCCGGGAGGAGTGGGACGCCGAGCTGACCAAGGCGACCGCGGTCCACGAGCCCGACCTCGTGGTGTCGGCGGGCTTCATGAAGATCCTGGGTGCGGAGTTCCTCGCGGCATTCCCGAAGACGATCAACACCCACCCGTCCCTGCTGCCCCGCTTCCCCGGCGCCAACGCGGTCCGCGACGCCCTCGCCGCGGGCGTGCGCGAGACCGGTGCGACGGTGCACTACGTCGATGCGGGTGTCGACACGGGCGAGATCATCGACCAGGTCACGGTCGCGGTCGAGCCGACCGACGACGAGCACTCGCTGCACGAGCGGATCAAGGTCGCCGAGCGCCGGATGCTCGTCGAAACCGTAGGGCGGATGGCACATGCGCTCTAACCGATCCAGCACTCGACAAGAAGGGAAGAGCGCGTGAGTGACGGCAAGCGGCCGATCAAGCGGGCCCTGGTCAGCGTCTACGACAAGACCGGCCTCGAAGAGCTCGGCAAGGCCCTCGCCGCGGCGGGCGTCGACGTCGTGTCCACCGGTTCGACGGCCGCCAAGCTGCGTGATGCGGGCGTACCGGTCACGCCGGTGGAGGAGCTGACCGGATTCCCGGAGTGCCTCGAGGGCCGGGTCAAGACGCTGCACCCGAAGGTGCACGCCGGCATCCTCGCCGACCTGCGCAAGGACGACCACGCCAAGCAGCTCGCCGAGCTCGGGGTCGAGCCGTTCGAGCTGGTCATCGTCAACCTCTATCCCTTTGCGGCCACCGTGGCGTCGGGTGCCACCCCCGACGAGTGCGTGGAGCAGATCGACATCGGCGGGCCGTCCATGGTGCGGGCCGCCGCGAAGAACCACCCGTCGGTCGCGGTCGTGGTCGACCCGGCCAGCTACGGCGAGGTGATCGAGGCGATCGAAGGCGGTGGCTTCACCCTCGCGCAACGGCAGCGGCTGGCCGGCAAGGCGTTCGAGCACACCGCGGCCTACGACGTCGCTGTCGCGTCCTGGATGGGCAGCGTCCTCGCACCCAGTGACGACGGCACCGGGTTCCCGGCGTGGGTCGGGGCCAGCTGGGAGCGCTCGGCGGTGCTCCGCTACGGCGAGAACCCGCACCAGCGCGCCGCGCTCTACGTCGGTGCGCCGGGATGCGGGCTGGCCGGCGCGGAGCAGCTCCACGGTCCCGAGCT
>CAZEAM010000374.1:0-18529 GCA_964510285.1 uncultured Frankiaceae bacterium | reverse complement strand
GGTGCAGCTTGAAGGAGAAGGTGCCGTCCGCCCGGACCGCTCTCGTCGGACCGTCCCGCCAGGTCGAGCCGATCCGGTCCTGGCGCACCACCTGGTCGCCGTCGATCGCCGGAGCAACCGATCCGGTGATCTTCGCGTGATGCCGGTGCTTGACGGTCGCCTTCGACAACGACGCGGCAACGACGTAGTGCACGACCGTCGTCCCCTTCGCCGCGTCCGGCTCGTAGCCGGACGCGCCCTTGAACTTCAGCCGTACGTCGAGCGACCGCTTGGGGTGCAGCTTCACGGTGAGGCTGCCGTCCGAAGCGGTGGTTGCCGTGCCGTGGCGCTTCCACTTCGTCTGGCCGGGTGCGCGGCGGTAGATCCGCACGTCCTGCCCGCCGACGCCGGCCGAGGTGTCGGTGCGGGTCAGCGTGGCGTCGATCTTCAGCGTGTGGCCATAGCTGATCGAGGCCGGTTGCGTCATCGACAGCAGGGTCGGTACGACGGGCGTGATCGCCTCGGTCGGCGCCGACGGGGCGCTGGTCCCGGCCGCGCTCTTCGCGGTGACCGTGAAGGTGTACGACGTGGCGGGGTCGAGGCCGGTCACCGTCGCCGAGGTGGAGGCGCCGTTGACCTTGGCGGTGATGTTGCCGGGGTCGGAGGTGACCGTGTACGACTTGGTCCGGGCCGAGCCGTCGTTGCCCGGCAGCCACGAGACCGTGGCGGTTGTCGGGCCTGCCGTGACCGCAACCGACTGCGGCGGGCTCGGCGCGGCCGCCGGCCACGGGAAGCTCGCCGTACCGTCCGAGAGGGTGTCCCAGGAGATGCCGCGCGTGCCGACGTACCTGGACTCGTCGACCCCGCCGCTGATGCCGCTGATCGACGCCGACGACGTGAACTGCCACAGATCCGCCTTCGGTGCGCATCCCGGCACCGGGTGGCAGTAGGAGGCCATCCACAGCGGGAAGCGCGAGAAGGCGCTCGGGTCGGCGAGCACGTCGGTCCAGAACGACGGATAGGTGTAGAGCATCGGCGTACGCCCGGTCACCGTCCGCAGGCGGTACAGGAAGATCTGCGCCCACGTGACCAGGTCGGCGCGCGGCAGCCCGCCGGTGACCTCCAGGTCGAGGGCCGGCGGAAGCGTCGCGGGGGTGTTGACGTCGCCGATCAGGTGGGCGAAGTAGTCCGCCTGCGCCTTGGCCGAGGGACCCAACGGGTAGCCCGGGCGCGCGAAGTGGTAGCTGCCACGCACCAGGCCGGCCTCGGGGATCGCCGCGTAGTCGTCGTCGAAGAACGGGTTCTTGTACGTCGTCGACTCGCTCGCCTTGACGATCCCGAACTCCATGCCGTCGCGGGCCACGGCGTTCCAGTTGATCGGCTTGCCGTGCGGGTGCGCCGCGGTGGCCGGGTGCTGGTAGGAGGCGACGTCCGGCCCCGAGATCGGGCCGACCGTGGTCGGGGTCGGGGACGCGGTCGACGACGACGTGGGTGACGCCGTGGACGACGAGGTCGGTGAGCTCGTCACCGACAGTGAGGGCGTCGGCGTCGGCGTGGGCGTGGGCGTGGCGGAGGCGACGTTGCTCTCGGTCGGCGTCGGGGTGGCAGTGGACTGGCAGAACACGCAGATCGCGGCCCAGCCGTCCGCCGCCGTGCTCAGCTGACCCACGACCAGGGCAAGGACGAGTGCGGCGACGGTCCGTGATCGACGGTGCATGCGGCTCCGGCCGAGGGAAGAGGAACGGCGGCGAAGCCGCCATCCGTCACGAGCGGCGGGTGGGGTGGGCAGCAAGGGTCCGATTTTAGTGGGCAACCCGCACCCGCTCCCTCCTGGCGCGCGTCGTGTCTGACCATTCGATGATCAAAACCGTTTTGTTGTACGAAGCAATCACGCTATCCTCGTCGAGTGGCCACGCCGACCGATACACCGCTGACTTCCACAGCGGCCGACCTGCTCTCGGCGTTACGCACCGTCATGAAGCGGCTCGAGCGCACCCCGGTGCCAGCCACCGACGCCGCCACCGAAGCCAAATGGCGCGACGCCCCACCGGCGCCTCGCCACATCGCGGCCCTGATGCAGATCGTGAGCGATGAGGGGATGAGCGTCACGACGCTCGCCGGCCGGCTCGGTGTCTCGCTCGCCACCGCCAGCCAGGTCGTCACCGACCTCGAGACCGGTGGCCTCGTCCACCGGGTCGAGGACCCGGCCGACCGTCGCCGCACCCTCATCGCGATCGCGGACAGCCACCGTGCCCTCGCCCAAACCATCCTCGACACCCGGTTGCGACCGGTTCAGCGCGCGCTCGAGCGCATGAAGCCGGCCGACCAGCGAGCCGTCGTACGCGGCCTGCAACTCGTCGCGGAAGAACTAGAGAGCTAACCCCAGTGCCCTTTGACCTGACCCCCCGCCAGATCCGGTTCGTCTTCGTCGGCCTGATCGCGGGAATGTTCCTCGCGGCCCTCGACCAGACGATCGTCGCGACCGCACTGCCGACGATCGTCGGCGACCTCGGCGGGCTCAACCACCTGTCCTGGGTGGTGACGTCGTACATTCTCGCCTCGACCGTGACCGTCCCGCTGTGGGGCAAGCTCGGCGACCTGTACGGCCGCAAGGGACTGTTCCAGGCGGCGATCGTCATCTTCCTGGTCGGGTCCGCGATCTCCGGCATCTCCCAGAACCTCGACCAGCTGATCGCAGCACGCGCGGTGCAGGGGCTGGGCGCCGGCGGGCTCATCGTCGGCGCGCAGGCGATCATCGGGGACGTCGTCCCGCCGCGTGACCGGGGCCGCTACACCGGCCTGATCGGGTCGGCGTTCGCGGTCGCGAGCGTCGCCGGGCCGCTGCTCGGCGGGTTCTTCACCGACTCGCTGAGCTGGCGCTGGGTCTTCTTCATCAACCTACCGATCGGTGCCGTCGCGCTGCTCATCGTCGCCGCCGCGCTGCACGGCGAGTGGTCGCGGGTCGAGCACCGGATCGACTACCTCGGCTCGGCGCTGCTCTCCGGCGCGGTGGTGACGCTGATCCTGACGCTCACCTGGGGCGGCGTCACCTACCCGTGGGACTCGGCGCAGATCATCTGCCTGGGGGTCGCCTCGCTGGTGTTGTTCGCGATCTTCATCGCGGTCGAGCGACGCGCCGAGGAACCGATCGTGCCACTGCACCTGTTCGCCAACTCGGTGTTCCGTACGTCGTTCAACACCGGCGGCGTCGTGGGCTTCGCGATGTTCGGGGCGATGACGTTCCTGCCGCTGTTCCTGCAGGTCGTGCACGGCGCGTCGCCGACCAGCTCAGGCCTGCAAATGATCCCGATCATGGCGTTCGTCCTCACGATGTCGATCTACAGCGGGCGGCGGATCACCGCGACCGGCACCTACCGCCGGTTCCCGATCGCGGGAATGGCGATCATGCTGGTCTCGCTCTACCTGTTCTCCCACCTCACCGCGACCACGCCGTTCTGGCAGAACGCGATCTACATGGCGCTGATGGGCACCGGACTCGGCATGACGATGCAGGTGCTGCTGCTCGTCGCGCAGAACTCGGTCGAGTACTCCGAGCTGGGCGTCGCGACCTCCCTTGCCGCCTTCGGCCGCTCGATCGGCGGATCGATCGGCATCGCGGTGTTCGGCACGATCTTCAGCAACCGGCTCGCGCACGACCTTCCGGCACAGATCCACAAGATCCCGCTGAAGGAGCTCGCCAAGCCGGAGGTCGTGAAGGGGCTGTCCCATCTCGACGGCGCCTCGGTGACCGCGAACCCCGCGACCCTCAACCGCCTCCCCGACGTGTTGCTGCATGCCGTGCAGGTCGGATTCACCGACGCGCTGCAGGTCGTGTTCCTCGCCTCGGTGCCGGTTGCCGCGATCGGTCTGCTCGGTGCCCTTCTGCTCAAGGAGGTGCCGCTTCGCGCGGGCTACGTTCCCGCGGAGGAAGGCGTCGTGCTCAACGAAGGTGTCGAGCTCGGAGAGACGTTCGGCATGGCGCCACCCGAAGAGCCGGCCGAGCGGATCGCGACGAAGCCGGCGGCGCCGGTCAAGAAGGCGGCGGCGCGCACGACCGCGCCCGCCCCGAAGAAGACCGCTGCTCCGAAGAAGACCGCAGTACCGAAGAAGACACCGGCCCCGAAGAAGACGATCGCGGCCAAGAAGACCGCCGCCGCGAAGAAGACCGCCGCCGCGAACCGCGGCGCTTGACACCCTCCGCCGCGATCGTTGCGGGCGAAGGTCAGCTGCGGTCGAGGGCGTTGCGGACTCGAGCCCGGGCCTCCGAGGGGCCGTCCGCGGACAGCGCCGCGGCGGCGTAGCGCACGCACTCGTCGTAGCTGTGCCGGGCGAGCGTCGCCCGTACGTCGGGGAGCACCCGAGCGGTCATCGACAGCGCCCCGGCGCCTAGCCCGACCAGGACGAGCGCGAGCATCGGGTCACTCGGCGCCTCGCCGCACACCGTCACCGGCCGGCCGGCGACCGCACCGGCCCGCAGCACGGTCGCCACCAGGTCGAGGAACGCCGGCTGCCACGGGTCCAGCAGGTCGGCGAGCTCGCCGTCGGCCCGGTCGGTCGCGAAGGTGTACTGCGCGAGGTCGTTGCTCCCGACCGAGACGAAGTCGACGACCTGCAGCAGATCAGCGGCTCGCAGCGCGGCGGCCGGCACCTCCACCATCACGCCCGCGGTGCGAAGACCGTGCTCCCGGCACTGTGCCGCGAACCACGCCGCCTCGGCGGTCGTCGCGACCATCGGCGCCATCACCCGCACCGGCGTCGCCGATCCGCGAGACGCCGTCGCGATCGCGGTCAGCTGGTCGGTGAGCAGCTCCACGTGCCGCCGCGCGACCCGCAGCCCGCGCACGCCGAGCGCAGGGTTGGGCTGGTCGCCGAGCCGGACGTACGGCGCGGGCTTGTCGGCACCGATGTCGAGGGTGCGGACGGTCACCTCGCGCTCGCCGAACGCGTCGAACACCTCGCGGTACGCCGCGGCCTGCTCGGCAACGGTCGGTGGCTCGTCGCGGTCGAGGAAGGCGAACTCGGTGCGGAACACCCCGACACCCTCGGCGCCGGCGGCCAGCGCCTCCTCCGCGTCGCCGACCCCGCCCACCGCCGCGAGCAACCGGACCGGCCGGCCGTCGCGGGTGCGACCCGGACCGCGCACCGCGTCGGGCTGGGGCTCCGGCACCTGCACCGCGGCACCCACCGCGTCCGAATCCGGGTCGGCCGTGACCTCGCCGGCGCTTCCGTCGATCATGACCCGCTGCCCGCTGCGCAGCGACGCCACGCCCGGGCAGGCGACCACGGCTGGGATCCCGAGCGACTTCGCGAGCACCGCGGTGTGACTGGTCGGACCGCCGCGCTCGGTGACGATGCCGAGCACCCGTTGCGGGTCGAGTCCCGCCGTCACGGCCGGCGACAGGTCACGCGCGACCAGCACGAACGGCGTGCCCGGATCGGGAATCCCCGGGGCCGGCTCCCCGAGCAGCCGTGCGACCACCCGGTCCCGGATGTCGTCGAGCTCGGCCCGGTCGGGGACGGCCCGCATCGGGTCGGAGGCCCGCATGTCCCGGTACGCCGCGAACGCCTCCCAGGCCGCGCGCGGCGCGGCCCGCCCGGTACTGACGAGCTGGCCGGCGAGCGCGGTCAGCGACGGGTCGCGGGCGATCCGCGCCTGCCGGACCAGCGTGGAGCCGGACACACCGGCCCGGGAAGCCAACGCCTCGAGCTCGGCGGCGACCGCCTCGAACGCCTCGACCGAACGGGCGGTCTCGGCCGCCCCGTCGACCGGCGCGCCGTCGCGGGGCGGCAGGACCGGCCCGTGCACCCGGGCGACCGGGCCGAGGGCAACGCCGCTGCTGACCCCGATGCCGGCGTACGTAGAGGGCAACGGGCTCGCTCAGGCGGGTAACGGATCGGCGGCGTCCGCGCTGGCGTTACGCCGCGACGGGAACGTCACGACGCCGGCGCGGGCCAGCAGCCGGGTGGCGTAGTAGGCCACGCCCATGACCGCCCCACCCGCCAAGACGTCGAGGAGGTAGTGGTTCGCGGTGACCATCACGTCGAACGACAGGATCAATGGGTAGGCCACGCCGAAGACCTTGGTGATCCGGTGGCGACCGAAGCGCACCATCATCCAGCCACACCAGATCGCCCAGCCCACGTGCAGCGACGGCATCGCGGCGAACTGGTTGGTGTCGGCGCCGAGGCCACGCGGCGCGCTCGCCGCGTTGCTCCACCAGCCGTAGTGCGAGAACTGCGCCATCGTGTCCAGGAAGCCGAAACCGTGCAGCAGGCGCGGCGGCGCGACCGGGAACAGCGAGTACCCAACGAGCGCGAGCAGCGTCGCGACCATCAGCACGGTACGAGCCGACGCGTAGGAAGAGCTGTGCCGCCGCCACATCCAGACCAGGACGACGGGGGTCACGATGTAGTGCAACGTGGCGTAGATGTAATCCGCCGGCAGGCCGATCGACAGATGCGCCGTGAACAGCTTGTTCAGGGCGTGCTCCGGCGCGACCCCGAGCTGCTTCTCGAGATGCAGCAGCTCTTTCCCGTGGGTCATCGCGATGCTGGTCTTTCCCTCGACCAGATAGCGGGTGAGGTCGTAGAGCGTGTAGACGGCGGCGATCAGCAGGACTTCGCGGAACCCGCGGATCGCGGCCCAGGTACGGCGGCGCTGCTGCAACCGGGCGTACCAGGACATCGGCGCGGGCACGTCGGCCTCGTCGACCACGACGAGCAGGTCGTCCGCGTCCGGCGTCATCGGGCTGCCACCGACGGCGGGGGCGAGATCGAGACGTTCCGTCGTCATCGCGCCACCTCCTCGCCGGGTCAGTCAGGCTGCCGGCACGTCCTCGCGCTCACCGGTCAGCCTGGGCGAAGGGGCTCACCTCGGCGACTCGGTGGGGGTCGATCCGGCGCTCGCTTACCCCTTACTTTGTCATGAGCGCCGGACATAGCGGTAGTTATTCCGCCGAACTCTCTAGCCGGCCGGCAATGTCACGAGTTCAGCCGCTGCGACGGCCGCTGATTGAGCTCTTCGGCGGGATCTGACCCGGACCCGTCGTACTGCACTTCAGAGTGGCCGGAAGGTAGTTCGCGTCCCGCATCCTGGGCAGCTTCGGGAAGGTCGGTTCGCGGCGGCGCATCGCCCGCAGGTCGAGGCAGTCGGTCAGGTCGTTGGCGTTGGCGTCGCGGTAGGTCATCGCGCCGAGGTTCCACTTGCGCTCGACGAAGGCGAGGATGGAGCCGAAGTCGTAGACCTTCGAAGACACGTGGTGCCGCTTCGCGTACGGCGAGACGACGACGGTCGGAACCCGGAAGCCGTAGCGCTTGAACCCGTCGTAGGTCTTCTCACCGGGCTTGACCAGCGGCGGGATCAGGTCCGGCGCCAGCGCGACGGGCGGCGGCACATGGTCGTAGTACCCGCCGTGCTCGTCGTAGGTGACGAACAGGATCGTCTTGTGCCAGGCCGGCGACTTCCCGACCGCCTCGACGACCTGCTGGAGCAGCTTCTCCCCGACCACGATGTTCTGCGGGTTCTCCTGCGACTGCGTTCCGAAGGCCGGGTCGACCATGCTGAAGCCGGGCAGCGTGCCCGCCGCGGCGTCGGCGAAGAACGCCTCCAACGGCTTCTTCTGTACGGCGGTCAGCACGTCGTTGACCGGATACAGCTCTGCGGTCGCGCCCAACGGCCAGTCCGCGCAGTAGTCGGTCCAGCTGATCCCGTGCAGGCTGAGCTTGTCGAAGATGGTCCCGTTCGCCGGCAGCAGCAGCGCCAGGTCGGAGGACAGCTCACTCGTGTTGGTTTCGAAGTCGCCGACCATGCCGCTCGACGTTGCCGCGATCAGATATCTCCGGTTGGCGTGGGTGGCACCGAGCAACGAGCAGAAGAAGCGATCACAGATCGGGAAGTGGGTCGCCAGGTCGTAGGTGAAGGGCAGATCCCGCTCGGTCCAGTAGCCCATCGCGACCGGGCCGTTGCGCAGCGGGATCGTGGGGCTGACCTGCGCCCGGACGAACCCGTCCATCTTCCCGTGGTTGAACTGCTCGTGGCTGGAGGTCCACTCGTTGCTCGGACGCTGGTGCAGCTGGCAGGTCGTCGGCATCCGGAACGCGTGCTGCGTGCGACCGTCGGGACGCGGGTTGGTCGCGGTCGGCTTGCCGTTGCGCCCGATCGTGAAGCCGTCCCCGCGCGGGGTCTGGCCCTTGCCGCGGCCGAGCATGCCGAGGAAGTTGTCGTAGGAGTGGTTCTCCAGCATCAACACGACGACGTGCTCGACCTCGGGCATCGTGTCGGTGCCGGCGGGAAGCGCGGGAAACGGCCGGTGCCCGGGATGGCGCAGCGTGCGCTTGCCCAGGACCCGCAGCGCAGCGCGCACGTCGGGGTCCGCCGTGCTGAACAGCCGACCGGCGCCCGCCGCACCGGCCGGCGTGCTGTTGACGACGCCGCCGGCGACGGCACCCGCGGCCAGGACGCCCGCGCCGCCCACGAGCAGCGTTCGCCGGGTGACACCGCGAGAAGCTCGATCGTGCGGCGTGCGCCCCGACTCACTCATGGGGCGATGATCTCAGCCGGTCAGGAGACGGCCGACGCGACGTAGGCCTCCGCGGCGACGTCCAGCCCGATCGTCGTACCGGCCCGGAGCAACCAGAACATCTCGCCCACGACGCCCGGCACGCTCTCCGCGAGGACCGACACCGGAGGCGCCGAAGCGGCGGCGGCGGGTTCGGCAGCGGCGACCGGTGCTGGAGCCGGATCCCCGGGTACGACGACCCGCGCGCCGGCGACCACCAGCGCGACGGCCGCGAGGCAGCCGGCGGCCACCCGGCCCAGCCGCAGCATCTCGGGATTGGCGCGGCCCACGGTCCCGGCCCGCGGCGCCGGCCGGACGCGGCGAACCGGACGGACCCGAAGCGAGCGGTGCACCGCCAGTTGCGCGCCCACGAGGGCAGCCGCACTCAACCCGGTGAGCGCGCCGACCGCCTGCCACCAGGTGGCGCCGTCGCCGGTGACGGTCGAGCCGATGGCCTGCACCGCCCATCGCGAGGCCGCGAGGTCGCGGAGCGCCGCGAGGCCGGGCAGGTTGACCGCCGGCGAGAGGCCGGACAGGACGAACTCGACCACGACCACCATCGGCAGCACCGCGAGGGCCTGGTCGGCGGTCCGCACGACCGCGGAGATGAACAGTGCCAGGGTCACGGCGCACAGCCCCGCCAGGGACATCGCCACGACCAGCTCGAGCACGCCCGACGGCAGCACCGCTCCGCCTCCCGGGACCTTCTGGCGCTGCACGGCGAGCGCGGTCACGGCAGCCGCCTCGGCGGCCACCAGGGGGCCGAGCACCCCGATCTTGGATCCGACGTATGCCCAGGCCGACAGGCCGGCGCGGCGCTCGCGGGCGAGGATCCGGCGTTCCTTCACGATCTCCCGGATCGCGTTGGACATGCCCAGCCAGGTGATGGCGGTGGTGAGCAGGACGGCCATGCCGGTCGCGGACAGCGGGACGGTCTGCCCCAGGGCGTCGTGCGGCCGGTCCAGCCCGGCGGGCGTCACGAACGCGAGCAGCAGGACGCCGAGGACCAGCGCCTGCGCGGCGAACAGGGCGCTGCGCCGCCGGTCGGCGAAGGTGATCCGCGCATAGCGGTGCAGCAGCGCACGCAGCTGGCTGGGCCCCGCGACCCGCGCGACCGAGGGCGGCGGGAACCCGGAGGCCGAGCGGACAGGCATGGGGGGCCTCGGGATGAACAGCGAGTCCGGCGCCTCGTCGAGCAGTGCGAACAGCTCAGCCGACGACGACGTGCCGAAGTAGGAGTGCAGCCGCGAAGGCGGGCCGAAGTAGGCCAGGCCACCACCGGTCGCGAGCAGGGCGACCTGGTCGCAGTCGGCGATCACCTGCGGGCGGTGGGTGACGACGAGGATGCTGTGCCCGAGATCGGCCAGCCGGCGCAGGGTGGCCATCACAGTGGCCTCGTAGCCGGGGTCGAGGCTCGAGGTCGGCTCGTCGAGGATCAGTACGCCGGGGCGGTTGAGCAGCTCGACCGCGATGCTCAGCCGCTTGCGTTGGCCGACCGACAGCGATTCCACCGCGGTGCCCGCCTGCGGGCGGAGCCGGATCTCGTCGAGCACCGCGTCGACCCGCCGACCACGCTCGACCGGGTCGCAATCGGGAAGGCGCAGAGCCGCGGCGTAGTCGAGGGTCTGCCGCACGGTCAGCTCACCGTGCAGCGTGTCGTGCTGCGCGATGTACCCGATCCCGCGGTGCGAGGGCTCGAGACGCGACACGTCGACGCCGTCGACGACGACGGCCCCGGAGGTGATCGGGATCGCGCCGCTGATCGCGGCCGCGAGACTCGTCTTGCCCGCGCCGGTGGGGCCGGCGACGGCCACGATCGAACCGGCGCTGACCGCGAAGCCGACGCCGTCAACCAGGCGCGTGCCGTGGTCAGCGTCGGCGACCAGTCCGTCGACGACCAGCGACGTCTGCCCGCGCGCCGCGACCGAGGTGGTGGACCGGATCTCTGCAGACATCGCGGTTCAGCTGACCTTGGACTGGTAGCCCGGGCAGTAGAGCGAAACCGCCGTCTTGACGACGTAGTCGGCGGCGCCTGCCGCGACCGTCGTGAACGGCAGCTTCTTGACCTGCGCGAGGATCTGCGCCTTGACGTTGCTGAACGTCTCGCCCTGGTCGAAGGCCGTGCAGACGGCGTCACCGAACTCCGCGACCTGCGCAGCGGTCGGGGTGAGCGGCGTGTGGACGTAGTTGCGCAGGCCGGCGATCGCCTTCGAGACCGCCGACGCCGTCGGCGTGGTGCGCGCCGCGAGCGCGGGCTTGGTCGCATGGGTGCGCTTGTGGTGGTGACGCTTCTTGTGGTGGTGCTTCTTGTGGTGGTGCTTCTTCGCCGGCGCCTGCTTGAAGTTCGCCGACTCGGCGGACGGACCGTCCGCGGTTGCGACTGCTGGTGCGACCGTGACGCTCGCGATCAGGCTGCTGGACTGCGCGGATGCGTGGTGGGGCACGCGCAGGTGCCGCGAGTGCCGAGCGTGCCGCGACGGGGCGGTCGAGGTGGCGGCGATGTGCGGATGGGAAGCGAACATCACCCGGCGCAGCGGCGTCGCCGGCTCGCGCGGGAGGACCAGGTCGGGGTCGAGCAGCAGCTGCGCGAGATCGGGCCTCGGCGCCACGGCGTTCACGGTCGGGCCGGGCGTGGCGGATCCGGCCTGCGGGACCGCGCCGACCGCGACGGCGGTTGCCAGGCCGAAGGTCAGGCAGGTACCGGCTGCGATGGCGTTGTGCGCGCGCTTGGTGCTCACGTCGAATCTCCTGTGATGTCGGACTTGCCCGGCACCGCCCCGCTGTGCGGAGAAAGTTCGGGCCCATCACAAGATTCGGCATTTCAGCGGTCCGCGACCATGGCGAACCCGGGGGGTTTTCGGCCTAGTCAGAAGGGCCGAAATGACTACCAGGTGGCGTAGGTCACGCCGCCGCCCGCGGCCAGCTGCTTCGCCGTCCCGCCGGCCTTGCCGGACCACACGCGGCCGCTGTCGTCGGTGAGCAGGATCCGCCCGTCGGGGTCGACCGACAGCGCCGTCGGCATGTCGTTCCCCATCACGGTGAGCTCGACGTTCGGCATCCCGTCGCGGCAGCTCAGCACCTGCATCGACGCCCCGGTCCGGCCGGCGAACCACAACGTCCCGTGCGAGTCGGTGGCCAGCGCGCCGGTGAGCTGAGTGGCCGGGTCGTACTCACCACAGGCGTTCGCGCTCGGCGTCGGGCTGTCGCCCTTCGTTGCGTCGTAGCGGGCCAGGTAGGCCTGCATGCCGGTTCGCACGTAGGCGTCCACGTGCACGCCGTCGGACTCCCACACCGGATCACCTTCGATTGCGGGCGGCAGGCTCGGGAAGTCGACCGCTCGCGTCTTGCCGGTGTTGAGGTCGTTGATGACGAGCTGCCCTTGACCCGCGTGGCTGCCGCAGCCGGTCTGGAAGAAGGCGAGCTTGGAGCCGTCACTGCTCAGACCGAAACCGGTGATCTGGTAGCCGGGCGTCGACGAGGCGACCCCGGTGTCATTGCTGTTGCTCGAAGTGCCATCGACCGGGATCGCGCGCAGCGAGTTGACCACGCAGTCGTGCTGGCGAGTCGTGAAGTACAGAGTCGATCCGAGCCGGTGGACCTCGGTGACCGTCCCGTACGCGTCGGACCCCTCGACCGGGCCCTGCGGCTGTCCGGTCGCGTCGAAGCGTTCGATCACGCCACCCTGCACGCCGTAGAAGCCCGCGCGGTCAACCGCCGGCGTCTCGCTGGCGAAGGCGACCTTCTGGGCGGCGATCTGCGCCACCCCACCGTCGGCAGCCGACATGGTCATCGCGACGACCACGCCGGCGTCAACCGTCGGCGGCGAGAACGACAGCGTTGCCGACCACTGCGGCGTCCCGTTGCCGAACCCGTCGGTGGGCGCCTCGGCGATCAGGCCCGGAGTCTCGGCATCGCGCAGCTCGACCTTCGCGACCTCGTCGACGCCGAATCCAGGGCCGGTCACGGTGAGTGGTGACTGGACCGTCGTCCCCGGCGCCGGGCTGGAGATCTTCAGCAGGTCGTGCGGCGAGGTGGCGCCGGTGACGATCCACGCCTTGCCGAACTTCACCATGTGCACCGTGACGACCGGCTGCAGGCCGCCTTCGGACACGTCACGACCGAGCGTCACCTCTGCCGACGTCGACGTGACGTTCTCGTCGATGACCTGGTCGACGTTCTTCGCCTTCAGGTAGTTCGGAACCCATGACGTGGCGACCCCGACCGGGTCGGCGATCCACGGCGAGTGCCCGCCGGCGTACTGCTGCTCCCAGTCGTTCTCCTCCGCCGCGGTCGTGAACGGGAAGAACCCCTGCGCCGGGAAGTCGGCGCCGACGACCGGCTGCGACGTGGGTGGGCCGGACTGTGCGGGGCTGACCTTGGCGTTGTCGCCGTGGCGGGCGAGCGCGACGCCACCGACCGCAACCGCGGCGACGACGACCACCGAGCCGAGCACGAGCACCGGCCGAAGCCAGCGCTGCTGCATGCGACGCGCACCGATGCGCTGCTGGATTCGCATCAGTCCATCTCCCCCCGGGTTCACCGTGTCCGCGGTCGCGGTAAGCGCGTCGCGCAGCCGCTGTTCCATCTGCTCGTCGCTCATCGGTGTGACTCCAAGCTGTCGCGCAGGGCGGCGATGCCACGCGATGCGTGGCTCTTCACTGCGCCGTTGCTGATCTGAAGGACGTCGGCGATCTGTGCCTCGGACAGGTCGCTGTAGTACCGGAGAACGAGCACCTCGCGCTGCCGGCGCGGCAGGTCGCGCAGCGCATCCATGACGGCAGACCGCTCGACGGCATGAAGGGCGCCGTACTCCGCGCTCGCCGCATCCGGCATCGGGCGCGGTGCCTTGCGCTCTTCGACCTTCAGGTGGCGCAACCGGGACCGGGAGCGGTTGACGACTGACTGCCGCAGGTACGCGAGCGCGTTCTCCGGGTCGCGCAGCCGTCGCCACGACTTGTGGGTGGCGACGAACGCGTCCTGCACGACGTCCTCCGCGGCAGCGGTGTCCCGCAGCAGCAGGGCGGCGAGCCGGACCAGGGAGCGGTAGTGCGCGGTGTACAGCGCGACGATCGCCTCGTCGGCGCCGAGGGCGTTCACAACTCGCCCCCTCTGCTCACCTGCGACCAGGTCAATCACAAACCTACGACGCGCAAGTAGCGAAGCCGGTTTACCGGCGAGCCCAACGCAGGTAGCCGAAAGCGGCCGGCGAGCCCAACCTACGTTGGGCTCGACCGGCGCCGGGTACGGTCCAGAACGTGCGGCGCCTCCCAGCCACCCTCGGTGCTCTTCCTGTTGTTGCGCTTTTGATCTTTGGGGTGGTCTCTCTACCCGCGCGCGCCGCGGGCGGCACCGGGACGTCGGTGCGCACGGTGTCGCCCGTGGACGACAACGGGCAGCTGAAGGCCGGCTTCAAAGTGGTCCGGCGGCTCGGTCACGGGACCTGCCAGCAGGGCTCATTCATGACCGGCGTCGCGGACCGCTGCTCCACACCGGCCACACATGGATCAGTGCTAGACCCGTGCTGGCCGACGGCGGACGCGACGACGTACGTGTGCCAGGACAAGCCCTGGCGGCACAAGGTGGTCGCCGTTCACGTCTCCGGACCGGCCGTCCGCGGACCCGGCCGGCACCGCCAGCGTCTGCCCTGGGGGATGCGGATCGGAGGGCACGTCCGCTGCCTGCTCGACCCGGGCTCGGTACGCCGGCTGTCCGGCCACCCCCTCCTGTTCCACTGCAACCATCACCGCGACGTGTTCGGGCCGCTGCGGCGCGACGGTGCCCGGTGGCACGCGCACGTGTACCGGACCCGGGCCCACACCCCGAGCGGCTACCGCTCGCTGGGCTGGCACACCGTGCGGGTCGCCTGGTACGGCGCCGCGATCGAACCGTCGCCGTCGCCGACGCCGTCGCTGCTGCCGACCCTGACCCCGCTGCCGACCAGCTCGTGAGCGCGAGCGGCACCATCCGGACCGGTCAGGGCCGGACGATGCCGGCCACCTTGCCGTGGACCGGCATCACGCTGACGTACTGGCCGGTGTAGGGCGCGTTGATCATCCAGCCCGACCCCAGGTAGATGCCGACGTGGCTCAGCCGCTTGTAGAACAGGATCAGGTCGCCGGGCAGCACGTCGCGCGGCGGCACGAGCTTGCCCTGGTTCCACTGGTAGCCGGTGTAGTGCAGCAGCGACAGCCCGGCCTTGCCGTAGGCCCAGCGGACCAGGCCGGAGCAGTCGAAGGTGTCCGGCCCGGCGGCGGCCCACACGTACGGCTGACCCAGCTTGGCCATCGCGGCCCGCAGCGCCACCATCGCGATCGACGGCCTCGCCGGCAGCGGAGGAAGCACCGGATCGACGTACACCCCATCCGGACGTTGCCGCGGGGCCGGCTTGACGTGGTCGTGGCGACGGTGCATGCCGAGGCCGCGCGAGGTGCCGACGTGCGCCGCCGCCCGGAACAGCTCGAGGGTGTGGGTGAGGGACACCCGGCGGTGCGGTGCGCGCGGCCGCAGCGGGTGACCGAGGTTGTAGGGGACCGGGCCCATGATCGAGGTGGTGTCGACGAGGGCGCGGTCGGGATCCTCGGCCCGCGCCTTCTGCAGCAGCGCGTACTCGGCGGTCATGATCGCGGCCGCCGGCCGGCTGCCGAGATACTCGGGCGCGGCAGCGAGGGCGCCGGAGTCCACTGCCTGCGCCACGATCGCGTTCGCCGCAAGCTGCAGGTTCGAGGCGTTGACCGCGGCGACCTGGGCCGGGCCGGGACGGTCCGGGGTCGCAGCCACGACGACCGCGCCGGTGGCCGCGACCACGCAGATCGCCAGGCCGAGCGCTATGCGCAACAGGCGCGTCACCCTCGCGTGATCGATGCCAGCTGAGTCCGACAAGCGCTGGATACCTTCTCGCTAGCCCCCGTGCATGGACAACGACACTACGCGGGCAGACCGAGGCCCGCGCGCAGTCTTCTCGTTCAACGGCTGGACTCGCACGAAGGTTGACCGGATCCGGCGGCGAATCTGTCAAGGTGCGCATCGGCTGGCGGATCGCCGTACTTGCCGTCCTCGGCGCGGCCGCGCTCGCCCCTGGCGCACTCACCCCCACGGCGTCCGCCTCATCGCCGGGACGGGCAGGCAAGACCACGCACGGCTTCTGGATCCCCGGCGATCTGCACGTGCACACCATCTACGGCCACGACACCTGCATCACCCCGACCACGGCCTGGGACTACACGAAGCGATCACGCTCGGCGCGACGACCGTGCGAGGAGTTCTACACCTGGGGCTTCCCGCCGGCGGCGCGGCTCGAAGAAGGCCTCCAACGCGGGCTCGGCTTCGTGATGATCGCCGACCACAACAACGTCGTGAACCAGACCGACCCCGACGTACTCGCGTGGGAGAAGGCACATCCGGACTTCGTCGCGGTCCCCGGGTACGAGAACTCCCAGGCCGGTCACGTCCAGATGATCGGCGCCCGATCCTGCTACGGCAACCACGGACCGATCCCCAACCAGGTCATCAACTGCGACTCCGCACCGAAGGACAAGTCGGTGCACGGGATGCGGCAGCTCGCCAACGGACTGCGACGACACGGTGGCGTCTTCCAGATCAACCACCCCAGTGACATGAACTGGCTACGCACCTACCACCGCAAGGTCGTGCCGGACACGATCGAGGTGTGGAACATCGGGCTGTGGGCGTTCCAGAAGCCACTGCCGAGCGCGAACGACAACAACTTCTCGCTGCGCTGGTACGACGGCTTCCTGCGACGCGGCGACCAGATCGGGGTGACCGGCGGGAGCGACTCACACTGGCGCCTGACCGACAGCGTCCAGGGAGTCGGCGACCCGACGACCTGGGTCTTCGTCACGCAACGGACCGTCCGGGGGGTGCTCGACGGGCTGCGGGCACACCACACCTTCGTGTCCGACCTCCCGCCGAGCGAGCTCGGAGCGCGGCTGTACCTCGAGGCGGACGCCGACCATGATGGGCACTACGAGGCGATCGCCGGCTCGCGCACCCGGCACGACGCGACGTACCGGGTGCGCACCGCGAACGCGTTGCCCGGCTCGATCGTGCGGATCGTCACCGACAAGGGCACGGTCCTGGTGCGCCTCCCGCTGTCCGGGACGCTGTCGTTCAAGCCTGGCACGGCGGGGATCCCGGCGGCGGACCTGTTCGTGCGAGCGGAGCTGCTCGAACCGGACGCGCGCCAGCTGCGCACCGCAAGCTGCGACAAGATCCTCGGCTCGCAGACGACGATCTGCCGCGACGACCTGCTCATGCAGGCGTTGACCAGCCCGATCTTCATCCGGCCTACGGGAGCTTGACCGCCGGATAGGCCCCGGTCGTCCAGGGCGGATCCGGCAGGTGCTCGTCGAGCGTGCCGTTGAGCGCGCAGTCACCCGTCCGATAGCTGTCCGGCATGTTCGGGTAGTCGGTGATCCAGTACGCCCGAGCAAGCGCCAAGCCTTCCTGCGGCGTCGCACCCAGCAGCTGGGCGGTCTCGGCGTCGCGCTGCATCGCCTCGCATTCGGCGATGGCCTCGTTCGTCTCGCCCCGCATGTGCATCGACTCATGTGTCAGGACGTGGACGGCGATGATCTCCTGCGGGCTCGGCCGGTGCTGGTCGCCGCCGTAGTAGTGCCGCAGGTCGGCGCACGGCCCGCGCACGATCGTCGCGTGCGGCTCTGGGCCATCCGGCCCGTACCGCACGAAGCCGAGGTCACCGGACAGATCGGTGAACGACTGCCCGAACGTCTCGCAGTGCACGGTCACCGGGTGCCCGACCAGGACAGAGGCGACCTTGCCCAACCGCCCTTCTTCGCGGTGTCGCAGCACGGTCGGGGTGGCCAGCCCGACGGCCAGTACTGCCAGCAGCGCCACCGAGACGACCGGAAACCTTCGCCGACGACCGATTCCGTCGTACGGCTTCATCCACCAACGTGCGGCGACCGTGACAGCGCCGACCGCAGCGAGGATGGCGAGGATCAGCAGCACGAGGCAAGAGTCTGCCTAGAAGTACGGCGTCGCGGCCAACACCCTGCGCTGTTGCTGCTGCGGAATCTCCACCGCATCCGGCGGCTCGAAGGACTCCGACGGCCGTGGAACCGAACGGCACAGCGTCGGAACCGTCGTGGCGAACCGGCTGAGCGGAAGCACGGCGGTCGCCAACCCGGCCTCGACCACGGCGCCGGGCATGCCCCACACCGCCGAGCTCGGTTCGTCCTGCGCGAGGACCATGCCGCCGGCTGCCCCGACGGCCCGCGCGCCGTCCACCGAGTCCCGCCCCATCCCGGTGAGGATGACCGCGAGCACCTCGGGCCCCCACACCTCGGCTGCGTCGCTGAAGGTCACGTCGGCCGCCGGCCGAAGGCCGTTCACGAGCGGCCCGTAGGTCAGATAGACCTCCGGCCGCGCGGTGTTGCCCCGGACCCGCAGGTGCAGGTCGCCGGGTGCGACCAGCACCGATCCCGGCTCGACGACCTCGCCTTCGCGGGCTTCGGCAACGCGCATGGGGCACACCCCGTCGAGCCGGTCGGCGAGCGACTTCGTGAACTCCGCCGGCATGTGCTGGACGATCAGCACCGGGACCTGCAGGTCCCAGTGCGGCAAGATCTCGAGCAGCGCGTCGGGGCCTCCGCTCGACGACGCCACCACCACGACGCCATACCCGCCGGCACGCATGTCGGGCCTCAGGCAGCGGTGCGGCGCGGCGCGGGCACCGAATCGGCGCGTGGCGACTCTCGTCGCTGTCTCGGGATGCTGACGGTGACGGCCGTCCCGTCCGCAGCGGTGGCCGCCACCGCGCAACCACGCCCCCCGCGAGCGAGGGATGCCGCTTCGTCAGCGACCGCGGCGACGTACTGCTCCCGGCTGCGCGCCGCACGCCGGCCGACCTGGCCCTCGCCCGCCGGCACCCGCTGCATCGGTTCGGCCAGCGCCATACGCATCATGGCGAGCCCCTCGGCGCGCATCTGTGCGATCCGCGACTCGGTGACGCC
>CAZEAM010000373.1:0-41634 GCA_964510285.1 uncultured Frankiaceae bacterium | reverse complement strand
CGGTCTCGCGCGCGGCCTCGGCGACCTGGCGGGCTTGCTTCTCGCTGACCTGGCTCATCGGCGCACTCCGGAGGGTGGGGTAGGTGCCTGCCTGGAGTGTTACCCGCGGGTAGGGCTCCCGCAACCGTCAGGGAGTAACCGCCGCCCGCAATGGGGTTTGTGTCCAGGTTCGGCCGCTGTCGAAGCTCGAGATGAAGGTCGGCGTGCGCCCGCCGGTGAGGCCGACGACGTGGCTGCGGCTGATGTACGCCGCGAGCAGCACCGTGCCGTCGAGATCGGCACGCACCCACCGGTTGCCGTGGTGGTGGCTGACGAACGAGGTGCCCTTGGCCGAGGTGACCAGCAGCTCGTCGGGGGACCCGGCCGACAACGTGCCCACCCCTGCCTGGACGTCGGGGACGTCGGCGATGTTGGTCCAGTCCCGGCCCGCGTCGATCGACTCGAAGATGCTGCCGAGCCCGCGGTTCGGCGTGCACTCCGCGGCGAGGCCATTGTCGCTCCACGCCGCGAAGGACTGGCTGCCGCCGCCGCACGGGTTGTCCGGATGCTGCCAGCTGAAGCCGTCGTTGGTCGACGCCCACATGTCGTCACCGCCCGTGACGTAGATCGCGTGGCCGTGCAGCGTGATGGTCGCGTCGTAGCTGCCGATCGGCTTGACCGCCGAGACGCGCACCAGCTGCGGTGCGGTCAACGTCGCTTGGAACAGCCGAAGCCCGTCGCAGTGCGCGCACGACCGGACCAGCGCCCAGATGACGCCGTTCGCGGTCTCGAGATCGGTGATGTAACCGGGAGCAGGAATCGTCTGCCACGTCGCGCCCGCGTCGTTGGTCACTTGGTACAGGTCGCCGAAGCTCAGGCCTTGCTTCGGGTCAGCGAACCGCACGGTGCCCTGAGGTGCTGGGTTGGGCGCCTGGATGGACCAGGTGGCGCCCCCGGTGATCGTGTGCGCGAGGCCGCCGGCCACCGTGCCGCCGTGCACCTTCAGCTCGCCGCTCACCCAGCCCTCGTACTGGCTGACGAAGCTGACCGTCGTCGGCACAAGCCGGTCGAGCGAGGGATGTACGACGGGGTTGGCCTCGTGGTCGCCGAGCGTGGTGGTCGCGTCGCCGTGCGGCACCGACGCCTGGACCTGCAGGCGCTGGTTGTCGCTCGAGCCGCGGACGGCGAGCACGGCGGGGGTCGCGCCGGCGATGACGACGACGCCGGCGGCTGCCGCGAGCAGACCCTTCACCTGCTTGCGCCGTCGGGCTCGTGTCGCGATCGCTGCCCAGGTGCCGGACGGCGGATCGAGCTCCTCGCCGCGACCTCGCAGCAGCTGGCCGAAGTCGACGTCGTCGTTCATCGCGAGTCCTCGAGCAGTGACTGCAGTCGCGCTCGCGCGTCGTACAGGTCGCGCTTCACGGTGCCCGGTGCGACGCCGAGCTCGCGGGCGACGGCGTCGATCGGCAGGTCGGCGAAGTAGTGGAGTACGACGACCTGGGACAGCCGTCGCGGCAGCGTCTCGACCAGCATCCGCAGCTCGGGCGCCGGCGGCGCTGCGGATGCCGACGCCGTCGCGGTCTTGCGCAACGCCACCCGCTCACGCTCGCTGCGGCGCCAGCGGTCGCGGATCAGGTTGAGCGCGGTCGTGTACAGGTAGGCCCGCGGGTCGCTGACCGTGCTCCACCGCCCGAGCAGCCGGACGAACGCCTCGGCGGCGATGTCGTGGGCGACGTCGTCATCGCCGACCATCCTCCGGCACCACCCGGCGAGCGGCGCGTAGTGCAGCCGGAACGTCGCCTCACCGGTCGGTGCGGCCTCCACCCGTGCAGCCTCCCCCACGCAGCGAGAGAGCCCAGTATCGAGCACAGGGACAACCACGCTCACATTCGTCAGACGCTGGATTGCGGCGTCGGGTTGGTGGCGAGATCAGTCACCCCGGCGTGAGCAGGACCTTGCCGACGTGCCCGCTGTCGGCGATCAGCCGGTGGGCCTCGGCGACCTGGCTCATCGCGAGCGTGGTGTGGACGACCGGGTGGACCTTGCCGTCGGCGACCAGCGGCCAGAGGTCCGCGACGAGGGCGGCGCAGATCGCGGCCTTCTCCGCCAGCGGCCGGCTGCGCAGCGACGTTGCGTGGACGCTGCCGCGCTTGCTCAACAGCAACCCGATGTCGAGCTCGGCGCGGGTGCCGCCCTGCATCCCGATGATGACCAGCCGGCCGCTGGTGGCGAGCGCACCAACGTTGCGCGACAGGTACGCCGCCCCCATCAGGTCCAGGATCACGTCGGCGCCGCCGCCGGACGTGGCCGTCAGCGTGGCCGCGACGAAGTCCTCCTCGCGATAGTTGACGCCGACGTCGGCGCCGAGCTCGCGGCAGCGCTGCAGCTTGTCCGCCGTACCCGCGGTGGTGATCACGGTGGCACCGAGCGCCTTGCCGACCTGGATGGCCATCGTGCCGATGCCGCTCGCCCCGCCGTGCACCAGGAGGGCCTCGCCCGGCTGCAGCGACGCGCGGAGCACCACGTTGGCCCACACCGTGGCGGCGACCTCGGGCAGTGCCGCCGCCGTTACGACGTCGACGCCGGGCGGCACGGGCATGACCTGGCCGGCCGGGGCCACTGCGTACTCAGCCTGGCCGCCGCCGGCCAGCAGGGCGCAGACCTCGTCGCCGATCGACCAGCCCGAGACGCCGTCGCCCAGTGCCGCGACCCGCCCGCTGCATTCGAGGCCGAGGGTGTCGGTCACGCCCGGCGGCGGGGGGTAGAGCCCCATCCGCTGCAGCAGGTCGGCGCGGTTGACCGCGCTGGCGGCGACCTCGATCAGGACCTCGCCCGGCCCGGGTAGCGGGTCGTCGATCTCGGCCCATTGCAGTACGTCGAGATCCCCGCCTTCGCGACAACGCACCGCACGCACGGACCCACCGTAGAGACCGCCTTGCCCCCTTTGCGAACAATGCCGGGATAGCCCGACTTGCCCTGTATCTACGGCGCAGTTAGGGACATCATTTGACTTATGAGCCCGCAGGATTCGCCGCTGTTCTCCCGGGTGGAGCGCGAAATCCCGAAGCTCGCCCGCCAGATGCTCGACCAGTTCGTCGCGGAGATCCCGCTCTACCGCATGCTGCCCCGCGAGCAGCTCGAAGGGGAGATCGCGGCGATCACGGCGTTGAACCTCAGGCTGTTCTTCCAGTACCTGCGCAGTGACGGGCCGATCCCGGACGAGGCGCTGGTCGAGATCCGCAGCTCGGCGGCCCGTCGCGCCGAGGAGCGGGTGCCGCTCGACGCGGTGCTGGCGGCCTACCACGTCGGCGGCCGGCTCGGCTGGGAGGCGCTGGCCACGGCGGCGCAGCCGGACGAGCGAGACGTGCTCATCGTGGTCGCCGGCCGGGTGCTCGAGTTCGTGCAGCAGGTGACCGGCGCGGTCGCCTCGGCGTACCTGGAAGAACGGCAAAGCATCTACGGCGAGGAACGCGACGCGCTGCGCGCAGTTGCCTCCGCGCTGCTGGCCGGGGAGCCGGCGGACAAGCTCGCCGCCCGGGTCGGGATCAGCATCGCGCCCGCCTACGTGGTCCTCGACGTCAGCATCGGCGAGCATCCCGACGAGGAGGAGCCCGGTGTCGGCGGGGCGGTCGCTGCGCGGCGCAAGCTGCGCCGGGTGCAGGGCCGGCTGGAGCGCTGGGCCGGGCAGCCGGTGATCGGGCTGCTCGAGCCGGCCGGCGGACCGGTGCTGATCGCGACGACCGTCGAAGAGTCGGACAAGGTGGTCGGGGCGATGCCGGAGCTGCTCGCCGAGCTCACCGAGGCAGCCGGTGCGCCGGTGAATGCCGGCGTGGCGGTCGCGGCGACGATCGGCGACCTGGCCGCGGCGACCCGGCAGGCAGGGGACGTGCTCGCGCTGGCAACCGGCCTGGGGCGTGGCGCCGGTGCCTACACCCTCAGCGACGTGCTGCTCGAGTACCAGCTGTCCCGCCCGAGTGACGCGTTGCCCGAGCTCGGCGCGTTGCTCGAACCGCTCGAGCGCAACCCCGACCTGGTGCTGACCCTCGAGACCTATCTCGACCACGACCTCGACCGCCGTGGCACGGCGGCGGCGCTGCACGTGCACCCGAACACCCTCGACTACCGGTTGCGTCGTGTGGTCGAGCTGACCGGGATCGACCCGGCAACGACGCGCGGGCTGCAGCTGGTCGGGGCGGCCCTGGCGGCCCGCCGGCTACGCGGCGAGTAGCTCGCGCAGCTCACCGATCATGTCGGAGACCGCTTCGGCCGCCGCGGCGCTGAGCTGGGTGAAGCCAAAGAAGCCGTGGATCATCCCGTCGTAGCACCGGACGACCACCTTGACTCCGGCGTCCGCTAGCGCCTTGCCGTAGGCCAGGTCCTCGTCGCGCAGCGGGTCGAACTCGCCGGCGCCGATGACGGTCGGCGGCAGCCCGCTCAGGTCGGCGGCGCGGATCGGCGACATTCCCGGCGCGGAGCGGTCGACCTCCGGCGGCAGGTACTGCTCGCCGAACCACAGCATGTCCTCGGCGGTGAGGAAGTACCCCTCGGCGTTCTCGATCCGTGAGGGGTAGTCGCCGTCCTCGGTGAAGTCGGTCGCGGGGTAGATGAGGAACTGCGCCGCGAGCGCCGGACCCTCGTCGCGACAGGCGATCGCGACATTGGCCGCGAGGTTGCCGCCCGCACTGTCGCCGCCCACCACCAGCCTGGCCGGATCACCGCCGAGTGAGTCGATGTTCGCCGCCGCCCACCGGGTCGCGGCGAGACAGTCGTCGTACCCGGCCGGGAACGGGTGCTCGGGCGCCAGCCGGTAGTCGACGCTCACCACGACCATCGCGCCGTCGCGGCAGATCAGCCGTGCCTGGTCGTCGTGGGTCTCGATGTCACCGATGACGAACCCCCCGCCGTGGAAGAACACCATCGTCGGGACCGGACCGTCGACGTCGGGCCGGTACACGCGCGCCGGGCGCTCGCCGGCGCCGCCCGGGACGGCGATGTCCTCGACGGAGCGCACCTGGGCGAGGGTCGCCGGGTTGCGGACGCCGACCGTACCGGCCCGGAAGCCCGCGCGCGCCTGCTCCACCGTCCCGGAAGCGATGGACGGCGCGCCGGAGTCGGCGAGGAACTTCAGGATGGCGGCGATCTGCGGATCAAGCGGCATCCGTCGATAATGACGCAAGCAATGCCACATTGCACCGGGGGTTCAGTCCTCGCGGGGTTAGCTCGGGCTGGCGAACATCACCGCGACCTGCGCGTCCGCGGCCGGGCAGATCACGTCCTTGTCACGGTTGTTACGCCACCACTGCATGATCCAGTCACTCCCGCCGCTCGGCCCGTGCCCGCAGGCGCGCAGGGCGTGTCCGGCGTGACCCGAACCGATCGTCGACCAGGTCGGCAGGTCGGGTAGCTGCCACGAGCCGACGACGTTCTTCCAGCCGTTGGGATAGGTGTAGATGCCCACCCGGAGGCCGGCTTCGGTGTAGGCGCGCAGCGCCGCCTTGACCACCATGCGGTTCTTGCGGTGGCTCTTGCTCCACGGGAAGGTCGGATACGGCTCGACGTCCACCCAGAGCATCGGCACGGTGAGGGCGGCGGCCGCCATGCTGGACAGGTTGAAGGTCGCCTCGGCGTAGCCCGTGTTGCGCAGTCGGCCGCGAGCGGTCGAGGCGTCGTACGGGCCGTCGCCGCCGTAGGCGGCCCGGTCCTTCTTTCGGGGGTACGTCGTCATCGCGTACGCCGCGAGGTAACGCTGATGCGCCTTCACCCACGCGACCTGCTCGGCCAGGCACGGGTTGGGGTGAAAGCCCGGGCCGTTCGTGACTCCGACGACGACGAAGCTCGCGTCCCGGGTCGGCATCGGCTGGCCCTCGGTGCGCCGCTTCCTGATGCCCATGCCCTTGGGGCACTGCGGCCAGGAGATGTCGGCGCCGTGCACACCGGCGGACGGCGCGAGCGCGGCGGCGTTGGCCGGGCCGAGCGGGATGAGGGCAGCCGCAAGAACCATCGCGACGAACGCCGGACCGAAACCGAAGGCACGACGAAACGCGAAGGCGGCTGGGCGACGCACCCGGATACCCCACCACAGCCAACCCATGATCGCCAGCCATTCGAAGTAGCACACAAAGTCCGTCCCCACCGGCTGGTCCGAGCGTGCGCCGCCCAGCTCGCGGCGACTTTGTGTGCTACTTCGTGCGAATACGAGGGGTCGCCTAGCCTGTTCACGCCAGGAGGGCTCGCCTAGTGGACGATGGCGGCGGTCTTGAAAACCGCTATGGCGCGGAAGCGTCATCGTGGGTTCGAATCCCACGCCCTCCGCTGACCTGCGGTTTCACCTGCTAACGCGACGAATCAACCGCCATCGACCTCTGCCAGCCGTTGCCTCGTGCCATTCGCGTGCCATTCCGACTTATCGGTGCTGGCGCGAGAGGCTACGTCCGTGGTCCTCGAGCCGGTCCTACTGCTGAACGATGGTGGGCACCTGTCACTTGCGCGCGTGACCGACGCGGGCACAGTCGAAGTCGCGGCGCTGCCCTACGAGCTTCCGGTCGAGCACCCTGCGTACGGCCGGTTCCTCGACGTCGAGGGCCTGGTTATCGACCAACATCCATCTGGGGTCCGCCTCTCGCCTACCGCCGCCGAGCCTGCTCTGCCATCGCTGCCGGGCACGAACCGCCGCGGCGCACAGATGCTTCGCGACGGCCGAGGCGTAGCGCTCGGCGATGACCATCTCTGGCTGTACGACGGCAGTGAGTGGACGCGCCATGACGCTCCAGAGGGTGTACGGCCGCAGTCCGCTGCCTTCCTCGAACGGTGGTGGGCTGGCGGCGAGCGCGGACGCCGGCCGATCCTGTTTGACCCGGTGACCGGCGCCGAAGAGGCCGTGCCTTGGAAGCGGCGCTTGTCGTGGCACGTCTCCGACGGGACCTTTGCTCGAGTCGAAGTGGCTCGCTCCGGCCTTGTCGTGAACCAGGACGACGGGATTCTCGAACGGTCGGTGAGCTACGTCTACCTGAACCGTGGTGGGGGTTGGTCCAGCGTGTACGTCGGCGATGACTTGACCAGCCGCGTCAGCGATCCAAACGGCGACCTCCCGCCGGTGCTGCTCAACAGCGGGCGTTGGATCGTCCCTACGGCGGGTGACAAAGCTCGCATCCTGGAGGCGCCGCAGGTTGGCGAAAAGTTGCGCAAGCGGGCAGGGCAACGCAGCGTCGTGTGGGGCTGGGTTGGCGCGATTTCGGGACACGTCACCGCGCTCGTGTCGTTGTGGCCGTCCGGCGAGCGTGTGGTGCTTCGGGGCCCCGTGGGCGGTGAGCTTGAGCCTGCCCGGCGGTGGGCGTCGGAGGACGCGCGGCCGGTTTCGGCGACGCTCGCCGACACCACTGGGTTCGAATGGACTAGCGGCTAACCGTCCCGACCGCGGCTCCTTGCGACGGCTGACATCCGGCGCGCGATCTCCGCATCTCGCTTGTCGGCCGCGTGTTGGTACCTGATCGCTGCAGCGGACGACACGTGGCCTGCGCGGCGCATCACCTCGGCCAAAGTGGCGCCAGTCTGAGCGGAAAGCGTCAGGCCCGCGTGCCGCAGATCGTGAAAGTGCAGTTCCTCGACGCCGACCTTCTTGCGCGCCGCCTGCCAGGCGTGATGCACGTGGTGGGCTCGAAGCTCGCCGCCGTTAGGGCGCGTGAAGATCCGCGCGGTCGGGAGCGCAGGGCCTCGTTGCAGCAAGTGTTCGCGCAGGGCATCGACTGCCGGTTCCGGCAGATGCACGAGACGACGGCTGCCGACCTTTGGCTCGGTGACCACAGGACCGATGTCGTCGACCTCGACGACCTGGCGCTCGATGCGGATCGTTCCGGCAGTGAGGTCGACATCCCCGCGTTGCAGTCCGAGCAGTTCACCGAGGCGCGCGTGCGCCCAGAACGCGACGATCACGAGGCACCGGAGATGTGCCGGCATCGCATCGACGAGCTTGGTGACAGTCTCGAGGTCGGCCAGCGGTCGCTCCGGGCTGTGCGGCTGCCCGGCGCCGCGGATGCGACACGGGTTGCGGAGGATCAGGTCGTCGGCGATAGCCGTGTTCAGGATCGCCCGCAGTAGGGCGTAGGCCTGGCGCGTTGCTGTCACGCCGGTTGCAGCACTTGTCTCTGCGTGCCACTTGCGGACAACGGCTGGAGTGATCTTCGTCAGAGGCAGATCGCCGAGCGTCGGCAGGATCCACGCGTCGAGGCTGTGCCGGTACGTGTCGCGCGTGCGCGGCGCCATCGGTCGACCTTTCACTCGCCGCTCCGCCAGCCAGGCGTCGGCGTAGAGGCGAAGTGATGTGGCTCCCGCTCGCGGGTCGTTCCATTGCCCTCGGAGCATGTCGGTCTCGACGCCCGACAGAAACTGAGACGCGTCGGCCTTGGTCTCGAAGGTCTGCGGTGCCGCGCGGAGCCGGCCGTCCGGACCCGGATACCTCGCCTGGTATCGACCGGAGGGGAGCAGTCGAATGCTCCCGAACACGCGCCGGCCCATGCCACACCTCCCGGAGTGCGACCGTCGCACCTCTGCGCCCGATCTCCGGGTGTGGTGCGCGATCTGTGGATGGGAGCGTCATCCGCAGGCGCACCACAAACGTCACCACGCGGTCGCACCACGGGGGCGCGCTATCCACAGATCACCGTGGTGCGGCTACAGCGTGTCGTGGTGCGCCGCACGCTGGAGACCGTGGTGCGCGGCTGCCGGGTCTACGACGCGCGCACCACGGCGTACCTCGGCGAGTTCTCGGACCGCGCTCGGGCTTGGACGGCAGCCGACGAGCACCTGATCAGCGAGATGCGGCGGAGCGCGAGCTGGGTGACGGGCGAGTACATCGTGATCTCTACGGGTGACTCACCAGACGCCGAGGTCGAGTCGCAGATGACGCACCTCGGCCCTCCCGACGAGGTTGACGAGTGCCGCCGCTGGCTCCGTTCGCTCCCTGGTCGAGTCTGACCGACCCGGTCAGTCTCGGAGAGACAAGTGTGTGCGCTTGGTGGTGCGGGTTGTTCGGCAGCGCGCGGCGCGTGGGAGGTGGGCGGACGGAGATCGCGGCGGACTAGACGGGGCCGTCGAGTTAGCCCTGGCGACGCCGCGGCGTGAGACCCGACGGTGGGCACAAGTTCCCGTCGCTCACGCCCGTGGCGCGGTGACGTTTCTGGTGCGCACTTCGGCGAGCCTTTGGACCTTCCTCAACGCCCTTGGAGGTCCGGATGTCCCCTCTCCTCTCCGTAGAACAGGCCGCCACCGAGTTGGGCACGCCGGTGCGCTTCGTTCGCCGGCTCGTGCAAGAACGCCGCATCCCCTTCCACAAGATCGGCAAGTACGTCCGGATCCACCGGTCAGACCTCGACGCCTTCATAGCCGCTGGCCGGGTGCGAGGGTAGGGCGACGGCTAGGCGGTGTTTAGGTGTCCTGACGTTGGACGCTTGTCCGCCGGCCAGGCTTCTTCCGGCTGATTGAGATCACGTTGGACCCGGTAGGGGCGACAAGTAGTTCCGCGACCCGCATCGTCCTGTACTGCCGCAGCATCTTGCCGAGTTGAGCATCGGTGAGGCTCGTTGTTGCGATCACGGCTGCGGCGAGCTCCTTGCGAGTTGTGTTCTCCCCTGCAGCGTCAGCTTGTTGGAGCAACTGGTCGAGTCGCTCGTCGATGGGTAGCGGCCACGCGATCGCAGCCTGCTTTTGCGGCGTCTCGCGAATCAGCTGATCCGCCGCGACCGGAGTGTCTGGCATGGCGCCGCCCAAACGAGAAGTAGGTTCAACATATGTATCGAGAACGTATGGATTATCTGATCCGTACGATCATCGCAGCTGGAGCCGTGGAAGCGCTACCCGTCGGCGTCAGCTGGCCGGTGCACCGGGCTGTCCTAATGGCGGTTACCGAAGCCGCCCGACTAGGGCTGCCACTCGATGTGACCGCCGAGGGCTTCCCGGATCCGGACACTTACCGTGCGGTTCCGGGCGTGGAGGCCGTACTAGGCAACCTGGCGCTCGACGGCTTCATGGCGATTGAAGGCGCGGGTTACACCGCGCGATGGGTTGTCGACACCTCTGCCGCTGCACTGGCGCGTCGCGAGTTGTTTGCATTGCCGCCGGAAACAGCTGGCGTCTTGACCTATGCCGGCCAACGCTTGGCTACGTGGGCGTCGACGGCGCTGAAAAACGCGGAGACTGCGGCGGCGTCCTGGCGTCCGCATGTCGAGGGCCCCACCCCCACTGTGCGCCAACCGCCGCTCGTCGCGGTGCGATAGCGGGCCTCAACCCTGCGCTTTCCCCGGTCACGTCCGGCCGCAAGTAGCCGTGATGTCACGAGGAGTTCCGTCTGTCGCTCCGGTCGCTGCCGCGGCGGCCATCCTCCACGCCAGGAACCGTCAAGCCCGGGTCCATCTGCGTGACGCCAGTCGACGCATTTCAACGCCCGCAGTTGACGGAGCAACTGCATGGCTGTCGGCCTCGCCGCTGGCCGTGCGTCGATCATGCTCCTGATGAGTCGCCGCAGCTGGTCTGGGACGTGCGGCGCGAACGCTGCGGGCGCAAGCAGTCGATCCGGCAGTGACCGGCGGCCGGCATTGATCCGCCGGTCTACGTCCGCCGCGTCCAGTTCCTCGTAGGGGAACAGCCCGTTCAACATCTCGAATGCAGTCAGGCCAAGGGCATAGATGTCTGCTTCCATGCCCACGCGGCCGGTTGCTGCCGCTTCCGGGGCCTGGTAGAGCGCGGTCGTTCGCACTGCCTGCGCGGTCGATGTCGTGGCATCCAGCCTGGCGGCGGAGCCGAAGTCTGCGAGGTAGCCGCGCTGCCGAGCAAGGTCCAACAGGACATTCTTCGGCTTGAGGTCACGGTGGACGTAGCCCTTCGTCACGTGTAGGTAGGCAAGAGCTCCCGCGATGTCTTGGAGGATTGTGACCGCCTCGCCGATTGAGAATCGGTGGCCGTCGGCTGAGATGGCGTCGTGAATACTGCCGCCCTCGTAGACGGGCATGACCAACGTCACGTGGCCCGACCTGTGCGGATCGAACTGTGCCTCGCGCAGAGGCGTGATGTGCGGGTGATCTAGGTCGTTCAAGAGCCGCGGCTCAGCAAAGGCGATGGCGTCTTCGCGGCCCGCCGGCGCGTACGTCTTCTGGATGCAGTTCTCGCCGAGGATCTCGTGCCGAGCGACCCATACGCTGTTCGCGATCTCACGGTGCCCGACGTACGTCTTACGGGCCCCCTCCCCGTGCAGCGGCATCAGTTCGCCTCGGCGATCGCGGCAGCTGCAGCGAGCAAGCGTCCAGCGGCCCAGTAGTCGCCGACTGGCTGTGACACTGGCTTGACGAGTTCCTCGAACTTGCCCTTACGAGGCAGCCCAAGCCTCGCTAGCACCGTGGCTCTAGCCAGGCGGGATACCGGGAGGTCGCGCTGGGCGGCGGCCATCCGAAGCAAGGTCTCGAGCTCGATGCGCGGCGCCCATGCGCTATGCGGTCCCTTGGAGTTCTCGCCGGTCCCCGGGAGAAGCAGCGCGATGCGGTCCGGCTTCACCTCGTCCAGCGCCTCGCCAAAGGTGGCGAGGGTGCCCCATAGGGCGTGATCCTCGTCCATGGATTGCGCGGCCGCGAGGCGCTGCGGTCCAGCGGGGATGACGCTGCCTTCTTCAACCACCGTTAGGAAGGCGTGCTTTGTCGTGCACTGCACGCCCAGAACGCGCATAAGCCGCGACACCTCCAGCCGTGAAGTATCGCGCCTCGAAGTGTCCGCCGGGCCCACTTTGCGAGGTTCGAACGGCTGGGCCTCACAGCGCCGAGTCGCTGACTTGTGCGGGCCTGCCGCCGACCAGTTGAGGCCCCGGCTCCAACGGGGGCGACGCAGGGTGGTCTAAGCCCCCGGCCTAGGGCCAGCCAAAATGTCGCTCAAGCCGGGTTGCGATTCTTTCGATTTAGGGCATACTGACTTTATCTGGGGAGGCAGTCATGAGCGCAGTTCGAGAGCAGACGGTTCTCCCGTCGCATGATGTCGAGTCACTTGAGGCTGCCCAGGCGGTTCTGGCGGACGACGAGCCTGTCGCGCTCACCGGTGCCTCAGGGAGGTCAGTCCAACTGCCCAGCGAGCTGCGGGGGCTGCTGGCGACGGTTGTTACCGCGATGCGCCGCGGGCAGGCAGTCACTCTCGCCCCGCTCAGTCAGCGGCTGACCACCCAGGAAGCGGCGGACCTGTTGGGCATCAGCCGGCCCACGCTCATCAAGCTCCTTGAAGCGGGAAAGATCCCTTTCGAGACGCCGAGTCGGCATCGGCGTATACGCCTTAGCGACCTGTTGGCGTTCCAGGCGCTTCGCCGGGACGAGCAGCGTCAGGTGCTCCGGGAGCTGACCCAGGACGCCCAGGACCTCGGTCTCTACGACGCATCGCCAGAGGAATTCCAGGCGGCGTTGGCAGAGGGTCGCGCGAAGCACGCGTAGCGATGTACGCCGCTGTCCTCGATGCCTGCGTGCTCGTTCCGAACGCACTCTGCGACACGCTGTTGCGGATGGCCGAGGCGGGATTCTTCCGGCCACTGTGGTCGGATCGGATCCTCGACGAAGTCCGTTACGCCGTCATGCGCATTCACACGGACATCCCCGAGGAGCGAATCCAGCGTCGGCTCGACGCAATGAATTCTGCGTTCGATGACGCGAGCGTCAGCGGGTGGCAGGCCGTCACCGCCGGCTTGGATCTTCCAGACCCAGACGACAGGCATGTCCTCGCCGCCGCCATCGCGGGTGGCGGTCAGGCGATAGTGACCTTCAACCTCAAGCACTTTCCGGATCATGCTCTGATGCCCTCTGGCGTCGAAGCGCGCCATCCAGACGAGTTCCTGCTCGACCAGCTAGACCTACGTCCGAGCGTTGCACTAGAGGTGATGCAGCAGCAGGCTGCGGACATGGCTCACCCCCCATCCGATCTGGCGGGCCTACTGAGTCGGTTGGAGCGTTGCGGAGTCTCGGGGTTCGTCGAGGCCGTGCGACGGCTTGCACCTGAAAACGCCTGACCGAGTCCGTGCCAGTCGCGTGCCATTAGCAGTGGCACGCATCGGTCGCCAGCGGTGGACAGCGGACAACGGCGCGGGCCGCTGACCTGCGGAGACATTGAGCCTGCCAGGTCAGAGCGGCGCGAACAGCGAACTTGAAAACCGCTATGCGGGGTGACTCGCATCGTGGGTTCGAATCCCACGCCCTCCGCAGGGTGTCCGATCTTGTTGCTCGGCGTGGGTAGGGAACCGTGTAAGGCCGGCTAGCTCGGACTCCATGCGAACTGGCTGGACCATCTGACTTGCCCGTAGTAGGTCGGCCAGGCGTTGCTGGGGAACAGTGGAGTGGCGACGCGAACGGGCTTCGCGGTGAGCGTGGGGAGAAGCCAGATGCCGTCATCGGCTGCGTAGATCAGGCTGTCGCCATTCGTGGACCACTGCGGCGCGCTGACTCCATCGGCGGCGGGCACACTGCGAAGCTGGCCGCTGACCGCGTCGTACAGCTCGAGCCGGTGTGCGGCGTACCACCGCTTGACGACGGGCTGCGGGAAGCCGGCTGATCGGCGGCCGGGTGCGGCGATGAAGGCGAGGGTGTGTCCGTCAGGGGACCAGCTGGGATCCAGGGACACGTTGCCCGGGGATATGGGCGGTCGCGTGCACGTGTCCGAGGTGGGGGCGCAGACCAGCACGTGCTTGCCCTGCCAGATCAGCCGCCCGAACGCGCGCGGCGTGTTGTCGACCAGGGCGAGCCAGCCGGTGCGCGAGCTGGTCACCGTAGTGCTGTCACGGCCGAGAAGTGTGCTGCCGAGCAGGCGCGGCGCCGCGTTGGGCCGGGCGATGAGGTCGAGCGGCGCCTGATCGTTGGTGGACACCGCGCCGTTTCCGATCACCCAGACGCCGATGCCGTGGTCGGGCCACCACCCGGCGATGTCGAGCAGTGGCTGTTGCATGCCGTTGAGTGGCGCGTGGCGGAAGGCGCGTGTTAGCCAGGTGGTCGGTGTCCCACCCATGGCGGGGTAGGTGAGGAGTCGGGTGGTGCCGGTGACCGCGCCGCTCGTGGTGACGGCGATCTGCTGGCCGTCGGGGGACCAAGCCGCGTCCCAGAGGCCGCGCACGGTACCGAGCGTGCGGCTCCCACCGGCGGGGTTCACAACTTTCAAGGTGCTTCGCGTCCGCCGGTCGGCGCGGGCTTCGGCGAGCCGGTGGCCGTGCGGGCTCCAGCCGATGATCGTCGTATCACCACGCAGGCGGAATGACCTCACGCCGCGGCCGTCCGCGCGCACCAGCCATTCCCGGTACTGCCCGCCGTGGTGTCCCGAGGTGGACGCGTAGCTCAGCCACTTGCCGTCAGCGGAGAACGCCGGCCGTTGCGGTTGGCCACCGCCGGTGGGCAATCGGCGCAGCGAATCGCTGGTGCCGTCAAGTAGCCACAGCGCGTTGCGGGAGATGAACGCCAGAAAGCCGTGCCCATGAAACGCGGTGATGTTGACCGCCGGCCCGCCGGGCGGCTTCGGCGATGTGACGCCCGTCCGATGAGGGGAGTTGCTGGCGGAGCTGGACCCGGAGTCGGCGGCCAAATAGCTGCCAGCGCCAAGGACAACGACGATGGCTGCCGCCAGTCCGATGCGTCGTCGTCGGCGCTGCCGCTGCCGCGCCTCCTCGATCAAGACCTCGGCGTCGGCGGGCGCGCGCTGCAGGTCCGCGAGCGACGGAGAGGTCGGGGACATAGTGCTACTTTGACTAGCACCATGCTGCACGTCAAGGTCGACCGTCGCGACCCTCTCCCGCTGCACGACCAGGTGTGCGCCCAGATCCGCCGTGCCATCGCCGACGGCGAGGCCCGCTCGGGCGAGCGGCTTCCACCTGCCCGCGACCTCGCGGCTGTTCTCGGCGTCAACACCAACACCGTGCTGCGTGCCCTACGGACATTGCGGGACGAGGGACTGTTGGAGTTCCGCCGCGGCCGTGGTGTCTCAGTCGTCGGCTCGCCACAGCGATCCGCCGTACAAGCGCGAGCCCGCGACCTCCTTCGCTTCGCCCACAATCACGGCTATCAGCGAGAAGAGCTCATCGAGCTCATTCGCTCGCTGCCGTGACACGAGCGCGGGTCAGTCGGCGCGCAGGCCTGCGAACCATGCCCTGCCGCGCTGCAAACGGATTGCCGTCTGCGACGAGTCGGCTGCCGGCCTCACGCTTCGCTGGCAGCCTTCGCCAGCAGTACGAACAGCATCTCGACGAGTCGGTGGTAGTGCGCGGCGCGGGATGGGTCGATGGCGGCGAGTTGCTCGAGCCCGTCGACGCCCGCCCGACCGAGATCGGCGAGATCGACTGCAGAAATGTGCAGCGTTCGCTGCTGGCGGACGAACGCGTCTTCGATGAACGTCGCGAGGTGATCGCTGACCTCTCGCTCAAGTTTCGCGATGCGCTTACGCGCGTGGGGATTGCGGATCGCATAGAGCCGTAACTCGAGGGACAACGCGAGTAGGTCGTTGGACCGGCCGAGCAGCTTCTCCCAAGGTCGGGCGGCGGCGAGGGCGCCGTGCTCCGGATCGTTCTGACCTTCGGTATCGAGGGCGTCGGCGATTCCGGCGAGCCCTCGGTCTTCGATGTGCCCGATTACGGCATGCAGGAGCTCTTCCTTGCTTCCGAAGTTGGAGTAGATCGCTCCTTTCGTGAATCCGGCCGCATCAGCGATCTCCTCCAGGGATGCTGCCTGGAAGCCCTTGCGGGTGAAGACCTCGGTGGCAGCCTCGATTAGCGCATCCCGGGTCAGTTGACGGCGCCGTTCCGGGGTGAGGCGTTCAACTGGCACACCTGCATCATGCCGCGAGATCCCGTCTTGACAATCAGATACCGAGCGGTACGGTCCGTCCATGTCCATTCGCTCCGGTATCCGGGATACCGAGCGGTATGCAGGACCAGTGCCTGGTGGC
This sequence comes from uncultured Frankiaceae bacterium, assembly GCA_964510285.1. Classification (GTDB taxonomy): domain Bacteria; phylum Actinomycetota; class Actinomycetes; order JAFAQI01; family JAFAQI01; genus DASZTV01. The sequence continues at coordinate 25,722 of CAZEAM010000373.1, read as the reverse complement.
GAGCAGTCGCGTTCTCATTCGGCGCAGGTCAGCGCGCGACGTTCCTCTTCCGCGTGGATTGCTGGGTGGTGCACTCGACATGCGTCCGCTGTCGGCATCGGCTGGCTGCTCGCTGGCGCGGCGTCGATTGCTGTTCTCTTGCTGGCGGGTGGGCAGTACCGCACGGACTTCCGGTTGCCGGGCACCGACTCGCAGCGCGCGACGGATGCACTCCACTCGCATTTCGCCGGCTATCAGGGTGACCGGGAGCTGCTGGTCGTACACGCGATGAACGGATCGCTTCGCAGCTCCCAATCGCGGGCCGCGATTACCCAGATGACGGACCAGCTGCGGGCCGTGCCCGACGTGGCGTCAGTGGACGATCCAGTCTCGCGCAGTGAAGCGAAGATCTCCACCGACGGCCGAACGGCCGTTGCGGTGTTGCGGTTCCGGGAGCCGACCGACGCGGTACCGACCTCCTCGGTGCGACAGGTCCTAGCGGTTGCCGATCGGGCAACCGGCCCCGTGCTCGCCGTCGGTCTGGTCGGGCAGGCGAGTGAGAACGCCCAGGCCTATGCCCCCTCGGCGGGCGAATCGATAGCGCTTCTTGCCACGATCGTCGTACTACTGATCGGCTTCGGTTCGGCAGTTGCGGTAGCGATGGCGCTGATGTCCGCGGGCCTCGCGTTGAGTATTGGCCTAGGCGCGATGGCGCTGCTCAGCCACCTCATTGCCATACCGACCTTTGCCACGCAAGTCGCCACCACGTTGGGACTCGGCGTCGGAATCGACTACGCCTTGCTGGTACTTGCTCGCTACCGCGCGGCGGCCCGATTCGGTCTCGCACCTGACGTGGCGACCGAACTGGCGATGCACGCATCCGCGCGGGCGGTCATCTTCGCTGGCTCGACGGTCATCGTCGCAATGCTGGGTCTCTATACCGTTCCGTTGCCCTTCGTGCACGGTTTGGCAGTCGGGGTGTCCGTCGTGGTTGTGCCGACGGTTATCTCGGCGGTGACGCTGCTGCCGGCGATGCTGGGTCGGCTCGGCGGCAACCTGGATCGCTGGCGCCTACCGAAGATGCAGCGCGGGCAGTTGGGGGAACGCTCCGCTTGGTGGGCCAACTGGGCGCGACATGTCCAGGACCGTCCGCTGCTCGCGGCTGGCTCAGCCGTGGCGATGCTCTTGCTGTTGGCCCTGCCCGCGCTCGCGCTTCGTGTCGGCAACGCCGACGCGAGCACCGACAACACGAGCACACCAGCGCACCGCGCCTACACATATACGACCCAGGCATTCGGACCCGGAGTGACGTCACCCTTTACCGTTGTCGCCAGGTCTACCGGTTCGCATGGCCTGGCGGGTGTTACGGACGCGGCACACCTCACCCGCGCCACCCTCGCCGGTACACCCGGGGTGGCAGGACTCGGACCGACCGATTTCTCGACCGACGGGCGGGTCATTGCCGTTGACGTCTATGCGGCGAGCCCACCGAGCGCGGCGCAACGAACCGACCTTCTACGCCAGTTGCGCGGGCCGGTGGCCGACAGGCTGCGCCGCCAGGGCGTCACGATCGATGTCGGCGGGAGCGCGGCGATCAACGCCGACCTCGCACACGCGGTCAGCCGGTCGATGCCGTACGTGCTCGCGGCGGTGATCGGCATCTCGCTGCTCCTGCTGCTCGTCTTGTTCCGGTCCGTGGTTGTCCCACTCAAGGCGGGCGTGATGAACCTGCTTTCCGTGGCCGCCGCCTTCGGCGTCGTTGTTGCGGTCTTCCAGTGGGGCTGGGGCTTGCGGCTGATCGGCGTCGATCAACCAGGTCCGCTCGAGGCATTCCTGCCCCTACTGCTTTTCCCGGTCGTATTCGGGCTGTCAATGGACTATGAGGTCTTCCTTGTATCCCGTATCCGCCACGAATGGGACATCACCGCCGACAACCGCACCGCAGTCACCGAAGGGCTCGCGGCGACCGGACGCATCGTCACCGCAGGTGCCGCCGTGATGATCGTCCTGTTTGCCTCGCTGGTGTTCGCTGACGCCCGCACCGTGAAGATGTTCGGGCTCGCGATGGCCGTCGCGATCGCGGTCGACGCGCTCATCGTCCGTAGCCTCCTGCTGCCAGCAACTATGCAGCTGCTTGGTCGCTATAACTGGTGGCTGCCGTGCTGGCTCGACCGACGTCTGCCTCGTCTGGACCCGGAACCGGTCTCGGCGGATTCGTCACGACCGGGATAGCTCAGGTCATGCGATCGCGCGATGGCCGAAACGTGCCGCCGCGAACCGTGCGTCTTTGCTCTCCCGCGCCGTAATGTCGCCCGATGGCTCGCGACGCCCTGCATCTGTGCCTGAGGCCGACCTCCCTGCCGCCGGTATCGGACGCGATCCCGCCCGGTGCTGTTTGCCGCCCGCTGTCCGAGTGGGATGCGACGGACCTTGGGGAGCTCATGTGGGCGGCTTACCGCGGCACGATCGACGATGAGTACGCGGACGAACAAGACGCCATCGCGGATGCCGAGTCAACCCTCGCGGGAAGGTGGGGCCCGCTCATCTGGGATGCGAGCCTTACGGCAGCATTTGAAGGTCGTCTGGTCGCTGCCGTGATCGTCGTCAATGACATCGTCCACGACTCCGCACCGCTACTGGCGTTCGCCCTCACCGTGCCGGCGTGGCAGCGGCGCGGCTTGGCGGGCTGGCTGATCCGGCTCAGCGTGAGCCGTCTCGCCGACTTGGGCGAGTCTGAACTGCACCTTGCGGTAACCCGTGGGAACCCAGCTCTCGCGCTGTACGAACGCATCGGATTTCGCGTCGTGGAGTAGGCGGTGAATGAGCAACCCACGAGGCCACGAAGCGGTGTCGGCGAGTTCCCAGCCTCAAGGTGCATCGGATTCTGCCGGCGCAGGCTCGGTCAGTCGGCGATCGTGCGCGGCAACCCGAACGGCCCGATCACCGCGTTGTCGAATCGCGTGATCGTCGCGATCTTGTCGTCGCGGATCCCGATGACCAGCAGCCCGAACGCGTGGGCGATCCCCCCATGCGGATCACGCGTATAGACCGCGAGCGCGGGTTGCCCGTTGGCCCGCGTCGTCACCATCCGGAACCGGCGGCCTTGCCGGAACGCCACGACCGAGAAGAACTCGCCGACCAGGTCGCGGCCTTCGTACTCCAGCGGCACCGGCGGCATCGACAGCCGCGCGTCCTCGGTCAGCAGCGCGACCAGCGCCGGCACGTCCCCGGTCTCGAAGGCAGTCACCAGCCGGTCGACAAGGTCCTGCTCCACCTCCGGGTTGGTGCGCGCCGGATCCGAGTGCACCGTGGCACGCGCCCGTTTCAACGCGCTGGTGACCGACTGCTCGGTCGTCTCGAGCATCTCCGCGACCTCGCGCGCGGAGAAGTCCAGGACGTCACGAAGGATCAGTACGGCGCGTTGCCGCGGCGGCAAGATCTGTAACGCCGTGACGAACGCGAGCGAGATCGACTCGCGTGAGGTGATCAATGCCTCGGGGGTCGGGTCGGGGTCGGCGAGCTCGTCGAGCAGCAGGTCCGGGTAGGGCTCCAGCCAGGTGATCTCGTTGAGCCTGGTCGGCGCCGGCGGCCGGGCTTCAGCCGGCAGCACGTTCGGGGCCCGCTGCGGACGACGCCGGCCGGCGCGTAGCTGGTTCAGGCAGCGACTCGTCGCGATCCGGTACAGCCAGGTCCGAAGCGAGGACCGCTCCTCGAACGCGGGTAGCGCCTGCCAGGCCGACAGCAGCGTCTCCTGCAACGCGTCGTCGGCGTCCGCCACCGAGCCGAGGATCCGGTAGCAGTGCACGTGCAGCTCGCGGCGGTGCGGCGCGACCAGGTCGGCGAACGCGACCTCGTCGCCGCCCCTCGCCCGGTCGAGCAGCTCCGCACTCACGTCGACACCCTCGCATCACCACTTCCTCACGTCATGACGATCGACCGGGTCGGCCTCCGTTGTCTGTTGACACCGGGGACCGGCGAAACTGGGCGGTCCGGGCGCGCCCACTTCGCGGGTACGACGGGGTCTACCTCGCTGCCCGTCGACCGACGGGTCACGGTTGGACCGAAAGAGGCAGCAAATGGCTACGTACGTGTTCTCCTACCGCAGCCCGAAGGGCTACCAGCCAACCCCCGAGGCCTCCGCGCTGTGGCGCGAATGGTTCGGTGCGATCGGCGAGGCGGTCGTCAGCGTCGGCCAGCCGGTCGGCGCGAGCCGCAGCGTCGGCGAGTGCGACCGCGCGAGCACCGACCTCGGTGGCTTCTCGCTGGTCGAGGCACCGGACCTCGACGCGGCAGTCGCGCTCGCCGAGGGCTGCCCGACCCTCAGCCGCGACGGGGGCGTCGAGATCGGTGAGCTGCTCCCCGTGCCGGAGGCGGTGCACGGTCCGAGGCCCGCGATCCCGGCCTGACCGGCAGACCTCGGCCAGCGGGATGCGCGCAGCCGGCCGGTCGTGGGCACAAAGATGAGGTGTGGCGGTTCGGATGACGCGCGCGCGGCGGTGGCTGCCGCGCGTCCTCCCGCAGGTGGCCGCGGCGCTCGGACGATGGATCCTGCGCCTCGGTCTCCCGCTCGGCGGTATGGCGGCGATGCTGTCGCTGTTCCCGTATCACCTGACCGCGGCCGGCACCCGATTCGTCGTGCAGGGCAGCGTGGTCACCCGTCGCGGCCTGTCCGCCGACACGTCGTTCGGCAGCTGGACGTTCCCGCACATCGACTGGCTTCCGGTCGGCGTGCATCTCGCTCCGGTCAACCTGGATCTGGTGCGGCTGTCCTCGGTGGCCGCCCCGCACCCGGCGAAGTACGCCGGCCGGCTGCGTGCCGACCTCGTCGACCAGCTGCCGCAGATCGCGGCCTGGCTGGTCGGCGAGGCGGCAATCGGCATCCTGCTCGGGATGGTGGCCGCGGCGACGGTCAACCTGGCGATCCGCCATCTGCGCCGCCTGCCGCATCGCGCACACGAGTTGCGGCACCGTGGCGTCCAGCTTCTGGGCGCCGGCATCGTCACGGTGTTGCTGGTGCAGATCGGCGTTGTCACGTTCAACCCGGGGTGGACCCGGCGGTCACAGGTGAGCGGCACGCTCGCGGCGTTGCAGCTGTTCCCGAACCAGCTCCAGCGTTACTACCAGGCGCACTCGAAGGCGACGGACGTGCTCAGCGCGGTGAGCGCGATCCAGGCGAACCTTCAGCAGCGCATCACTCGCAGCAACGTGCCGCCGACCGAGTTCAACGTGCTGTGGGTGTCCGACATGCACCTCGCGAGCACGTACCCGATCGTCAGCGAGTACGCGAAGAGCTTCCACGTCGCGCTGATCGTCAACACCGGCGACGAGGCCGAGTTCGGCACCGCGCTGGAGATGACCCCGACCTACCTGAAGCAGCTGCGCGGTCTCACGTCGATCGCGCCGATGATCTGGATCGCCGGCAACCATGACTCGCCGACGACCGTGCGGATCATGCGCAAGGTGCCGGGAGTCACCGTGCTCGGCACGAAGGTCTCGGACAACCTGGGCGGTTCGATCGTCTCCGCGCAGCAGATGGACGCCTACGGGTTGCGGATCGCCGCGATCCCAGATCCTCGGGTGTACGGCGGTGCCGACGAGTTCGGATCGAACGACCCGCGCGTGGTCCACGACCTGGAAACCGAGACCGTCGACGGTGCGCTCGGCTCGGTCCCGCCGAATGCCACCTTCGACATCGTCGCGAGCCACGAGCCGATCGCTGCCGACCGCGCCGCCGAGGACCTCTCCGGCCGGGTCCGCCAGATCGACGCCGGGCACCTCCACGCCCAGAACGCGGACGCGTCGCTGCAGACCGGCTCACTGATCAAGCTGATCGAAGGGTCGACCGGCGCCGGCGGCCTCGACAACCTCAACACGCACGTGACGCCTCCCCCGGTCGAGTTCACGATCGAGTCGGTGGCGGCGAACTGCCAGTTCACCAAGGTGGTCCGCTTCCAGATCCGCGGGACCGCACCGACGTCGGCGAATGCCGTGACCAGCGCCAGCCCGCCGCAGGTCACCGCGACGACGCACTACTTCCAACCGCAGCAGGTCGCGCGCGGGCGGGTGTGCGGTAGGTCGTACGGGTTGTCGACTCCGGTGAGCGTCCTGTCCGGCGATATCGTGCCGGGCCGTGAACATCGCTGACCACGCTGCGACCAGGCCGGAGGCGGTGGCGATCCTCGGCCCTGGTGACGCGCGGGTGACCTACGGCGAGCTGCACGACCGGGCCCGCCGCGTCGCGGGCCTGCTCTACGAGGCGGGTCTGCGCCGTGGCGACGCCGTCGCACTGATGCTGCCGAACCGCCGCGAGTTCCTCGAGGTCGCCTGGGGCTGCCAGCTGTCCGGCCTCTACTACGTGCCGGTCAACACGCATCTGACGTTCGACGAGGTCGCCTACATCGTCGACGACTGCCAGGCCCGGGCCCTGTTCATCGACGGATCGATGCAGCGGCTCGCCACCGATCTGCTCGACCACACCGCGGCGCTCGCCGCGCGGGTCGCGGTCGGCGCCGACTGGCCCGGCTGGACGATCTACGACGCCGCGCTCGCGGCGGTCGAGACCGAGGCTCCGGCTTCGGACGGATCAGAGATGCTCTACTCGTCCGGGACCACCGGTCGGCCGAAGGGAATCCGCCGCCCGCTGCCGACCGAGAACGGCTCGTGGGCGCAGGCCGTGCTCGAAAGCGCCCTGCTGCACCGGTACGCCGCGACCGCGGACAGCGTGTACCTCTCGCCCGCGCCGCTCTACCACGCGGCGGGTGTCAACTACACGATGGCGGTCAACCGGGTCGGCGCCGCGACGGTCATGGTCCCGAAGTTCGACGCCGAGGAGACGCTGCGGCTCATCGAGCGGCACCGGGTCACGCACGCGCAGTTCGTGCCGACGATGTTCGTCCGGATGCTCAAGCTGCCGGCCGACGTACGAGCCAGGTACGACGTGTCCAGCCTGCAGTGCGTCCTGCACGCCGCGGCACCGTGCGCGGTCGACGTGAAGCGGGCGATGCTCGACTGGTTCGGCCCGATCATCCACGAGTACTACGGCGGGACCGAGGGGTTCGCCGGCACGATGATCGGGCCGCAGGAGTGGCTCGCACATCCGGGTTCGGTCGGGCTGCCGCTCAACCCGATCCACGTCCTCGGCGAGGACGGCACCGAGCTGCCGGTCGGCGAGACCGGCGAGATCTTCTTCGAAGGCGGGCCACCGTTCGAGTATTGGCGCGACCCGGACAAGACGATGTCGGTCGCGAACGCCAACGGCTGGCGCACCCTCGGCGACATGGGGTACGTCGACTCCGACGGCTACCTCTACCTGACCGACCGATCGACGTTCATGATCGTGTCCGGCGGAGTCAACATCTATCCGCAGGAGACCGAGAACCTGCTGATCATGCATCCGAAGGTCGCGGACGCGGCGGTGTTCGGCGTTCCGAACGTCGAGTTCGGCGAGGAGGTCAAGGCGGTCGTCCAGCCGCTCGATGGCATCGCCGCGGACGAGGGGCTTGCCGCCGAGCTGGTCGAGTACTGCCGGGCCAACCTGGCGTCGTACAAGTGCCCGAGGTCGATCGACTTCGACCCGGAGCTGCCGCGCGACCCGAACGGCAAGCTCTACAAGCGCCGCATCCGCGACCGCTACTGGGAAGGCCGGGCGTCTCGCATCCTGTAGCCCTCCGGCTCCACGCAAAGCGGGACATTTGCGCCAGTTGCCCGACAGACCTAGTCACTTCGTGTCATTGCCAGGCCGCGACCCGCCAAGGACGCTGGACCCACCCCAGCAGGAGAGATCGCCATGGCGCAGACGCCTCCGTGGTGGACGCCGGTGCCGCAGGTACGCCGTCCGCTTCGAGTCGGAGAGAAGCCCAGCCCGAACCGCTACCGGTGGCTGGTCGAGTCGGTCCAAGAAGTGATCTTCGAAGCCGACCCGGAAGGGCGGTGGACCTATCTCAACCCGGCCTGGACGCGCGCACTCGGGTTCGACGTCGACGCGTCGCTGGGCGAGAACTTCCTCGACTTCGTGCATCCGGACGACCGCCAGGGCAACCTCGACATCTTCATCGAGACGATCACGACCGGCAAGGACAAGTGCCGCTTCGAAGCGCGCTACCTGACGGCGGACGGCGGGGTGCGCTGGATGGAGATCCATGCCTGGATCTTCCGGGACGCCAACGGCCAGTCGCTCGGCTCGACCGGCACGTTGACCGACGTGACGGAACGCCGCCTTGCCGAGATGGAGCTGAAGCGGCGGGCCACCCATGACCCGCTGACCGGCTTGCCGAACCGCGCCCTGCTTGACCACGAGCTCGCCGCAGCGGTCGAGCGCTGCCGCGACACCGGACAGGCCCTCGCCGTGTTGTTCCTCGACCTCGACCGCTTCAAGCTGGTCAACGACAGCCTCGGCCACGACGCGGGCGACGAGGTGCTGCGCGCGGTGGCACAGCGCCTGCGCGAGTGCTCGCGCCCGGTGGACCTCGTCGGCCGGTTCGGCGGAGACGAGTTCGTCATCGTTGCCGAGGCGGTCACCACAGCGACGATCCGCACGCTGACCCGCAGGCTGCACGACTGCTTCGCCGCGCCGATCGTGGTGGGCGGCCGCGAGATCGTGCTGTCCGTGAGCATCGGCGCTTCGGAGCTGTGCGCCGAGGCTGCGGTCGCCGCGGTCGCCGGCAACGCGGTCTCCGAAACCGCGCACAACCTGGTGCGTGACGCGGACTCAGCGATGTATCACGCGAAGGAAGGCGGCCGCGACCGCACCGAGGTGTTCAGTGCCGCCACCCGGCAACGGGTGGTCGACCGCTTCGAGACCGAATCCGAGCTGCGTCTCGCGATCGAGCGCGGCGAGCTCACCCTCGACTACCAGCCACAGGTCGATCTCATGACCGGCCGGGTGGTCGGCCTGGAAGCGCTCGTGCGCTGGAACCACCCGCAACGGGGACGGCTCGCTCCCGCCGCGTTCATGGCGGTGGCGGAAGACAGCGGGCTGGTCGTGCCGCTGGGCCGGTGGGTGCTGGGCGAGGTCTGCCGCGCACTCGCCGCGGCCGAGAAGAGCGCCAACCCACTACCGCGCCTCGCGGTCAACGTCTCGGCGCACGAGGTGTCGGCGGGCATCGTGGACGGCCTCGCGGCCCTGCTGGCCGAGACCGGTGCGCCACCGTCCCGGCTGTGCCTGGAGCTCACCGAGTCGGCGCTGCTCGCCGACGCGGATGCGGCCCAGGCGACGATGACCGAGCTGGCCGGGCTCGGGGTGGGGCTGAGCTTGGACGACTTCGGCACCGGCTTCTCCTCGCTGGCCTACCTGCAGAAGCTGCCGCTGTGCGAGCTCAAGATCGACCGCGCGTTCGTCGACCGGATTCACGAGAAGGGCGGCCGCGCTCTGGTGACCGCGGTCATCCGGCTGGCCGACGCACTCGGTCTCGAGACCGTGGCGGAAGGGGTCGAGCGGCTCGACCAGGCGCGGGCGCTCGCGGACCTCGGCTGCGCCACCGGCCAGGGTTTCCTGTTTGCGCATCCCGGACCGCTGGCGGACGCGCTGACACATCGTCCGGCGCTCCCGCGGCAGCGCGGATCGCTGCGGCACACTCAACCCGCTCTGTCCGGCTGAGTCGACACCAGCTGCGGCAACCGTTCGCAGCGCATTGGTCGCTGCGCGGAATGGCGACCGCAATGCCGGGTATGTGGCGATCATGCCAACAGTCGCCGACCAGATCCTGTCCAGGCTCCGCGAGTGGGGCGTCGAGTGCGTCTTCGGATACGCCGGTGACGGCATCAACGGACTGCTGGCGGCCTGGGGACGTGCCGAGAACCAGCCGAAGTTCGTCCAGGTGCGTCACGAGGAGATGGCCGCCTTCGCCTCGGTCGGCTACGCGAAGTTCTCCGGCAAGGTCGCGGTCTGTGCCGCGACGTCCGGTCCCGGCGCGATCCACCTGCTGAACGGCCTGTACGACGCGAAGCTCGACCACGTTCCGGTCGTGGCGATCGTGGGTCAGACCAACCGCAGCGCGATGGGCGGGTCCTACCAGCAGGAGGTCGACCTGCTCAGCCTGTTCAAGGACGTGGCCAACGAGTACTGCCAGATGGTCACGGTTCCCGAGCAGCTTCCCAACGTTCTCGATCGCGCGATCCGGACCGCGATGACGCAGCGCACGGTTGCCGCGGTGATCGTCCCGGCCGACGTGCAGGAGCTCGAGTACTCACCGCCCACGCACGCGTTCAAGATGGTGCCGTCGAGCCTCGGCATCACCGAGCCGACGCTCACGCCGCCCGAGCACGAGCTGGCGAAGGCCGCCGAGATCATCAACGCCGGCGCCAAGGTGGCGATCCTGGTCGGTCAAGGCGCGCGGGACGCCGCCGACCAGGTGATCGAGCTCGCCGAGCTGACCGGTGCCGGGATCGCGAAGGCGCTCCTCGGCAAGGACGTGATCTCCGACGAGCTGCCGTTCGTCACCGGCGCGATCGGGTTGCTCGGCACCCGCCCGTCGTACGAGCTGATGACCGGGTGCGACACGTTGATCACGATCGGCTCGAACTTCCCGTACACCCAGTTCCTGCCGGAGTTCGGCCAGGCGCGGGCGATTCAGATCGACATCGACTCGCGGTTCATCGGCATGCGCTACCCGTACGAGCTCAACCTGGTCGGAAGCGCCGGGCCAACGCTGAAGCATCTGCTCCCGATGATCGAGCACAAGAGCGACCGGTCGTGGCGGCAGGACGTCGAGAAGAACGTCGCGCGTTGGTGGGACGTGATGAGCCGCTCCGCGATGGTCAGCGCCGACCCGATCAACCCGCAGCGGGTCTTCTCGGAAGCGTCCGAGGTCCTGCCCGACAACGTCATCATGTCGGCGGACTCCGGCTCCGCGGCCAACTGGTACGCGCGCAACATCAAGATCCGGCCCGGGATGCGCGGTTCGCTGTCCGGCACGCTCGCGACGATGGGCAACGGCGTTCCTTACATGGTGGGCGCGAAGTTCAGCAACCCCGGTCGGCCCGCGATCGCGTTCGTCGGCGACGGCGCGATGCAGATGAACGGCCTCAACGAGCTGATCACGATCTCGAAGTACTGGCAGGAGTGGAGCGACCCCCGCCTCATCGTTGCGGTCCTCCACAACAACGACCTCAACCAGGTCACCTGGGAGATGCGCGCGATGGAAGGCGCGCCGCAGTTCCTGCCCTCACAGCACCTGCCGTCCTTCCCGTACGCCCACTACGCGCGCAGCATCGGACTCGAAGGTGTGCTCGTCGAGAACCCGGACGAGATCGCCACTGCGTGGCGCAAGGCGCTCGCTGCCGACCGCCCGTGCCTGCTCGAGTTCGTCACCGACCCGGCGGTGCCGCCGATCCCGCCGCACGCCACGCTCGACCAGATCGAGAACATGATCGGTGCCGTCGTGCGCGGTGACGCCGATCGGTGGGACGTGATCAAGGAAGGCGTCAAGCTCAAGGCGCAAGAGTTCCTTCCCGGCAGTCATGGCAACTAGGACCGCCAAAACGGTTCATGGCATCGACCGCGTCGTCCACAACATCGAGACCGGCCGCTTCGAACGGTCGTTGTCGGGCCTGACCGCGATCGGCTCGGTGATCACCGCGGCGGAGATCTACTTCGAGCACGATCGGGCGAGCTTCGGCAACGCGATGATGTGGTGGCCCGTCGCGCTCGGCCCGGTCGGGTTCGGCGCCGGCGTCGCCGGGGTCTTCAGCAAGCGCGCGGCCAAGACGTTGCTGCCGCTGACGTCGGCGGCCATCGTGGCGAACGGCCTGCAGGGCACCTATTTGCACCTGCGCGGCATCGGCCAACGCCCGGGCGGCTGGCAACTCGGGAAGTACAACGTCGAGATGGGCCCGCCGGTGTTCGCTCCCCTGCTCATGACGATGGTGGGGGGAATGGGGTTGCTCGCCGCGATCCTGCGCCGCGAGGGCGAGTAGATGAGCGATAGCCGGCTGGCTCGGCTGCTTGAACGCGTGACCGGCGGGGCGGCGGGCGCGTTGTTCCGCCGTCCGGTCGAGAGCGCGGGGCGGACAATCGGCGGCATAGAGCCCCGCTTCCCCGGATTCGACGTGCTCGACGAGGTCGACCACTGGGATGCGGTGACGGCGGGTGTCGTGTTGTCCCGGCTCGGCCCGAGCCCGCCGATGCGGTTCTTCTCCCTCGAGGAGGAGGCAGTCGGTCGGGCGGTGTTCGACCAGCTGCTGGACCAGCGCGACCCGCCGCGGGTTTCGGTGCTCGAGATGATCGACGCGCGGCTGGCCGAGGCGCAGACGGACGGCTGGCACTACGCCGACATGCCGGAGGACGGGGAAGCGTTCAAGGCGAGCTTCGCGGCCCTCGACCGGGACGCCCGCGATGCATTCGGCCGGCCGTTCGCCGAGCTCGACTGGTACGACCAGGCCGATCTCGTCCAGGCCGTGCAGCACCTCCAGCAGTCCGAGTGGCACGGCCTGCGCGCGGACCGGGTCTGGAGCCTGTGGACCCGGTACGGCTGTACGGCGTTCTACAGCCACCCCTGGGCGTGGAACGAGATCGGCTTCGGCGGACCGGCGTACCCGCGCGGCTACAAGAACCTCGGTCTCGACGCCCGTGAGCCCTGGGAGGTGGCCGATCAGGCCGACGAGGACCCGGTCGGACGTGGCGAGGAGATCGAGTCCGCGCGCCGCCGGCACGCGCAGGCGCGCACCCGGGAGCTGAAGAGCGCGCACAAGAAGGGCCCGCACGGTGTCGGAGACCGGCTGAGCGAGTCGCGATGAGTGCGCTCACCGAGGTGCGCCGGCGCAACGAGTCGGCGTGGCTGTTGCCCAACGACGGGACCCGCGTCAACCATCAGCTTCGCCGCGACATGCGCCGCTTCCGGGATGACGATGAGGTCGACATCGCGATCGTCGGCGCCGGTGCCGGCGGCGGGGTGCTCTTGCAGCGGCTGGCCCGCGCCGGCTGGCGCGCGGTCGCCTTCGACGCCGGACCGTTCTGGGATCCGGACCAGGACTGGGTGAGCGACGAGGCCGGCTCCCACCACCTGTACTGGACCGAGCCGCGGGTGATCGACGGCTCGGATCCGGTCGTGCTCGGGTCGAACAACTCCGGTCGCGGGGTCGGCGGGTCGATGGTGCACTTTGCCGGCTACGTGCCGCGGTTCCACCCGTCGGACTTCACGACGTACTCCACCGACGGCGTCGGCGCCGACTGGCCGATCACGTACGCCGACGTCGAGCCGTACTACCGCCAGATGGAGGAGGAGCTGCCCGCCGCGGGCGAGTTCTGGCCGTGGGGTCACCCGCACGGGTACCCGCATGCGGCGCACCCGATCAGCGGCAACGGTCTGATCGGGCAGCGTGGGGCGCTGAAGCTCGGCATCGAGATGCGCGTGGGGCCGGTGGCGATCACCAACGGCCGGTTCGGCAACCGCCCGCACTGCGTCTACCGCGGCTTCTGCCTGCAGGGATGCAAGGTCAACGCGAAGGCGTCACCGTTGATCACCCACATCCCCGACGCCCTTGCCCACGGCGCCGAGGTCCGCGCCAACTGCATGGTCAGCGCAGTCGCGGTCGACGACGAGGCCGGCCGGGTGACCGGCGTCCGGTACTTCAAGGACGGCCGGGAGCGCTTCCAGCGTGCGCGGATGGTTGCGGTCTGCGGTTACTCGATCGAGACGCCGCGCCTCCTGCTGAACTCGGCCACCAAGCGCTGGCCGCATGGCCTGGCGAACGACCACGACCAGGTCGGGCGCTACGTCATGGTGCAGGGCGCGCCGCAGGCCGCGGGCCGGTTCGACGAAGAGATCCGGATGTACAAGGCGCCGCCGCCCGAGGTCACCACCGAGCAGTTCTACGAGACGAACCCGGCCAAGCCGTTCCGGCGGGGGTACAGCATCCAGACCGTTTCGCCGTTGCCGATCACCTGGGCCGAGCACGTCGCCGCGCAGGGGCACTGGGGCAGCGTGCTGCGCGAGTACATGCGTGACTACGTCCACTGGGCGACGCTCGGCGCACTCTGCGAGTACCTGCCGCGGGCCGAGAACCGGGTCACCCTCGACGAGGAGAAGGATCGCTACGGACTGCCGGTCGCGCGGTTCTCCTACAACCTCTGCGACAACGACAAGGCGATGCTCGACGACGCTCGGGCGACGCAGGTCGCCATCCTCGAGGCGGCCGGGGCGACGGAGGTCATCACGATCGACCGCACCGCCCATCTCATAGGCGGAGCCCGGATGAGCGCACGCGCCGAGGACGGTGTCGTCGACGCGGACCTGCGCGCCTGGACGATCCCGAACCTGTACGTCGTCGACGGCAGCGTGCTCCCGACGCAAGGCGCGGCGAACCCGGCCCTGACGATCATGGCGGTCGCCGCCCGCGCCGCCGACCGCCTCATCGCGGGGCAGCGAACCGGGACCAAGAGCGGGTCGTGAGATGACCGGCAGCGACCCGCGGATCGATTCGGTCGAGGCCGCGGTCTACGAGGTCCCCACCGACGCGCCGGAGGGCGACGGGACGTTGAGCTGGGACAAGACGACGGTCGTGACCGTCACGGTGCGGGCCGGCGGCCGGCAGGGTCTCGGGTGGACCTACGCGGCAGGGGCGGCGGCTCGTCTGATCGACGACATGCTGGCCGACGCCGTTGCCGGCCGCTCCGCGACCGACCCGCGCGGCGCCATCGAAGCGATGGCGCGGGCGGTCCGCAACGCGGGACGGCCGGGGGTGGCGGCGACCGCGATCTCCGCCGTCGACGTCGCGTTGTGGGACCTGCACGCGAGGCTGCACGACCTGCCGCTACATCGCGAGCTCGGCGGCCCGGATGCGCCGGTGATGGTGTACGGAAGCGGTGGCTTCACGACGTACGACGACCGGCAGACCACCGAGCAGGTCTGCGACTGGCTGGAGCGATGCGGGGTGGCTGCGGTGAAGATCAAGGTCGGCGAGTCGTGGGGCTCCCGACCGGAGCGGGACCTCTCACGGGTCGAGCTGGTGCGCGGCCTGGTCGGCGCCGGGCATGAGGTGTTCGTCGACGCCAACGGCGCCTACACCGTCGGACAGGCGATCCGGCTCGGTCGCCGCTTCGACGACCTCGGGGTCAGCTGGTTCGAAGAGCCGGTCTCTTCCGACGACCTGGCCGGGCTGCGGGAGGTCCGCCACGGAATCATCGCGGACGTGGCGGCCGGCGAGTACGGCTACGACCTGGCCTACTTCGAGCGGATGGTCTCGGCGGGTGCCGTCGACTGTCTGCAGATCGATGTCACGCGGTGCGGGGGGATCACCGACTTCCTGCGGGCGGCGGCGGTCGCGGCGGCGCACGGGCTCGCTGTGTCGGCACACTGCGCGCCGCATCTGCACGCGTCGTTCGTGGGTGTGCTGCCCAACCTCCGGCACATCGAGTACTTCCACGACCACACCCGGATCGAGGAGGAACTGCTCTTCGACGCGGTCGCCGCGCGCGACGGGCGGCTGCGACCCGTCGACGCGCCGGGTCACGGCTTGGCCCTGCGCCCCGATGCGCAACGGTTGCGCTCGAAGTGATCCGGGTCGGGACCAGCGGATGGCAGTACGCCGACTGGCGCGGCGGCTTCTACCCTCCGAAGCTCCCGCAACGGCTGTGGCTGTCGGCGTACGCCGAGTCCTTCGACACCGTTGAGGTCAACTCGAGCTTCTACCGGCTGCCCAAGCTCGACACGGTGCAGCGCTGGGCCGAGACCGTGCCGGACGGCTTCGTCATGGCGATGAAGGCCAGCCGCTACCTGACGCACATCAAGCGCTTGCGCGAGCCGGCCGAGCCGGTGCAACGCCTGATGGGGGTGCTCTCGCCACTGCGCAGCCGCGGCCTGCTGGGGCCGGTGCTCGTGCAGCTGCCACCGGACCTGCAGGCGGAGCTGGGCCGGCTCGACCAGACGTTGGCCGCTTTCCCGCCCGACGTGCGCGTCGCGGTCGAACCCCGGCACGAGTCGTGGTTCACCGAGGACCTGCGCCGGATGCTCACCGACCGCGGGGCGGCGATGGTGTGGGCGGATCGGGGCGGACGCAGCCTGGGCCCGCTGTGGCGCACCGCGGACTGGACCTACCTGCGGCTTCACCACGGCCGCGTGGACTGGGGATACGACGACCGCGACCTCGCGCGATGGGTCACCGAGCTCGGCCCGGCCGCGACCGGCTACGTCTATGCCAACAACGATCCGGGAGGCGCAGCGGTCAGGGACGCTCGCCGGCTACGCACGATGCTCTCGGCCCGCAGTCAGCCGGCGGCGCGGCTGTAAGCGCATGCCGCGTTGATCAGCGCGAGGTGACTGAGCCCTTGCGGGAAGTTGCCCAGCATCGTCCCGGTCGACGCGTCCATCATCTCGGCGAGCAGGCCGACATCGTTGGTCAACGCGACGGCCTCGTCCATCAGCATCCGGGCCTCCTCCAGATCGCCGAGCAGCACGAGGGCGTGCACCAGCCAGAAGCTGCACGCGATGAACCCGCCGCCGTCGTCCGTGCCGCTGTAGCGGCGCACGACCGGGCCGTCGCACAGCTCCTTGCGGATTGCCGCCACCGTGCCGGCGAGGCGCTCGCCGCGGTCGAAGCCGGTACGCGCCATCAGCAACGTGGCGGCGTCGAGGCCGTCGCCGCCGGCGAAGCCGGTGTAGCAGGATCGCTCCGGTGACCAGCAGTGCTCGTCCACCCAGGCCCGGATGGCGTCGCGTTCGTACTTCCAGCGGCCGATGTGGTCACTCGGGATCTGGCCCGCATCGTGCAGCCGGACGGCACGGTCGAGCGCGGTCCAGCAGCCGATCTTGGAGATCGTGTAGTGCCGCTCGGTGGACAGCTCCCAGATTCCGGAGTCCTTGCGCCGCCAGATGTCACAGCATCGGTCGGCGAACTCGGTGAGCAGCCGGGCGGTCTTCGGATCGAGGCAGTGCCCATCGTCGACGTACTGCCAGATCATGTCGAACAGGTCACCGAACGTTCCGAGCTGTTGCTGGCTCGCCGCGAGGTTTCCCGACCGCACCGGAGCGCTGTGCCGGTACCCCGGTACGTCGGGAAGATCGATCGTGCCGTCGGACGGTGAGCCGTCGAGCCGGTAGAACACGTGCAGGCTGGGCTCGGTACGGCGCAGCGCGCCGAGCATCCATTGGACGGCGGCCTGCGCCTCGTCGTGCAGGCGCAACGCCAGGAACGCGTCGATCGTGAACGCGCAGTCGCGCACCCACATGAACCGGTAGTCCCAGTTCTTCTCGCCGCCGACCACCTCCGGCAAGGAGGTGGTCGGGGCTGCAGCCACCGCACCGGTCGGCACGTACTGCAGCATCCGCAACGCGAGCGCGGAGCGGCGGACCGCCTCCTCCCACGGGCCGGCGTAGTCGATCGCCGACGCCCACTCCTGCCAGCGGCGTTCGGTGATCGGGAAATGGCCGTCGAGCTCCTTGCGGTCGGCGAGGAAGACGGGTGCGTCGGTGGTGCCGATCACGGCGAGCAGGGCGGTGTGACCGGGGACCGCGGTGAACGTCGCCGAGGCGCGGTGCCCGTCGCAGGTCGGCGTGCCGACGTCGAAGTGGCGCAGCACGAGCTGGTCCTCACTGACCCGGATGATCAGCGCGTCCTGACGTTCGGCGATCCACGGCTCGGCGCTGGCGAGCTGGGTCCCGGGGACGACCTCCCATCGCATCTCGACCTCGCCCGTGACCCCTTCGATGCGCCGGGCGAGCTCGCTCCAAGCCAGCCGGCCGGAGCGGCCGTAGGGCAGGCAGTCGGTGATCCGCACCTCGCCGGACTCGGTGGTGAACGTCGTCTCGACGACGTTGGTGTCGGGCAGGTACCGGCGGGTCGTTTCGTAGGGCTGCACGGGTTCGAGTGCGATGTAGCCGCCGCGAACCGGATCGAGGAGGGCCGCGAAGGTGGGCGCGGCGTCGAGCGCCGGCACCGGCCACCAGTCGATCCGGCCGTCGGTGCTGACCAGCGCGACCGAGCGCCCGTCGCCGATGGCGGCGTAGGACTCGATCGGGGCGTATCCGTCGCCGTCGCGGGTCACGGTCGCCGGGCAACCTCGCGAGCCCGCTCCGCCACGTTGCCGATCGCGCCCCACAGGGCCATCGACGCCGCTGACCACGGGTCGCGCTCGTGCGCTTCCTCGTTGAACATCCCGCGGGCCCCGCGATCGGCTTCGTCGTCGCGCGGCTGGAACACGTTCGAGCCGTGCCGCGGTCCGTGGTCGGTGACCTGGCCCTTGAAGCCGGTCCGAGCCAGGTAGCGGTCCAGCAGCGCGGGAGCGACCCGGTTGCCGAGCACCGTGTACGCCGAAGAGATCCCGACCCAGGCGTTGCGCCGCGGGTGGTCGGCGAGGAAGGCGATCAACCGCGCGGCCACCTCGGGCTGAAACACGGGGGCGACCGGGCGCGGATGCCCGTCGAGCCCGTTGTCGTTCCAGTCGAACTGAGGGGTGTTGAGCCCGGGCAGCGTGGCGAGGCAGACCCGCACGTGGCTTCCTTCATGCCGCAGTTCGGTGATCAGGGACTCGGTGAAGCCCTTCACGGCGTGCTTCGCTCCGCAGTATGCGGCCTGCAGCGGGATGCCCCGATAGGCCAGCGCCGAGCTCACGTTGATGATGACTCCCTGATCGCGCGGTCGCATCAGGTCGAGCGCCGCGCGGGTGCCGTGCACCTGGCCGAGGTAGGTGACGTCAGTGATCCGCCGGAAGGTCTCGGGTTCGGTGTCCCACACCGTGCGCAGCGCACCGACGAAGGCGACGTTCACCCACAGTCCGATCGGACCGAGCTCGGACTCGATCCGGGCGGCTGCGTCACGTACCGCGTCCAGCTGCGCGACGTCGGCGGGCACGCCGAGCCCGCGCTGGCCGCGCAGGGAGATGTCGTGCTCGGCCGCCCGCAGCCCGGCGGCCCCGCGGGCGAGCACGCCGACATCCCACCCTCGGCGGGCCAGCTCGCGTACGGTCGCCCGGCCGACGCCGGCGGTGCCACCGGTGACGACGGCGACACCTCGGTCGTGCTGCTTGCGCATGGCTGACTCCTCATGATCAATCCGCTTGCTGTGTGCATGACCGCAACTCGGTGACGACAAACCCGCGCACATTTCGGCGGCCACTCCGGGAACGACCACCCGCGGAGGTGCGACATGCCTGGAACCCGCGCGAGTGTCAAGAACGAGAAGCAGTACGAAGCCCTGAAGGACAAGGGAATGTCCAAGGAGCGTGCGGCGCGAATCGCCAACTCTCCCGGATCGTCCAGCCGCGGCGGCAAGTCGAGCGGCTCCGGGACCCGCCGGTCGAACTCGTCGCAGGGCGGGTCGACGGCGCAGAAGAAGGAAGCCGGTCGCAAGGGTGGTCGGGCGACCGCTCGCAAGTCCTGACCTCGCCATCTGCGAGGCGTGCTCGTCAACCAGCCGGGTACCCGAAAAGGCATGACCGACTTCGGATACTTCCTTTCGTCCGAGGAGCTCAGTCCGACCGAGCTCGTGACGACGGCGCAGCTCGCTGAACGCGCGGGCTTCGACCGGATCTGGATCTCCGACCACTACCACCCGTGGACCCGTGAGCAGGGCGAGAGCGCGTTCGTGTGGTCGGTGCTCGGGGCGATTGCCGCCACGACGAACCTGAAGTTCACCACCGCTGTGACCTGTCCGACCGATCGGATCCACCCTGCGGTCATCGCCCAGGCCACGGCGACCGTCGCGTCGCTCGCGCCGGGCCGTTTCAGCTTCGGTGTCGGTTCCGGGGAGCGGCTCAACGAGCACATCCTCGGTGGGCTATGGCCGCCGACGGCGATCCGGCTGCAGCGCCTCGAGGAGGCGGTCGGCGTGATCCGCGCGCTGTGGCGCGGCGAGACGGTCACCCATCGCGGTGAGTACTACACGGTCGACGCCGCGCGGATCTTCTCGTTGCCCGAGGAACTGCCCCCGATCCTGGTCTCCGGGTTCGGTCCGGCGGCGACCGATGTCGCGGCCCGGATCGCCGACGGCTGGATCACCGTGCAGCCAGACGGCGACCTGCTCAAGCGCTACCGCGCCGGTGGCGGCAAAGGCATCACGCAGGGCGGCACGAAGATCTGCTGGGCCTCGTCCGAAGACGACGCGGCAAAGACGGCGTACCGCCTGTGGGGGTTCGAGGCGGTCGGCGGCCAGAGCGCGCAGGACCTGCCGTCGTGGGTCGAGTTCGAGCAGCTAGGCGAGGCCACCTCGCCGGACCAGGTCGCCGAGGCGATCCCGTGCGGCCCCGACCCGGACCGGGCCGCGGAGTCGATCCAGGCGTACGTCGACGCCGGGTTCGACGAGGTCTACATCTCCCAGATGGGTCCCGACCAAGAAGGCGGGATCAGGTTCCTGACCGACGAGGTGTTGCCGCGCGTGCGCGGCTGACCTGAAAGGAGACCCGATGACAACCGCTCGCGATCTCATGACCGAAGGCGCGGAGTACCTCAAGGAAGACACCACCGTCGCCGAGGCCGCGAAGAAGCTTGCCGCCGTGTCGAGCGGCGCCGTGCCGGTCTGCGACGTCAACGGCCACCTGCGCGGCGTCGTGACCGACCGCGACCTCGTCGTCGATGTCGTCGCGGCAGGCAAGTCGCCGGAGAAGACCAAGCTGATCGACCTGGTCCAGGGCGAAGCCGTGACCATCGGAGCTGACGACAGCATCGAGCTTGCGATCACCACCATGAAGGACCACAAGGTGCGCCGGCTGCCGGTGATCGATGGCGACAAGCTCGTCGGCATGCTGAGCCAGGCCGACATCGCTCGCGCCTGCCCGCCCGATCGGGTCGGTGACCTCGTCGCCGCGATCAGCGAACCCGGATCGTGACCACCGGTTCGGGTTCCCCGGAGCCGGACCCCGGCTCGCCACTGGAGGACGAGGGCATGCCCGACATGTCGAACGTGCTGCCGTCCAAGGCGATCACCGGGGACGCCCAGGAAGAGCCGGCTCCGCCGGGCGATCAGCCCAACGCCAGCGTCGACTTCGGCGTCACGGTCGAGGAGATGCGCGCCGGCGAGGCCTTGAGCGACCGGCTGGCGCGTGAGGAACCGGAGCCCGGCCGGCTGCGAGGTGACGCCATCGACTCGCCGTACCCGGAGGACCGCGACGAGCGGGTGGGCCGGTTCGCCGAGGAGCGGGAACCAGAGACCGGGAAGGAGCAGGACGCGTGGGCCGCCGACGTCGGCGCCGACCGCGGCGGCTTCGCCCCGGAGGAACGGGCGATGCACGTCGATGAATCCTGAGACCCTCTTGCCGGAGACCGACCGCGGGACCGACCACCCCGTAGCCCGCCGCTACGGGCGACCGGCTTCCGAACTTCGGGGCTACTCCGGAGTGATGGCGGTGTACGCCGTCGGGGTGTCGGCGGCGGCTTGGCTGATGAAGCGCTCCGGGCGTTTCCCGGACAGCTACCGCGTCTCGGACCTGGCGCTGGTGACCCTCGCCACGCACAAGCTGAGCCGCACGATCACCCGTGACTCGGTGACCAGCCCGCTACGCGCGCCGTTTGCTCGCTTCGAAGGTTCCGCCGCGCCCGGTGAGGTCGAGGAGGAGGTCGCCGCGACCGGGGTCGGCAAGTCGATCGGGGAGCTCGTCACCTGTCCGTTCTGCCTCGACCAGTGGATCGCGACCGGCTTCGTGACCGGGCTGGCCGTGGCGCCGCGCCTGACCAGGTATGTGGCGGGCATCTTCGCGGTCCGCGCAGGTGCAGATCTCATTCAGTTCGGATACGCGGGGGCGAACGCGGCGAGTTCATGACGTGGCATGCCCGTGCGGTTTGTCCCGGTGTGGGGCCGGGCAGGCTGGTGGTATCTACACGACTCAACAGAGAGTCGAGGCTCAGCCAAGAGCCGCTATCCGACTCCTGTGAGTGGGTTTCCGTGATTTCTTGCCGCTGTTTGCTGCTGCCATGACCGACCGCATCGGAAAACTCCCGCGTTGCTGCCCGAAGCACGACGACTGGCCTACCCTCGTCGAGCACCTTCGCCGGGACTTCCCGGGCATCGAGGAAGAGCAGCTGCTGCGTAGCGTGCTCGAGGCGCAGCGGGTCACCGACAGCTTCGATGTCCACGACGACGAAGCGCTCGAGGTCGCGGAGCTGATGGTGCGGTACCGCCTGCTGCTGAGCACGGGCGAGATCCCGGACGTGGCCCGCACCGACCCGCAGACCCACCACGTCGGCGGCTCGGACACAGACGCCACGTCTGCGGAGCACGCGCCCACGTTGACCGAGGTGTGATCCGAGGGATTCCACAGCGGGACGCGGGTAAGTCCCTGGCTTCGACGACAGTAGGGAGCGCAGATCCATGAGTGACGCGATCGATTTCCTGATCGGTCAGCACGAGCAGGTCGAGAAGCTGATAGACCAGATCAAGACCGCGCCCGCCGACGCGCGAGGTGCGTTGTTCGACGAGTTCCGAGAGTCCCTCGCTGTCCACGAGACCGCTGAGGAGCTGATCCTGCGCCCGTCGACTCGGGCTGCCGGGGAGGACGGCAAGCGGATCGCCGAGGAGCGGATGGCCGAGGAGAACGAGGCCAAGCAGGTGCTCGCCGACCTGGAGAAGCTCGACCCGGCCAGCGACGCCTTCCTCACCGAGTTCGGTGCCTTCGCCGCCGACGTGCTCGAGCACGCCACCAACGAGGAACAGCAGGAGTTCCCGCTGGTACGCCGGGAGAACGACGCCGAGCGCTTGGCCAAGATGGGCAAGGCGATGCAGACGGTCGAGAAGGTCGCTCCGACGCACCCGCATCCCAACGCGAAGTCCACCACCGCCAACGCGGTTCTCGGGCCGTTCGCGTCGATCATGGACCGCACCCGCGACGCCATCTCCGCGGCCTTGAAGGACTGAGGAGTGGCTCACCCGGGTATCTCGGCGACATGAGCGAAGCCGAGACAGGCCCTCCGAAGCGATCCGAGACGGATCCGCCGGCGGCTGACCGTCCGGTCGCCGAGAGCCCGGGCAGCCCCCCACCCAGGGTGGCCGAGCCGGCCGATGCTGCCGGCCGAGTGGCCAACGACCCGTCGGTGAAGGAACACGGCCTGGTGCACGAGGCGCTGCAGTGCGCGCACGGCAAGCCGGACGGAGAGGTCGACACCGGCACCCGGGGCCGACCTCCCGCGCGGCTGTTTTCCTAGTTCTGGTTCGTGTTGAACCCGGTGATCCGGGTCTGGTCACACACCGCCGTGCCGTTGAAGTACCAGTTGTAGATCCGGCTTCCCGCTCCGTCCTCGGACACGTTGATCGACCAGGTCTTTCCGAGGGTCAGCGCGGCGTGGGACTTCCCCTCCTGCTGCGCAGCAGCCTGCGACTGGACCGACGACCGCCCGTGCCGGCCGATCTTGACGGTGCCGATGCCGCTGAGGCTCTGGTTCGGGCTCTCCGGGTCGGCACCGGGGATGTACCTGATGTGCACCGATGTGCATGGGTTGTCGGTCACCTTGAGCGCGGTGTAGTCGACGTCGTTGCTGAAGAACCGGAACACGTACGGGAACCGGCCGTCGTAGTTGCCGCCGTCGGCGAGGGGTGACTTGAACAGCGTCTTCCACTTCACCTTGCCGAAGACGTGCAGCTTGTGGCCCTTCGCGGTGATCAGCTTGCCGGCGTGGTCGAAGACCGCGATCCGGAAGTCATAGATGCCGATCGGCTCGGCCGGAATCTTCGTCTTGCCCTTGGACCCGTGCAGGTGGCGGAACGTGCCCCAGATCTTGGTGTTGCCGTTGTAGCCCTGCAGGACGACCGTCTTGTGGCCGACCCCCGATGCGTGCCAGTGCACCTTGGTGGGCTTGTTGGCATGTGCGTGCGCCGGCACCTTGAAGCCGATGTCCGGGGTGCCGGCGGCGCTGACCGGAGCCGCCGCGAGCGTCGTCGATGCGGCTGCGGCCAGACCGAGCAGGGAAACGAGGGAAACGAGCTTTCGCACGGCGACTTCCTCTCCTCGCAACACGGATGACCAATCACACACGTCTGGTGCGAACTATGGCAAGCGGGGCTATCTGGCCCGCCCGGGGGAGGCCGTGTGGTTACAAGTGATCAAAGCCGATTTCAGGCCTAACGCACAGGCCTTCGCGGCGTTACTTTGACGCCATCGGAATCTCGGCCCCAGGAGCTCTGCAGTCATGACGGGCGTGTTCATCGTCGATCGATACGAGCTGGTTCGTCGTGGCCTGGTCGACCTGATCGACCGCGCCGAGGACATGCGAGTCGTCGGCGAGGCCAGCGAGCCGGGCAAGGCGTTGGCGATGATCCTGTCGACCCGGCCGCACGTCGTCGTGATCGAGATTCGCAACGGCTACCGGGACGGCGTCGAACTGTGCCGCGCGATTGTCAGCAGCGGATGCGGGACCCGGTGCCTCCTCCTCGCGGACGACTCCGGGGACGACCTCATGTTCGACGCGATCATCGCGGGCGCCGCCGGCTACCTCCTCGACCGAGCCACCGGTGACGAGATGCTCGCCGGCATCCGAACCGTGGCAAACGGCCGGTCCCTGCTCGACCCGTCGTTGACCCATCGGGTGTTCGCCCGGCTCCGCACGTCCGAGCAGCCCGGCCCGACCGGGATGTCGGCACTCACGCCGCAGGAACGTCGCGTGCTCGACCACGTGTCGGCGGGAATGACGAACCGGCAGATCGCCCGGCAGTGCGGGATCGCCGAGAAGACGGTCAAGAACCACGTGTCCGCGATCCTGCGCAAGCTGGAGTTCACCAGCCGCACGCAGGCTGCGTTGTACGCGCGCGAATCGGCCTGAACCGGTCCCAGGCGCTGCGCCCTGGCGGCGTGGCGTCGCAGCATGTCACGGCGTCGGTTTCGTTCGCCGATGCGGCGCTGTGTGCCTGCGCCGATGTCCGACATGTCGCCCGTTGCTCGTGGGCGGAAGGTCCTAGGCGTCTAGGACCTTCGGCCGGGCTTCCGCCAACCGCGGGCCGTTTCCGGCCATCCCCGGACCGCCCGCTGGTCAGGTGCGAAGCAGTCCTTTCCGACCACTCGGCGTTGCTCGGACCGCAGGGCAATCCGCCACGAACCGGTCCAAATGCCGCCGCCGCACCGCGGACTAGTCCGGTCCTAGGCCGTTACCCATGGCACCAGAACGAGCTATTTAGACCGCTGTGGCGGTCTGCCAATACTGCGAGCACGGCCCGGGACAAGGGCGTCGAAGAACGATCACGGTCGGACGAAAGGGGCACGCGATGAACGAGGTCGCGGCGTATGAGCTCCCGCCAGCGGCGACTGACCACCCGACGAGGACGCTGTCGCCGGCGGCCGCAAAGCTGGTCGAGGAGCATCTGTCGCTGATCCCCGCGCTGACGGCGGGAATGGCCGCGCACTACCCCCGGCACGCCGATCGCGAGGAACTGGCGCAGGCCGCCGCCCTCGGTCTGGTCGAGGCGGCGCTTCGTTACGACCCGACTCGCGGCGTCCCGTTCGAACGGTGGGCAGCGGCCCGGGTCCGCGGTGCCGTGGTCGACGCGATCCGGGCGATCGACTTCGCACCGCGGTCGGTCCGCTCGCGGGCGCGGCACATCGACTCCGCCCTCGAGGCGCTCAGCCAGAACCTCGGCCGGACGCCCACCACGGAGGAGCTCGCGGCGAACCTGCAGATGTCGGCGCGAGAGCTCGATGCGCATCGGGCGCGGCGGGAGACCGCGCGGGTGCTGTCGCTGGACGCCCCGACCGGTTCGGCCGAAGGTTCCGGCTCCGGGCTCGCGGACGTGCTCGTCGAGCTGGACGGGCCGACTCCTGAGTCGGTCGTCGACGAGGCCGAGTCGCTCGCCCTGCTCGGTGCCGCCCTGCGGTTGCTCCCCGACCGGCTGCGCGCG
>CAZEAM010000372.1:0-3497 GCA_964510285.1 uncultured Frankiaceae bacterium | reverse complement strand
GGTGACGATCGCGTTGGGGTTGGCCGTCGTTCTGGCGGTGTCCGGAGCGATCGAAGCCTTCGTCACCCCCTCGGGACTGCCGACCTGGGCGCGGATCGGGATCGGCCTGCTCGCCGAGGCGGGGTTTCTGAGCTACGTGTGGGTTCTCGGGGGCCGGGCGGACCGGTCGGGCGAGACCGGCGATCTCGACCATGAGGCGCGCGGCGACCGGGTCGAGGTCGCCGCCTGACCCCCAAGCCGCTCCGATGAAGGATCGACGCTAGAGCCGGCCGGCCGCTTTGAGGTCGAGATAGGCGTCCGCGACGTTCGACGCGAACGACGACGGCGGCGCCGACACGACCACCACGCCGCGCCGGCGCAGCCGGCTCGCGAGCGCGGCGCGCTCCGAGCGGGCGCCCTCCGCCGCCGCCGCCCGGTACGTCGCCTCCACGCCCGTACGGTCCGAGGCCAGCTGGTCCAGGCGCGGGTCGCTGACTGCGGCGAGCAGCAAGGTGTGCCGACGGACCAGGCCCGGCAGGGCCGGGATCAGACCGGCCTCCAGCGCGGCCGGTTCCAGCGCGGTGAACCACACGATCAGCGACCGCCGCCGCGCCTGGCGCATCACCCGCGCGACGATCGCCGAGACGTCGGTCTCGGCCAGCACCGGCTCGAGGTCGGTGGTGGCGCGCATGATCGCCGGCAGCACCTCGCCCTGACGGGTGGTGGGGACGACCGCACGCGGCGCCCGGTCGTGGGCGAGCAGGCCGACCCGGTCTCCCGCGGCCCGGGCCAGCGCGGCCAGCAGCAGGGCCGCGTCAAGGGCGGAGTCGAACCGGGTGGCGCCCTCGACCCGGGCCGCCGACGTGCGTCCGGTGTCGAGCACGACCATGACCTGGCGGTCGCGCTCGGGTCGCCACGTGCGTACGACCACCTCCTGCCGGCGGGCCGTCGCCCGCCAGTCGATCGAGCGTGAGTCGTCCCCGTCGACATAGCCGCGCAGCGAGTCGAACTCGCTGCCCTGGCCCCGCACAAGGGCGACGAGGGTGCCGTCGAGCTCGCGAAGCCGAGCCAGCTTCTCGGGGAGCAGGCGGCGACTGGTGAACGCCGGCAGCACGCGGTAGGTCCAGGGAGCGGCGCGGGTGCGTTGCCGGGCGGCCAGACCGAGTGGGCCGACGGATCGGATCGTGACCCCGGCCGCCGTACGTTCACCGCGTCGCGTCGGGCGCAGGGTCGTCGTCAGCCGCACCGAACCGCCCGGTGCGACATCGACCCGCCAGGCGCGCGGCGTGCCGGCCGCCGACGGCGGCCACGCGTCCCGCACCCACCCGCGCAGCCGTGCGGTACCGGCGTTGTGGACCACCAGGGCCACCTCGCCGGCCTCGCCGAGCCGTCCGGAGGTGGCGCCGTCGCGTTCCAGGCTGAGGGCCAGGGGTGATGCGGCGAGTGCGAGGTCGTAGCTGACGGCGGCGGCGAGCAGGACCGCGATCGCGAGGACGGTCAGGCCGTGCTGCGGGGCGACGAAGACCACGCCGGTCCCGAGCGCCGCCGCGGCCGCGGACCGGCCGGTGAGTGCGATCGCCATGCCGGCTACCGCGGTGCCGGCACCACGGCGAGCACACCCTCGAGTACGCCGTCGGCGGTGACGCCTTCGAGTTCCGCCTCCGGCCGGATGCTCAGCCGGTGACGCAGGGTCGGCCGGGCAAGGGTCTTCACATCATCCGGCGTGAGGTACTCGCGGCCGGCCAGCCACGCCCAAGCCTTGGCCGCGCGCAACAGCGCGGTTGCCCCGCGCGGAGATGCGCCGAGCGACAGCGACGGCGAGGATCGGGTCGCGCGGCAGATGTCGACCACGTAGCCGACGACCTCGGGGGTCGCGCGCACCGACGCGGCTGCGACCCGCGCTGCGTGGAGATCCGCCGCGGTCGCGACCGCCCGCACGCCGGCTGCCGCGAGGTCGCGAGGGTCGAACCCCGCGTCGTGCCGGGAGACGATCTCGACTTCCTCGTCACGACCCGGCAGCGCGACGTTGAGCTTGAGCAGGAAGCGGTCGAGCTGCGCTTCGGGAAGCGCGTAGGTGCCTTCGTACTCGACCGGGTTCTGGGTCGCGGCGACCAGGAACGGAGTGGGCAGCGCGTGCGACGTGCCATCGACGCTGACCTGGCGCTCTTCCATCGCCTCGAGCAGGGCGGCTTGCGTCTTGGGCGGGGTGCGGTTGATCTCGTCCGCGAGCAACAGGTTGGTGAACACGGGGCCCGGCCGGAAGGTGAAGTGGGCGGTGCGCGGGTCGTAGATCATCGACCCGGTCACGTCGCCCGGCATCAGGTCGGGGGTGAACTGCACGCGTTTCGCCTCCAGCGACAACGCGGTCGCGAGGCTTCGGACCAGCAGCGTCTTGGCGACGCCCGGAACGCCTTCGAGCAAGACGTGGCCCTCGCACAGCAACGCGACTACCATGCCCGTCACCGCCATGTCCTGGCCGACCACCGCCTTGCCGATCTCGCCGCGCAGTGCGACGAGGGCTTCCCGGGCGGACTCGGGTGAGCGCGCCGGACCTGGACTCATCGCGGACCTCCGAGACGGGCGTTGCTGCGGGCGTTGGTCTCGAGCGACGAGAGCTGTCCGGCCAGCCGCACCAGCGTCTCGTCATCGCTCGGTGCGCCACCGTAGAGCAGGCCGTGGATGCTTGCCGGCGGCTGGTTCGTGTGCCGGCCGACCGCACCGGTGACCGCGTCCGGGCCGGCCTCGGCCGGGATCCTCAGCAGCCGGGTCAGCCGGTCGATGGTGGCCGCCCGCAAGGTTGCGGCGGCGCCGGCTCTGGCTCGGGCAGCGTGCAGCAACCGCCCGCTTCCTTCGACCGTCTCGGCGGCCCGCACGACGACCGGCATGGGCTCGGCGACCAGGGGCCCCAACCGGCGGGCCCGCCACAGGGCCAGGACGACGACGGCGATGAACAGCTGGAGGGTCGCCCACAGCACCCGGGGCGGAAGCAGGTTGAACAGGCCCTGCTCGGACTTCGGGCCGGACGCCGCCTGCAGGGTCTGCGACGCCCACTGGATGGTCGGGTTGTCCAGCAGTCCCAGGGCGAGCGCCGCGTCGCCCTCCGTCGCGAGGTGTGCGTTGGTGAGCACCCCGGCCGATCCGAGCACCGTGGTGCGACCGCCCGACGGGCGGGTCGTCTCGACCAGTGCGGCGCCGCCCTCGGCGGGGTAGCAGGCCACTGTGTCGGGGGTGCCGGCACGGTAGAGGAAGCCCGAGATGCGGGCCGCGCCGGCGACGGTTGCTGCGGGCAGCCCGCATTCCGGTTCGACCGCTGCCGCGGATCGCGCCACGTCGGAGAAGCGGGCCGCGACCCCCAGCGCGCTCAGCACGCGGTCGTCGGGCGCTACCACCACGATCGTGGAGCGGCTTGCCGCCACCGCATGCAGCGACGCGTCGGTGACGGCGCGTGGGTTGCTGATCACGACGGTGTTGTCCGGCGCCGTCGACAGGTCGTCGACCCGGTCGACAACCGTGACCGT
>CAZEAM010000371.1:0-2552 GCA_964510285.1 uncultured Frankiaceae bacterium | reverse complement strand
GTTGATGTTGGCCAGCCGTGCGACCGCAAGCGCGGCGTCGCCGGCTTCCACCTCGACGTCGAGCCCGGATGCCGCGATCACCTCCGTGACCAGGTCGACGAGCGGCTGCCCGACCAGCCGGCGCAGCCGCCGGAGCTCGGCGGCGAACCGCGACAACCGTTCGAGGGCAACGGGTGAGTACGCCGACGCCGGGCCCGGTGACTCGATCGCCTCGAGCAGCGACGGTGCCTCGACCGGATCGACCGAGCTGGTGGCCTGGGCCAGCACCTCGTCGAGGCCCTCCCCCACTGCGGGCTCGTCCGCGGGCGTCTCCTCCGCTTCGCCGGCCGCCGCCGCGCCGTCTTCACCCGGCGGTGCGATCACGCGCAGCCGGGCGAGATGGCCGGCCCGCCGGCCCAGGGCGGCGAGGTCGCGCACCCCGATCCGCCAACGCGGGCCGGTCAGCAGCCGCACCGCCGAGGAGTTCGCGTTGCCGTTGGCGAGCAGCGCGAGCACCGCGACGATGTCGCTGACCTCCGGCATTGCCAGCAGCCCACCGAGTCCGACGACCTCGACCGGGATGTCCCGCACCACCATCGCCTGGTGCAGCCGCGCGAAGTCCGTGCGGCGCCGTCCCAGCACCGCGATCTGCCCGGCCCGGACGCCGCTGTTCATCGCCGCGACGATGCGCTGCGCGAGCCAGTCCGCCTCGTCGGTGGCGGTCGGCAGTCGCACGATCGTCACCTCGCCCGCGTCCTCGCGGCCCGGCATCGAGCGGAGCTCGGGAAGGACGAGGCGCGACCGCGCCTTGCGCACCAGGGAGTCGTGCAGCTGACCTGCCACGGCGTTGGCCGCCGCCAGGATCCGGCCGTCGCAACGGAAGCTCGTCATCAGCGGCATCGGCGCCGCGGCGTCCTTCGCCGGACCTGCGAAGTGCTCGGCGAACCGCGACAGGTTGGACGCCGACGCGCCGCGCCATCCGTAGATCGCCTGGTTCGGGTCTCCGACCGCGGTGACGGCGTGCGAGTCGCCGAACAACGTCGAGAACAGCACTCGCTGTGCGACACCGGTGTCCTGGTACTCGTCGAGCACCACCACCCGATACCGGTCGCGCTCGATGGCCACGACCTCGGCGGAGGACTCCGCGATCGCGCAGGCGAGGGCGACCTGATCGCCGAAGTCGATGAGGTCGAGCCGGGCCTTCTCCTCGTCGTACGCCGCGACGAGCGTCAGCAGCTCGTCTCGCGCGTGCGTGACCGACACCATCTTCTTCGCCCAGGCCAGCGGCTTGGCGAGCTCCTCGACCGCGCGTCGTACCGCGGCGTCGTGGGCCCGGACCGCGTCGTGCGAGCACAGGTGGTCCGACAGGTCCCCGGCGAGCGCAACGACCAGCTCGGCGACGTACGGCGTGCTCCAGTCCAGGTGCGGGAAGGGGCCCGGCGCGCGGCTCGCGACCCGCATCGCAAGCTGCCACTGGACGGCCTCGGTGAGCAACGTCGCGCCCGGCTCGCGGCCGATCCGCAGCGCGTGGTCCCGCACGATCTGGGCGGCGTAGGAGTTGTAGGTGGCGACGGTCGGCAGCTCCTCGTGGCCGTCGACGTCACCGCGCGGCGGCAGTACGGCGAGGCAGTGCCGGACCCGCTCGGCCAGCTCCGCGGCCGCCTTGTTGGTGAAGGTCACGCCGAGGATGCGGTCGGCGGGCACCCCGAAGTGCGCGACCGCGTGCACGACCCGCGCCGCCATCACCATCGTCTTGCCGGAGCCGGCGCCGGCGACGACGAGCTGCGGCGTGAGCGGTGCGGTGATGACCGCCATCTGCTCGTCGGTGAAGTCCATGTCGAGCAGCGCGCGCAGGTAGTCGCCGTCAGCCGCAGGCTGCACCCGAGCCATCAGGGCATCACCTGCACGCCCTCGTCGCGGGCCGGGCACGACGTGCGGAACCGGCAGTGGCCGCACCCGTCGTTCGGCCGCGCCGGGAAGCTCTCGGTGCGGATGCCGGAGGCGATGGTGCCGACGAGGTCGTCGACCCAGTCGTCGGCGTGTTCGAGCGGCTCCTGGCGTTGCACCCGCGCGCCGCTCTTGCCGGGCTTGCGGAGCTGGATCAGCTCGGCGCCGCCCGGCGTGGTCGACCAGTCCCTGAAGGCACCGTGCCGGGTGACGAGCTGGTAGACGCCGAGCTGCGCGTCGGTCTTCACCCGCTCGTCGCTCGGCGGGTAGCGCGACGTCTTCAGGTCGACCACGACGAGGCCACCTTCGTCGTCGAGCTCGATCCGGTCGGCGCGGCCACGTACGACGACGTCGTCGCCGACCGCGACCTCGAAGCTCACCTCCGCGTCGGCGCACTCGCGCGGGTTGAGCGCGTGCCAGGCGAGGAATCGCTCGAGCGCCGCCCGCGCCTCGGCGTGGTCGCGCGCGGACTGCCACCGAGCGTCGTAGGGCAGCAGGTGCCACACCTCGTCGAGCCGCTCGACGAGCGCGTCGAGGTCGGCGGGCAGCTCGCCGACGACCACCGCCTCGGCGAGCGCGTGGACGATCGAGCCGAACCCCTGCGCCGTCGAGGTCGACTCGGTCGC
>CAZEAM010000370.1:0-3328 GCA_964510285.1 uncultured Frankiaceae bacterium | reverse complement strand
TCGAGCACCATGCGGTCCTCGATCCCGCGATCTGGGTCGCCGAACACGGGGGCGGCGAGCTCGTCGTGGTGCCGGTCGACCCGCTCGGCCGGCTGACGCCCGAGGCGCTTCGTGCCGCGATCGAGGAGGCCCCCGATCGGGTCGCGATGGTGAGCGCGATGTGGGCCAACAACGAGGTGGGCACGGTCGCCCCGGTCCCCGACCTGGCCGAGGTGGCCGCCGAGTACGGCGTCCCGTTGCACACCGACGCCGTGCAGGCGGTCGGCTCGTTGCCGGTCGACTACGCGGCGTCCGGCGCCGCCGCCTTGACGGTCACCGGCCACAAGCTCGGCGGGCCGGTCGGCGTCGGCGCGCTGGTCCTCGGACGTGATGTGGACTGCGCGCCGCTGCTGCACGGCGGCGGACAGGAGCGCGACGTCCGCTCCGGAACGCTCGACGTACCGGCGATCGCCGCGTTCGCGGTCGCCGTCGAGGTCGCGGTCAAGGCGCAGGCTGAGCGCGCCGAGAGCCTCGCGGAGCTTCGTGACGATCTGATCCGCCGCGTGCTCGAGGTCGTGCCGGACGCCCAGCTCAACGGAGACCCGGTCAGCGACGTGGTCCGCCGGCTCCCCGGCAACGCACACTTCTCGTTCCCCGGCTGCGAGGGTGACGCGCTGCTCATGCTCCTCGACGCGCAGGGCGTCGAGTGCTCGACGGGCTCGGCATGCTCGGCCGGCGTGGCCAGGCCCAGCCACGTGCTGATCGCGATGGGGCACGACGAGGAGCGCGCGAAGTCGTCGCTGCGGTTCTCGCTCGGCCACAGCTCCACCGCGCACGACGTCGACGTACTGGTCTCCGCGATCGGTCCTGCGGTCGAGCGCGCCCGCACGGCGGCCGCGCGATTGCGGTGGGGTGGGTTCTCGGATGAAGGTGCTGGCCGCGATGTCGGGCGGCGTCGACTCGGCCGTCGCCGCGGCTCGCGCGGTCGACGCGGGTCACGACGTCACCGGAGTCCACCTCGCGCTCTCGCCCACGCCCGCCTCGCATCGCGAGGGCGCTCGCGGCTGCTGCTCGCTCGAGGACGCCCGGGATGCGCGCCGGGCCGCCGACGTACTGGGCATTCCGTTCTACGTCTGGGACGTCGCCGAGCGGTTCAGCCGGGACGTCGTGGACGACTTCGTCGCGGAGTACGCGGCCGGCCGTACGCCCAACCCGTGCGTGCGGTGCAACGAGCGGATCAAGTTCGCCGCTGTACTCGAACGCGCCCTCGCACTCGGCTTCGATGCCGTCGCGACCGGTCACTACGCCCGGATCCTCAACGATGGCCTGCACCGCGCGGCGGACCGGGACAAGGACCAGTCCTACGTCCTGGCGGTGCTGCGTCCGGATCAGATCGCCGCGGCGATGTTTCCGCTCGGCGAGTCGACCAAGTCCGAGGTCCGCGCCGAAGCCGCGCAGCGCGGCCTCGCCGTCGCCGACAAGCCGGACAGCCACGACATCTGCTTCATTCCTTCCGGCGACACGGCCGGCTGGTTGCGCGGGCGGCTGGGTAGTGCGCCCGGTGCCATCGTCGACGAGTCGGGCGCGGTCGTCGGCAATCACGACGGCGCATACGCCTTCACCGTCGGGCAACGCCGCGGGCTGGGCCTGACCCGGCCGGCGCCTGACGGGCAGCCTCGCTACGTGCTGTCGCTGTCGCCGGTCGACCGAACGGTCACGGTCGGCCCGGTCGAGCGGCTACGGGTGACCCGGATCGAGTGTGGTTCGCCCGTCTGGTGCGGCGAAGTGCCGCCGGACGGTCCGCTTGCGGTGCTCGCCCAGGTGCGTGCCCATGCCGACCCGGTGCGATGCACCGCTCGCGTGGACGAGGGCCGGCTGACCGTCGATGTCGACGACCCACTGGCCGGCGTTGCGGCCGGTCAGACGCTGGCGCTCTACGACGGTGACCGGGTGCTGGGTTCGGCGACGATCGAACGCGCGGCGTGACCGCTGCGCGGGCGCGTGACCGGTACGTCGCGTGGCTGCACGCGGTCAACCTGGGCAGCCACAACAAGGTGCCGATGGCCTGGTTGCGGGACGCCGCCGCGGATGCCGGCTTCACGGAGGTGGCGACGTACCTGCAGAGCGGCAACCTGGTGCTGAGCGCGCCGACGAGAGATCCGGCCGAGGTCTCGAGACGAGTCGCCGCGGTCATCCACGCCGGGCGCGGGCTGGACGTCGTGGTCACCACTCGCACCCGCGCGGAGGTCGCCGCGGTCGTGCAGCGCAATCCCATGCCCGAGCATGCCGACGAGCCGTCGAAGCTGCACGTCAGCTTCCTCAACGGCCAGCCGGACCGCCGCGCGGTCGCCAGCCTCGATCCCGACGCGTTCGCGCCCGATCGGTTTGTGTTCGACGGCGAGGAGATCTACCTGTGGTTCCCGAACGGAGCCGGCCGCTCGAAGCTGGCTACCTACCCGTGGCCGAAGCGAATCGGAGTGGGCGGCACGGCCCGCAACTGGCGAACGGTCCTTGCCGTCCTCGATCTGCTCGATCAGGCTGAATAGGATCGGCCACATGGCCGACTCCGTCCAGTTGACCGACCTCGACGTCATCGCGCGCTACAGCATCGCGGTGCGGGCGGCGACGGCCGACCGCGACGAGTTGCTCGAGACGCTGCGCGCCGACCTCGCCTGGCTCGAACGCGGGCGGTCGCGGAGCACGACCAGCGCATATCGGCCGCGGGCCGAAGACGCCGGCGATGCGGCGGAGGGGGACGACGAGCCCGAGCGGGCCGCACGCCCCGCGCGCTCCACCAGCAAGCGGCCGGGTCCGGGAAAGCGCGCGACGACGCGCCGGAGCCCGCGCGCCTAAGGCTGCATGCCCTTCGCGACGATCTCCTGCGCGATGTCCGACAGCTTGACGTGAGAGGTCTGCGACCGGCGGACCAGCACCTCGAACGCGGCCTCCGCGTCGACCTTGAGCGTGACCATGATCATGCCCTTGGCCTGCTCGATCACGGCCCGGGTGTCCATGGCGGTGCGCAACCCGGCCAGATCCTCCTCGGCGACCCGCGCCCGCTCGTCGGCAACCTGCTCCCGGGTCTCGGTCGTCAGGTCGTGTTGCTCCGCCGGTTGTGAGCTGGGGAGGGAGGGGCCGTCCACATCGGCCGACTGTACCGGCCAGGGCTTGAGCCTGACTCTGGTTTGCGGGAAAATGGTGGGGTTCCCGTAAGGCGATCCCCATTGAGGTGGGCACCGGCACGGAGGGCCGTTGTCATGTCGTCACTTCCTGATGCGCCGTCAGCGGCCGGGTTGCATGACCGTGCCGTGGTCGCCGAAGTCGTAGCCGGGCGGGTTTCGAAAGCCCA
>CAZEAM010000369.1:0-6603 GCA_964510285.1 uncultured Frankiaceae bacterium | reverse complement strand
CAGGTAGTGCAGGGACCCCTCGTCCTCGGTCGCGCCCAGATGCGTGCGCAGCAGGCCGTTGAACATCCGCGGCTCCGTGAACGTGTCCTTGTTGCCGCAGTTCGGGCACGGCACCACCTTGAGGTCGACCGTGTCCGGGTCGTCGATCTTCTTGCGCTCGGCGTACTCCTCCTGGAGATGGTCGGCGCGGAAGCGCTTGTGGCAGGACTGGCACTCGACCAGCGGGTCGACGAACGCATCGAGATGCCCGGAGGCCTTCCAGACCTCCGATGCGAGGATCACCGCCGAGTCGATGCCGACGATGTCGTCGCGGGTCTGCACCATCGCGCGCCACCACTGGCGGCGAATGTTCTCCTTGAGCTCGACGCCCAACGGGCCGTAGTCCCACGCCGACCGGGTACCGCCGTAGATCTCCGACGAGGGGAAGACGATGCCGCGGCGCTTGCAGAGTCCGACGAGGTCGTCGATGCGGGCGGCGTCACGAGACGCGGGATTGCTGGCCATCGTGGCGGGCTCCATCCGGCTGGCGGTCGGCGAGAAGCGCCTAGCGTAGTGCGACCATGTCCGGCGTGCCCCAGCGACTCCTGATCTTGCTCGGCGCCCTGGCAATCGGCGCGCTCTTCGTCGCGGGCCTGTTCGTGCACGGCCGCCTCGGCGGCGCGCTGCTGCTCGTGACCGACGCGATTCTCATCGGCCTCACCCGTACGGCGTGGGCTCAGGTGCGCCCACAAGGCAAGCCGCTGCGGATCGCCATCATCGTCGTGGTCGCGGTCGTCGGTCTGGTCAAGCTGGTCCGCGGCTGACGCGCTAGGCCAGCTTCCCCGCCCGTTCCAGCAGCTCGATCCGGTTGCCGACCGGGTCACGCGTCGAGCCACGGCGCCCGCCGAACAGGTCCGGCTGCTCCCGCCACTCGGCGCCCGCCTCGGCCAGCCGCGCAAGCACGCCGTCTAGGTCGTCGACGACCAGCGCGAAGTGCAGGTCGGCGTGCATCACGGCGTCGTCGCGTTCGGAGATGTGTAGCTGGGTCGCGTCGTCGATGTTGAACCACGCGCCGCCCGGGCTGGTCCCGTCGACCGGCTTGTCCGTGCGCTCGAGCCCGAGCACGCCGGTGTAGAACTCGAAGACCTGCCGGGTCTGACCCGGCTTCACGACGATGTTCACGTGATGCAACCTGAGCGTCACAGGGCGCCTCCATATCGCCGGTCCCGCCGCGCATACTCCTCGATCGCCGCCCACAAATCACGACGGTCGTAGTCGGGCCAGAGCCGATCCTGGAAGACCAGCTCGGCGTACGCCGACTGCCAGAGCAGGAAGTTCGACGTCCGTTGCTCCCCCGACGAGCGCACGAACAGGTCGACGTCAGGCATCTCCGGCTCGTCGAGGTAGCGCGCCAACACGCGCTCGTTGACCTTGTCGGGATCGACCCGGCCGGCCGCGACGTCGCGGGCCAGCGCGGCCGCCGCATCGCCGATCTCGGCCCGCCCCCCGTAGTTGACGCACATGGTGAGGGTGAGCACGCGGTTGTTGCGGGTCAGCTGCTCCGCGGTTTCCAGCTCGCGGATCACGGACTTCCACAGCCGCGGCCGCCGGCCCGCCCAGCGCACCCGTACCCCCATCGCATGCATGTCGTCACGGCGGCGCCGGATCACGTCGCGGTTGAAGCCCATGAGGAAGCGCACTTCCTCGGGTGAGCGCCGCCAGTTCTCGGTCGAGAAGGCGTAGGCCGACAGCCACCTGACACCGATCTCGATGGCGCCCTCCACCACGTCGAACAGCGAGCTCTCGCCCTGCTCGTGACCGGCGGTGCGCGGCAGCCCGCGACGCTTCGCCCAGCGCCCGTTGCCGTCCATCACGATCGCGACGTGCTTCGGCACGAGCTCGGCGGGCAGCGTCGGCGGCCGTGCGCCCGACGGGTGCGGCGCGGGTGGCCGGACGGACCGGGTCACGACCGTTCGACCAGCCGGAGCGAGCGCAGCCCGCGCTCGAGATGCCACTGCAGGTACGCCGCGACCAGGCCGCTCGCCTCGCGCTGCGGCTTCGGCGGCGCGGCGTCGGCGGTCTGCCAGTCGCCGGACAGCAGCGCGGCCATCAGCACGAGCGTGTCGGCCGCCACCACCGGCGCGCCGGGCGGGCGGTGGTCCGCGCAGACGACCCCGCCCGCGGCGACCACGAAGGCGCGATGCGGACCCGGCGCGTCACACCGCGCGCAGCTGTCGAGCACCGGCTCATAGCCGGAGATCGCCAACGCGCGCAGGATGAAGGCGTCGAGCACGAGCGTGGCCGCGTGCTCGCCCTCCGCGAGCGCTCGCAGCGCACCGATCGTGAGGAGGAACAGGCGCAGCGACGGCTCCCGCTCCTCCGCGGTGAGCCGCTCGGCGGTCTCGAGCACCGCCGTGCCAGCCGTGTAGCGCCCGTAGTCCCCCGCGATCGCCTCGCCGTACGGCGAGACGGTCTCGGCCTGGGTAACGATGTCGAGGCCGCTAACGCTGTCCAGTCCGGAAGTGTGGAGCTGCAGGTCGACATGCATGAACGGCTCGACCCGGGCGCCGAACTTCGACCCCGTCCGCCGTACCCCCTTGGCGACCGCGCGGACGCGGCCATGCCGGCGAGTCAGCAGCGTGACGATCCGGTCGGCTTCGCCCAGCTTCTGGGTCCGAAGGACGATCGCCTCGTCGCGGTACAGCGGCACTGTCTGATTCTCCCTTGGCCGCGACCGCGATCGGCCGCTTCGGTGGCGGCGAGTTTTCCCCACCCGCCGGTACCGTTGGACGTCCCAGCACGTTGTCGGCCGAGAGCGAGACCATGCCCACTGCCAGACGCCTCTCTCGCGGCGCTGTCCTGGTGAGCACCGGCGCACTCGTGGCGGGGCTGTTCGCCCCCGCCCACGCCACCGCGTCCGGGCCACGAACCTCCGTGACGGTGCTGCTCAAGGCCCCGCACCCGGCGCGACTGGCCAAGCTTGCCCTGGCCACGGGCCACAACCACCGCGAGCGGGTCCGCGACCTCGCCGCGGTGCTGCCGAGCGCCGCGGCGCACCAGACCGTCCGGTCCCTGCTGCGCGGGGACGGGTTCACGATCGGCCACCAGACGGCCTGGACGATCCAGGCCTCGGCGCCCGCGTCGGTGGTCGAGGACCTGTTCGGGCCGACCACCGTGTTCGGCCCGCGTGCACACGGCCGGTCCGCGACGCCCACGCTGCCCGACCGGCTGTCCGGCGTCGTCGCGTCGGTGCTCACCGACACCGACGAACCGCCGCTGTTCGCCACCCACACGAGCTTCGACGGCCACGACTTCCGCAACGCCTACAGCGCGCCACGCCGGTCCCCGTCCGAGGGGGCCAACAAGGCCGGTCCGCTCACGATCGCGTCACTGCAGTTCACGACGTGGAACCAGGTCGACCTGTCCGACTACGCCGCGCAACCGTCGGTGAACATCACCCCCGACCCGGTCGCCAGCGGCCAGTACAAGCAGTTCGGCGTGGCCGGGAGCACCGCCACGCGCAACACCTCGCCGCCGACCCCCACCTCGGAGCTCGGGCAGGAGGTCGACCTCGACCAGGAGGCGTTGCTGTCGACGGCGCCGCACGCCAAGCAGCGGGCGTACTTCGACACCAACAGCACGCTCGGCTACGTGCAGGCGCTCAGCCAGGTCCTCGCGGACGTCACGCAGGGCCAGGGCAAGTCCCCCGACGGCGGAGACCCGCACATCGTCGCGCTCACCACCTCGTGGGGTGCCTGCGAGGACGACTTCTCGGACGCCTTCCGGGGCGACACCCAGCAGGCCGTCGAGAAGCTGCTCCAGTCGCTGAACGCCGCGGGAGTCACGATCTTCGCCGCCACCGGCGACGACGGCATCTACGACTGCGGTCGCGGGACGTCGAGCAAGATCGCCGTCGACTACCCGGCCAGCTCGCCGTACGCCGTCGCGGTCGGCGGCACGAAGCTGGCGGCGATCGGCGGTGCCGCCGCGAACGACGGCACCAACTGGAGCGACACGGCGTGGACCTGCCGGGACACCACGTCGTGCGAGGCCGCCAAAGGCACCGGGGGCTCCGGCGGTGGCGAGTCGTCGATATACCCGATGCCCGCCTACCAGAAGCAGGGCATCGGCCATCAGCCGTTCCGGACCGGCACCGGGCACCGCGGCGACTTCGGCAGCGAGCCCAACCGCCTGGTCCCCGACATCGCGGTGGCCGGCGCTCCGGCGAGCGGCTTCAAGATCCTCACGACGTACACGAAGTCGCCGTGCAACATCCCGATCCTGTGCCCGAACACGTTGCCGACGAGCAACGCGGTCGTTGGCGGTACCAGCCTGTCCTCGCCGCTCGCCGCCGCGCTGTTCACCAACCTGCTGTCCACGCACCAGCTGACCAGCGGGATCGGCGACATCCATGGTGCGCTCTACTCGGCGTACGCCGCCAAGCCCCAGGTCTTCCGCGACGTCACCGTGGGCCGCAACGGAAGCCAGGCCGACGTCGACGAGCACGCTGCCGGCAAGACCGCGGCCGAGCTACCGGTCAAGGCGCAGAAGGGGTTCGACACCGTCTCCGGGCTCGGCGCGCCATTGTGGCCGCTGCTGGCCCGCTTCCTCTTCGACTCGAAGCCCCCGACCGCGCACGCGAAGCTCTCCCTGGCCGCGCCACACAGCCACCACCCCACCAAGGTCAGGGCGAGCTGGCATCCCGGCCACGGCGGGCTGGCCGCTGACGCGAGCGTCACGATCACGAGAGTCGGCCACCGCAAGCCGGTCTACCTCCGCAGCCACGCACCGGCGAGCGGATCGCACTCGTTCCAGGGCGTGGCCGGCGCGAACTACGTCGTCACGGTCAGCGAGCGCGACCTGTCCGGCAAGAAGTCACCGGCCGCGTCGAAGCTGCTCGTCGTGCCGTTCGACGACACGTCCTTCCGGCTCCACGGAAGGTGGTCGACCGCACACGCGAAGAGCGACTTCGGTGGCTCGCACGCGCAGAGCACGGCCAAGGGCGCGTACGCGAAGGCGACCGCGGCCGGTCGGCGCTACCTGCTGATGGTGCGCACCGGCAACACGTACGGGAAGCTGGCCATCTTCCACGGCAAGAAGCGGATCGCGACCACGAACCTGTTCAGCGCCTCGCCCGGTCACAAGCTGATCGACTTCTTCGGTTCCGTGCACACCGCGCGCAAGGTACGTACCTTCACCTTCCGCTGCACGGGCAAGCACGGCCGGTTCACCGACCAGGCCAAGGTCGCCATCGACGGCCTCAGCGTCGTCTACTAGCGGCTGCCCCGTGGGGGCGATCAGAAGCCGAGCTTGTGCAGCTGTTTCGGATCCCGCTGCCAGTCCTTGGCCACCTTCAC
The DNA here is from genome assembly GCA_964510285.1 of uncultured Frankiaceae bacterium. Taxonomy (GTDB): domain Bacteria; phylum Actinomycetota; class Actinomycetes; order JAFAQI01; family JAFAQI01; genus DASZTV01. Next base: position 1,267 of record CAZEAM010000369.1, on the reverse strand, counting down.
CCGGAGGTCCAGGTAGACCTTCGCGCCGAGCAGCGCCTCGATCTGGCGCCGCGCGACGGTGCCGACGGTCTTCAGCCGTTCACCACCGGTTCCGATCACGATGCCCTTCTGGCTCTCGCGCTCGACGTACATCAAGGCGTGTACGCCGATCCGGTCCGGGCCGTGCACGACCTCCTCGACCACGACCGCAATCGAGTGCGGGAGCTCGTCGCGCACTCCTGACAACGCGGCCTCCCGCACGAGCTCGGCGATCATGACGCTCTCGGGTGAGTCGGTCAGCTCGCCTTCCGGGTAGAGCGGACGCCCCTCGGGGAGGCGGGCCGTCAACAGGTCGGCGAGCAGATCGACCTGGAAGCCGTCGACGGCGCTCACCGGAACGATCTCGGCCCAGTCGCCGAGGTCGGCCACCTCGAGCAGCCGGGCGCCGATCGCGTCCTTCGTCGCGATGTCACACTTCGTGACCACGGCGATGGTGGGAGTGCGTCCGGCGATCTCACGCAGCTGCTCGGCGATGAACCGGTCACCCGGACCCACCTTGTCGGTGGCGGGTACGCACAGCGCGACGACGTCGACCTCGGCGACCGTCGCCTTGACCAGGTCGTTGAGCCGCTCCCCGAGCAGCGTGCGGGGGCGGTGGAACCCCGGCGTGTCGACCAGCACCAGCTGCGCGTCCGGCCGCGACACGATCCCGCGGATCGCGTGCCGGGTGGTCTGCGGCCGGTCACTGGTGATCGCGACCTTCGTGCCGACGAGTGCGTTGGTGAGGGTCGACTTGCCGGTGTTCGGCCGGCCCAGCAGGCAGGCGAAGCCGGACCGGAAAGCGTCAGGGCTCATTACGCAGCTTGGAGTAGACCACCATGTCGCGGTACTCCCCCGCCCGCAGACAGGCACGGCGCAGCACTCCCTCGCGGGTGAACCCGGCCTTCTCCAGCGCCTTCTGCTCGCCGATGTTGCCGGCCTCGGTTCCCGCCTCGACCCGTTCCATCGCCGAGTTGGCGAACAGGTACTCAGCGATCAGACGCTGCGCCCGCGAACCGTGACCTTGACCGCGCGCCTCGGGGGCGAGCCAGATCCCGATGTTCCAGCAGTCCCCGAAGGGCGGTGGACCATGCTGCGCGATCCGCCAGCTGACATCCCCTACGACCTCGTCCGAGTCGTCGACGACAGCCAAAAAGCCGCCGTCGTCGTGAACCGGCGCGCCGCGCGCGTCCCGATAGGCGCGGCGGCCGCCCCGGGGCTCGCGGTAGCCCTACCAGTTGAACTCACC
>CAZEAM010000368.1:0-5529 GCA_964510285.1 uncultured Frankiaceae bacterium | reverse complement strand
ATCCGGTGGCGCGCAGATCCAGCCGATCTTCCAGCCCGTGACGCTGAACGACTTGCCGGCGCTCGAGATCGCGACGCATCGCTCGCGCATGCCAGGCAGCGTGGCAATGGGGATGTGCTCGGCCCCGTCGTACGTCAGGTGCTCGTAGACCTCGTCGGTGACAACTGTCAGATCGCGTTCGACGCAAACGGCGGCGATCGCCTCCAGCTCGCCACGGGTCAGCACCGTTCCGGTCGGGTTGTGCGGTGAGTTCAGCAGGACGACTCTGGTCCGTCGCGTGACGGCGCGACGGAAGTCGTCGACGTCGAACCCGAACCGGCCGGTCGCGTCCGGCCGCAGCGGTACGACGGCGCGGTTCGCCCCGGCGAGCGCGATGATCGCGGCGTAGGAGTCGTAGTAGGGCTCGAAGACGACGACCTCGTCGCCGGGGTCGCAGAGCCCGAGGATCGTGGCGCTGATCGCCTCCGTCGCGCCGACCGTGACGAGGATCTCGCAGGCCGGATCGTAGGCCAGGCCGTAGCAGCGCTCGCGGTGTTCGGCGATGGCCGAGCGCAGGTCGGGCACGCCCGGCCCGGGCGGGTACTGGTTCTCGCCGTTGCGCAGACCCTGAGCAGCGCGTTCCAGCATCGCTGCGGGACCGTCGGTGTCAGGGAACCCCTGGCCGAGGTTGATCGAACCGGTCTCCAGCGCGAGCGCGCTCATCTCGGCGAAGATCGTGGTGCCGAACCCGCGTAGGACCATCGGGGATAGTGAAGCAGTGAAGGTCGCCGTGATGCAGATCGCAGCCACGCTCGACAAGGCGGAGAACCTCGGTCGGTTGCGAGCATTCGTCGAGCACGCGGCCGACGAGGGCGCCGACCTGGTGGTCGCGCCGGAGGCGGCGATGCACGACTTCGGGGAACCCGACCTGCCGCTGGCGCCCGTGGCGGAGCGGCTGGACGGTGAGTTCGTCACCACGCTCGCCGAAGTCGCGACGCGGCGAGGCATCACCGTCGTCGCGGGCATGTTCGAGGTCGCCGAAGGCGACCGAGTCTTCAACACCGTGATTGCGGTCGCTGCGGACGGAAGCCTGATCGGCCGCTACCGCAAGCAGCACCTGTTCGACGCGCTCGGCTGGGTGGAGTCGGACCGACTGGTTGCGGGCGATCCGAACGACCGCCTCGTCTTCCCGGTCGGTGGCATGACCGTCGGCGTGATGACCTGCTACGACGTCCGGTTCCCGGAACTTGCGCGCGCGCTCGCCGACGACGGTGCGGAGCTGATCGTGATCCCGTCCGCCTGGGTAGCGGGGGAGCACAAGCTCGAGCAGTGGCAGGCGCTCACCACCGCCCGTGCCATCGAGAACGTGTGTTACGTCGCGGGATCGGTGCAGAACCCGCCGCTGTACACCGGCGGCAGCCGCGTCGTCGACCCGTGGGGTGTCGAGCTCGCCGCCCTGGAGCCGCAAGCCGAAGGCGCGGCGGTCGCCGAGATCAGCGCGCAGCGCGTGGTGGAGTGCCGCGACCGGATGCCGGTCCTCGCCAACCGCCGCTGGCGAGTCGAGCCGCGTTAGCGGTTGCGGCGCCAGATCGCGAGGTTGAGCATTCCGAGATAGCTGACCGCGAACAGCGACGGCAGCATCAAGGCGGCGGCGAGCCGATGGCGCCGGGCGAACTCCGCGATCGTGAAGGACAGCGCGACCCACAGAACGACCGCCTCGATCAGGGCCCAGCCGGTCTTGCGAAGCCCGAAGAACAGCAACAGCCAGGCGAGGCTCAGCCACACCGACACGGCGTACGACGACACCGCCGGCACATCGACCGCGTCACGCTCGTCGTCGGCCCGCCACGCCAGCCAGGCGCCGACGGCCTGCGCGGCCGCGACGACCGACCAGGCGGGCGCGAACGCGATCGTCGGGCTGGCCCACCGCGGCTTGTCGAGGCCGTCGTACCACTTCCGGCTGACGTTGATCAGCACCGCGCCGGTCGCTGCGGTGGTCGAGATGCCGCCGAGCGACCCGGTGAGGCCGAGTGCCCGAATGGCCGGACTGGAAGGCACGTTTCGTCAGTCAATCAGCCCATCGATATTCTGGCCAAATGGCTGAGATCACCTTTGACGGACGGGTAGCGATCGTGACGGGCGCAGGCGGCGGCCTGGGCCGGACCTACGCGCTCGAGTTGGCACGGCGAGGCGCGAAGGTCGTCGTGAACGACCTCGGTGGCTCGGTCGACGGCACCGGCGGCGAGCACACCGCCGCGCAGAAGGTCGTGGACGAGATCAAGGCCGCCGGTGGCGAAGCGGTCCCCAGCTACGACTCGGTGTCGACCCCCGAGGGCGGCGAGAACATCGTCAAGACCGCGGTCGACGCCTACGGCAAGGTCGACGTCGTCATCAACAACGCCGGCATCCTGCGCGACAAGTCGTTCGCGAAGCTCGAGTGGGCCGATCTCGACGCGGTGCTCGACGTGCACCTCAAGGGCGCGTTCTACGTGTCCCAGCCCGCCTTCAAGGTCATGAAGGAGAACGGCTACGGCCGGTTCGTGTTCACCGCGTCCAACGCGGGCGTGTTCGGCAACTTCGGGCAGACCAACTACGGCGCCGCGAAGATGGGCCTGGTCGGGCTGTCCAACATCATCGCGATCGAGGGGGAGAAGGCCGGCATCAAGTCCAACGTGATCTGCCCGGTCGCCGCCACCCGCATGACGATGGAACTGCTCGGCGACTTCGCCTCGCAGCTCGAGCCGGAGCTCGTGACGCCGCTGGTGACCTTCCTCGCCTCCGAGGCGTGCGACCGGACCCACGAGGTCTTCTCGGCGGCCGGCGGCCGCTACGCGCGGGTGTTCATCGGGCTGGCGCCTGGCTGGTACGGCGGCAAGGGTCACGTCCCCACCGCCGAGGACGTGCTCGACAACCTCGACCAGATCGAGAAGCAGGACGGCTACATCGTGCCGGGCTCGGTCGGCGACGAGCTCGGTGCGCTCGTGAGCGTGCTCTCCGGCTGAGGTCGGCTACTCGTCGAGGTCGTCGCACGCCTCCTGGGCGTCCGCCGCTTCGCCGCCTCGCCGGAGCAGGCGGCGCACCCGCGCCCAAGTGGACAGCTGCTGCTTGTCCATCACGATCTCGATCGGGGCCTTCGTCTGGCTGCCGATGATCAGGCCGATCATCGCCTGCGTCACCGCGCGCATCGGGAGTGACGCGGGCGGGGCCTCGGCGGCTCCGGCCACGAGGTCGGCCTCGCGGGCCCGCCCGATCGAGTCGAGGTCGCCGACCACCCGTACGCCGAGGCCGGCGATCGTCGCGGCGGAGCGCGCCCCGATCTCCGCCGCCCGCTCGACCGCCCACTTGGGAGTGACGATCCGCGGTGCGCCCTCGCCGGGCTCGTAGTTGAGCTGCAGGTGGGCGACCATGCCGTGACGCAGCAGCTTGGCGTACTGGACATCGTCCCAGCCGTACTCGTGGAAGGCGATGTTGAGCCGCCGGTGCAGCTCGGCCTCCCCGTAGCTCAGCGACCGGTTGAGGCGCCCCTCCTCCGGCACGAGCAGTCCCTCCGGAAGCCCGGCCATCTGCTCGAAGACCCGCAGCAGCATCCCGCGGTCGGTCTCGTCCGCGACGACGACCGTGCAGTTGTCCGCTCCGAAGGCACTCACCCAGCGCTTGACCAGCGCGCCGTGGTCGTGCCGCAGCCAGAACTGTGCGCCCAGCCCTGCGTCCGGCTCGTTGAACATCTTCTCCAGCCAGCGCTGGTAGCGCAGCCGGAGCCCGTTCTGCACGTACTGCTGCCACTGGGAGGGAAGGATGTGCGACAGCGGCCGAAGCGTGACGACCAGATGCGGGTTGCGCCCGCGGAAGCTGTCGTAGACGATCGGCGGGATCGTGTCGTCGCCCGCGGCGAAGGACTCGCTGCTGAGGACGACGCGCGGCTCCTCGGCGGTGTTGATCTCCCTGACGAGCCGGTTCCACAATGCCCGCGACGGCGGCGGCTCGCCGCGGCGCGGCGCCTTGCCGGTCAGGGCGTAGATCGCGCGCGCGGGGCGGCGTTCGTTGCCGGCGTACCGCACCCCGAACTCCGCAAGTCGCGGCCTCGCCTGGTTGAACGCGCCCTGCAGGGCCGTCGTGCCCGTCTTGTGCGGCCCGATGTGGAGCAGCAGCGAGTGCTCCGGCAGCAGCAGCGACGGGTCGCTCACATCGTTCCCGACCTGGCGCGCCACGGCAACCGGCGCTTGGCCGGCTGCACCGGGGACTCCTGCCAGTGCAGTGCGGCCGCGTCGATCGCCCCAACCACGGCGTGCGCCGCGCCGTCGAGGGTCAGCGGCACCCGGTCGATCGCGACGTCGTCCGGGCGGGGCGTCACCTGGCTGAGGACGGCAAGGTCGCCGAGCAGCCGGACCCCGGAGGCCTCGATCCGCTTGGACGCGGCGGCGGCGATCTCGTTGGCCTTCTCGATCGCCCACGCGGGGGTCGAGATGCGGGGCTCGTCCCGCGACGGGGCGCGCGTCTGCATCTTGCGGACGACGCCACGCCGCACGACATGGTGGTAGAGCTCGGCCGGCCATTTCCGCTTGTGGAACTCGACGTTGAGCAGGCGCACGAGCTCGGTCTCGGCGGCGGTCAGCGAGCGGTTGGTCCAGCCGGTCTCCGGCTCGAGCAGGCCGTCGGGCAGGCCGGTGAGGTGCTCGAACGTGCGCATCAGGCTGTCCGGGTCGGACTCGTCGACAACGATCACCAGCAGCCGGTCCGGGCCGACGATCGAGGCCCATCGCTCGACCTGCACGTCGTGGTGGTGGCGCTGCCAGAAGGTCGGGGTCGGCTTCTCGAACGGCGCGTTGTTCAGGATGGCCTCGAGCCACTCGTCGTAGGGGTCGCGCAACCGGTTGCGGACGTACTGCTGCCAGGCCGACGGAAGGATCTTCGCCAGCGGCCGGAGCGTGACGACGACGTGCACCCGCTCACCGCCGAGCTCCGAGACGACCATCCGCGCCATCTCGTCGTCGCAGCCGTCGAAGAACTCGCTGCTGACCACCACGGTCTTGTCCGTGGTCGCGCGGACCTCGTCCACCAGGACGTCCCAGTCCTTGCGCTCGGCCGGCCGGTCTCCGGACAGGCCTTTCCCGCCGGTGATGGCAAGCGCCGCCATCTGGTGCTGACGGGTGTTGCCCGCGTAGACGACGCCGTGCTCCGCCATCTTCTTGCGGGCCTTGCGCATGGCCCCCTGGATGGCGGTCGTGCCGGTCTTGTGCGGGCCGATGTGCAGCATGACCGCGTTGTCGGGCAGGCGCAGGTCCTCGCTGAACATGGGCCGATCCTATTTGGGCGTCCTCGATTCACCGGTCGACCGACGGCGTGGCCGCGTGTCGTAGTCGCGCAGCGATGCCTCCGCGGCTTCGAGCCGCGCGCGTAGCTCGGCGCGTTCGGCCTCGACGACCGATCGGCAGGACTCGACCGCCTCCACGAGGGCGTCACGCAGCGTGTCGTCGTCGAGATGCTCGGCGAGCGCGCTCACCGCACCTGGCCGCAACGGCGCCGCCCGGGCGATCCGCCGAGCACCGCGCT
>CAZEAM010000367.1:0-11842 GCA_964510285.1 uncultured Frankiaceae bacterium | reverse complement strand
GTTCCCGGCGTGGGTCGGGGCCAGCTGGGAGCGCTCGGCGGTGCTCCGCTACGGCGAGAACCCGCACCAGCGCGCCGCGCTCTACGTCGGTGCGCCGGGATGCGGGCTGGCCGGCGCGGAGCAGCTCCACGGTCCCGAGCTGTCGTACAACAACTACGTCGACACCGACGCGGCCCGCCGCGCGGCGTACGACTTCACCGATCCTTGCGTCGCGATCATCAAGCACGCGAACCCGTGCGGCATCGCTCTCGGCTCCGACATCGCGGAGGCGCACCGGCTCGCGCATGCGTGCGATCCGGTGTCGGCGTACGGCGGTGTCATCGCGGCCAACCGGACCGTCACCAAGGCGCTCGCCGAGCAGCTGGCCGGCGTGCTCACCGAGGTGATCTGCGCTCCGGGGTACGACGAGGAGGCGCTAGAGATCTTCCGCGGCAAGGCCAAGCTTCGGGTCCTGAAGTGCAAGGAGGACGCCGCTCCCGCAGCGGTCGAGCTGCGGCCGATCAGCGGCGGCCTGCTGCTGCAGACCGTCGACCACGTCGACGCCGCGGGAGACGACCCGTCGACCTGGACGTTGCAGAGCGGGGAGCCCGCGGACGCCGAGACGCTCGCCGATCTCGCCTTCGCCTGGCGGGCCTGCCGGTCGGTGAAGTCCAACGCGATCCTGCTGGCCGGCGGGCGCGCATCGGTCGGCGTCGGGATGGGCCAGGTCAACCGGGTCGACTCGGCCCGGCTGGCGGTGTCCCGCGCGGGTGACCGGGCCAAGGGTTCGGTTGCCGCCAGCGACGCGTTCTTCCCGTTCCCCGACGGGCTGGAGATCCTGGTCGAGGCGGGGGTCAAGGCGATCGTCGAACCGGGCGGCTCGGTCCGCGACGAGGAGGTCATCGCGGCCGCCCGGGCGGCCGGGGTCACCCTCTACTTCACCGGCACCCGCCACTTCTACCACTGACCACCAACGTGTCAGGGTCTCAGCGCGCTCCAGCGGGTTGAGCGCCTGACAAACCGAGGGAGCGACGACATGACGGCACGGATGTTGCCTGGCGCCCCGGTCGCCGAGGCGGTCTTCGCCGACCTCGAACCGCGGATCAAGACGCTGCTCGCGGCGGGTCAGACGCCTGGGCTCGGCACGATCCTCGTCGGGAACGAAGGCGCCAGCGCCGGCTACATCCGGATGAAGCAGGAGAAGGCCGCCGAGCTCGGCCTCACCTCGCCGCACATCCATCTGCCCGAGGACGCGACCCAGGCGGACCTGATCGCCGCCATCCGGGACTTCAACAACGCGCCCGAGGTAACCGCCATGCTGGTGCAGCATCCGACCCCCCCGCAGATCGACTTCGACGCGGCGCTGCTCGAGATGGATCCGGACAAGGACGTCGACGGTCTGCACCCGGTCAACATGGGCCGGCTCGCGCTGGGGATGCCCGGGCCGGTGCCGTGCACTCCGGCCGGTATCGAGGCGCTCCTGGCGCACTACGAGATCCCGGTGGCGGGTCGGCACGTCTGCATCCTCGGCCGGGGCACCACGCTCGGCCGTCCGCTCGCGCTGCTGCTCAGCCAGAAGCGCCCGACCGCCAACGCCGCCGTCACGGTGGTGCACACCGGCGTGCCCAACTGGGCCGACTACACCCGGGCGGCAGAGATCGTGATCGCCGCCGCCGGGGTGCCGGGGATCCTGCAGCCGGAGCACATCACCGCGGGCGCCACCGTCATCGGTGGCGGCGTGCGCTACGAGGGACGCAAGCTGCTGCCCGATGTGGACGAGTCGTGCGAGCAGGTCGCCGGCGCGATCACGCCGCGGCTCGGGGGAGTCGGCCCGACCACCATCGCGATGCTGTTCCGCAACGCCGTCGAGGCCGCCGAGCAGCGATGAACGCGCAGCCACGACCGCCGCGGCCGCGACGGCGGGTCGACCCGCTGGCGGGCGTCACCGCGTTGGTGGTTGCCGGGCTCGTGGTTGCCGCGGCGCACCAGCCGCAAGCCGGAATGTGGATCGTGTGCGCCGCGCTGGCGACCGGCGCCATCCTCCGGCTCCTCCTGCGCGAGCGCGACGCCGGCTCCCTGGTCGTCCGGTTCCGTCGCCTGGACGTGCTGATCCTGGCCGGGCTTGCGGTCGCGCTCGGCGTGCTCGCGGCAGTCACGCCGTTCCCGAGCGGCAAGGGCTGACCGCAGTCGCGCTAGGCGACTGCACTAACCTCGTGGCCGGGCCGGACAACCCGGGCCCGCGATCGCAGGAGCCGTGCATGACCACCCACGAGGTGACCCTAATCCCCGGTGACGGGACCGGACCCGAGCTCACCGAAGCCACCCGCCGGGTGCTGGAGGCGGCTGCCGCCACGGCTGGCTCGTCGTTCGAGTGGGACACCCAGGAAGCCGGCGTCGACATCATGGAGACCGCCGGTACGCCGCTTCCGGACGCCACGCTCGAGTCAGTACGCCGTACCGGTCTGGCCATCAAGGGACCGATCACCACGCCGATCGGAACCGGCTTTCGTTCGGTCAACGTCGCGCTGCGCTACGAGCTCGACCTCTACGCGTGCGTGCGCCCGTGCAAGACCTATGAGGGGATGCGCACCCGCTTCGACCACGTCGACGTCGTGATCGTGCGCGAGAACACCGAGGACCTCTACGCGGGCATCGAGTACGAAGCGCACACCCCGCAGGCCGACCAGGTCATCTCCTACCTCAACGGCTTGCAGGACAAGCAGATCCGCGCCGGGTCGGGGCTGTCGATCAAGCCGATCAGCGAGTTCGGCTCGGAGCGGATCATCCGCTACGCCTTCGACTACGCGCGCAGCAACGGTCGCAAGCGGGTCCACTGCGTGACCAAGTCGAACATCATGAAGTACACCGACGGCCTGTTCCTGTCGGTGTTCCGCGAGGTCGCGAAGGACTACCCCGACATCGAGCCGTGGGAGAACCTCGTCGACGCGACCTGCATGGGCCTGATCCAGCGGCCCGAGGAGTGGGACGTGCTGGTGCTGCCGAACCTGTACGGCGACATCCTGTCCGACCTGACCGCCGGCATGGTGGGCGGTCTCGGGGTGGCGCCGGGGGCGAACATCGGCACCAACGCCGCGGTGTTCGAGGCCACGCACGGCTCCGCGCCCAAGTACAAGGGCCAGAACAAGGTCAACCCGACCGCGATGATCCTGTCCGGGCAGATGATGCTGCGGCACATCGGCGAGACCACCGCCGCCGACAACCTCGAGCGCGCGGTCTCGGAGGTCATCGCCGAGGGCAAGAGCGTCACCTACGACCTGAAGCCGCACCGCGACGACCCGACCGCCGTCGGCACCTCGCAGTACGCCGACGCCATCATCGAACGACTCGAGGCGATGAAGTGATGCCGCCTGTCGTCACTGCAACGCATCGGAAGGGATGAAGGCTTAACCGTGGGAAAGAAAGTCACCGTTGTGGGGGCCGGGTTCTACGGGTCGACGACCGCGCAGCGGCTTGCTGAGTACAACGTCTTCGATACCGTCTACCTGACAGACATCATCGAAGGTCGTCCTGAGGGCCTCGCGCTGGACCTGAACCAGTCGCGGCCGATCGAGGGGTTCGAGACCAAGGTCGTAGGCGTCACGACCGGTACCGACGGCTCGGGCTACGAGCAGACTGCCGGCTCGGACATCGTGGTGATCACCGCGGGTCTGCCGCGCAAGCCCGGGATGAGTCGCATGGACCTCATCGAGACCAACGCGAAGATCGTTCGGCAGGTCGCCGAGCAGGTCGCGAAGCACTCGCCGGAGGCGGTCGTCATCGTCGTCTCGAACCCGCTCGACGAGATGACCGCGCTCGCGGCCAACGTCACCGGCTTCCCGAAGTCGCGGGTCATCGGACAGGCCGGAATGCTCGACACCGCGCGGTTCACCAACTTCGTCGCGGAGGCGGCCGGCGTCGAAGTGGCTGCGGTCACGACGCTGACCCTCGGGTCGCACGGCGACACGATGGTGCCGGTGCCGAGCGCCTGCACGGTCAACGGCAAGCCGCTGTCCGACGTACTCGACGCGGCCAAGATCGACGAGCTGGTCGACAAGACTCGCAACGGTGGCGCGGAGGTCGTCGCGCTGCTCAAGACCGGCTCGGCCTTCTACGCGCCCTCCGCCGCCGCGGCTCGCATGGCGCGCGCGGTCGCCGAGGACAGCGGCGCGGTGATGCCGGTGTGCACGTGGGTCGACGGGGAGTACAGCATCTCCGGTGTGTACCTCGGCGTGGAGGCCGAGCTCGGCGCCAGTGGCGTGCGGCGCGTCGTCGAGCGGGACCTCTCCGACAGCGAGAAGGCCGGGCTCGCCGAGGCCGCCGAAGCGGTCCGCGCGAAACAGGCCGACGTCGCCAATCTCTAGGAGCAGGCGGATGGGGGCGCCGTGACCTGGTGGCTCGGCGTGGTCGTGGTGCTCCTGCTCATCCTGGTCGAGGGGGCGTTCGTCGCCAGCGAAATGGCACTGGTCACCCTGCGCGAAGGTCAGGTCAGCACCCTGGCCACCAAGGGACGGCGTGGTGAGCGACTCGCCTCGCTCGTCTCCAACCCGAACCGGTTCCTGTCCGCCGTACAGATCGGCGTCACGACGACCGCGCTGCTGTCCAGCGCGTTCGGTGCCGTGACCCTCTCCGAATCCGTGTCCGACGGCCTGGAGGGCGCCGGGATGGGCAAGGGTCTCGCCGACGTGATCGGCTTCCTCGGCGTCACCCTGCTCATCGCCTACGTGACGCTCGTGGTCGGCGAGCTCGCGCCCAAGCGGCTTGCGCTGCAGCGCACCGCCGGCCTGTCCAACGCGGTGGCGCCGACGCTCGACCGCTTCGCCGCGCTGATGCGCCCGGTGATCTGGCTGCTGTCGGTGTCCACCGACGTCGTCGTGCGGATGCTCGGCGGTGACCCGTCGGTCAACCGCGAGGAGATCTCAGAGGGCGAGCTGCGCGACCTCGTCATCGGCCACGAGGCGCTGTCCCGCGAAGAGCGGCGCCTCATCGACGAGGTCTTCGAAGCCGGCGACCGGCAGCTGCGCGAGATCATGATCCCTCGCACGGAGGTCGAGTTCTTCGACGCCGGCTGGTCGCTGGCGAAGGCGACCCGCACGGCCCACGACTCGCCGCACAGCCGCTTCCCGGTCGTCCGCGGGTCGCAGGACGACGTGATCGGCTTCATTCACGTGCGAGACCTGTTCCGCCCGCCGACCGGCCAGCGGCGCGGCGTGAAGGTGGCGGACCTGGTGCGCGAGGTCCCGATGGTGCCGTCAACCAACCGGGTGCTCGCCGCGATGTCGGAGATGCGACGCTCCGGCGACCATCTCGCAGTCGTCGTCGACGAGTACGGCGGCACCGCCGGCATCGTCACCCTCGAGGACCTGATCGAGGAGCTGGTCGGCGACATCCGCGACGAGTACGACGCCGACGACGACGAAGCGCGTCCCCTGCGCGGCGGCGACATCGAGGTTGACGGGCTGATGAACCTCGACGACTTCGCGGACGCGGTCGGCATCACGCTGACGGATGGACCCTACGAGACCGTCGCCGGCGCACTCGTCGCGACGCTCGGCCGGCTGCCGAAGCTGGGAGACGCGGTCGAGCTCGATGGAGTGCGGCTGAAGGTCACCAAGCTCGACGGTCGTCGCGTGGCGAAAATCCGGGTGACCGTACTCGGGAAGATGGAGTGATGAGCGCGAAGCCGAGGGTGCTGTCCGGAATCCAGCCGACGGCCGACTCCTTCCATCTCGGCAACTACCTCGGTGCCGTGCGCAACTGGGTGCCGCTGCAGGACAGCCACGACGCCTTCTACTGCGTCGTCGACCTGCACGCCATCACCAATCCGCACGACCCGGCCACGCTGCGACGGCGAACGAGGATCGCGGCGGCACAGCTGCTTGCCGCGGGCCTCGACCCGGACCGCTGCGCGCTTTTCGTGCAGAGCCACGTGCCACAGCACGCGGAGCTGGCCTGGGTGATGGAGTGCCTCACCGGGTTCGGCGAGGCGAGCCGGATGACCCAGTTCAAGGACCGCACCGCGCGCTACGGCAGCGACAAGGTCGGAGTCGGGGTGTTCACCTACCCGATCCTGCAGGCTGCCGACATCTTGCTGTACCAGGCGAATGCCGTGCCGATCGGCGAGGACCAGCGTCAGCACATCGAGCTCACCCGAGACCTCGCGCAGCGGTTCAACTCTCGCTTCGGTGAGACGTTCGTGGTCCCGGAGGCCTTGATCGTCAAGGAGACGGCGAAGATCGTCGACCTGGCCGACCCGACGTCGAAGATGAGCAAGTCCAGCGAGTCGCAAGCAGGGGTGATCGACATCCTCGACGAGCCGGCGACGATCACGAAGAAGATCAAGCGGGCGGTGACCGACACCGGGTCGCAGGTGCGCTTCGACGCCGAGAACCAGCCGGGCGTAAGCAACCTGCTGACCATCCAGTCGACGCTGTCCGGCGTGCCGGTCGCGGACCTGGTCGCGTCATACGAAGGCCGCGGCTACGGCGACCTCAAGGGCGAGGTCGCGAACGTCGTCGTGGACTACCTCACGCCGATTCGCGAGCAGACGCAGAAGTGGCTCGCCGACGAGGACGCGCTCGACCGCGTGCTGGCGTCCGGCGCCGCTCGGGCGCGGAAGGTTGCGGCGGCCACGCTCGCCGCGGCGTACGACGCCGTGGGATTCCTGCCGCCGCGATGAGCGAGGCCGGCGAGACCCGCAAGATCGGCGTCGCGGTGGGGATCCCCGAACCGTTCGGCGCCGAGCTGCAGAACTGGCGGGAACGGCTCGGCGACCCCAATGCGTTGCGGATCGTGCCGCACGTCACGTTGCTGCCGCCGACCACGGTGGGCAGCGGCGCGTTGCCGGAGATCGAGGAGCACCTGCGTCGCGTCGCGGCCCGCTTTCGCCCGTTCGAGATCCGGCTGCGCGGATCGGCGACCTTCCTACCGGTGTCGTCGGTCGTCTTCGTGCCGTTGGTCCGCGGCATCGCCGAGTGCGAGCAGATCGAGGCCCAGGTGCGCTCCGGTCCGTTGACCCGTGCGCTCGACTACTCCTACCACCCGCACGTCACGGTGGCGCATGACCTTCCCGACGAGGTGCTGTACCGGGCGCTGCACGAACTGTCGGGGTACGACGCGCAGTTCGAGGTCTGGGGCTTCTCGCTGTTCGAGCAAGGCCCCGATCTGCACTGGCGGCCGCAGCGCGACTTCGCCTTTTCTTCCGGTGGCCTACCCGGACCGCCGGAGCAAGGTCACGCGCGAACCGACGAGGGCTGGTAGGCAGGCCTAGGCGCTTGCGGCGCGAACCTTGTCGGCCTGCGGGCCCTTCTGTCCCTGGGTGACTTCGAACTCGACCCGCTGGCCCTCTTCGAGGGTCTTGTAGCCGTCCATCTCGATTGCGCTGTAGTGAACGAACACGTCGCTGCCGCCGTCTACGGCGATGAAGCCGTAACCCTTTTCACCGTTGAACCACTTGACCGTGCCTTGCGCCACAACTACCCCAGGTGATCAATCCTCGCTCCGGTGTGGAGCAGATTGCGGGGGACAATACACGTCCTCCACCCCGCCCACCACCCAAGAATTGGGTCGGCTCCGCCGACCTACTTCATGCGTCCCCACCCGCCACCCATGAATTGGGTCGGCTCCGCCGACCTACTTCATGCGTCCCCGCCCACCACCCAAGGATTGGGTCGGCTGGCGCCGGGTCAGAAGGGCGGCAGTTTCAGGCGGGACGCGTTGCGCCGCGGCAGGATCCGCCGGATCGCGGTCATGCCGGCGACGAAGACGGTCAGCATCACCACCAGCGTCTCGATCAGCGGTGCGGTGGGGCTCTTCGTGTCCGGCGACGGAACGGTTGCCTGGGCAACGTTTGACACGTGCGGGTTAACGGCCGCGGCCGGCGGCACGGGCTGCACGAGCTCGCCGACCGGCGCCACCTTGCCGGTGGCCTTGAAGCCCCAGTTCAGCAACGCTCGCGCCATCGGCGCCCAGTTGGGATAGGCGTGCATCAGCGACACGACGATGGTCTGGCCGTGTCGACGGGCGGCACCGACGTACGTCGCCTGTGCCGCAACCGTGTAGCCGTTCTTGCCACCGACGTCGCCGCGATACGTCGTGAGCAGGTCGTTGTGGCTCTGGATCTGGAAGTGCTTGTGGTGCTTGGCCGGCACCTCGGTGCTCACCTGCGTGATGTAGTGCCGGAAGTCCGGAAGCTTGAACGCGGCCTGCGCGATCAATGCCAGGTCGTAGGCCGACGTGGTCTCTCCCGGGCCGTCGAGCCCGCTCGGTGTCATGGCGTGCGTGTCGTAGGCCTGCAGCACGCGGGCTTCGGCGTTCATGGCGTGCAGCGTGGTCTTGACCCCACCGAATGCTTCCGCGAGCGCTTCTGCCGCATCGTTCGCGCTCATCTCGAGCATGCACTGGAAGAGCATCTCGATCGTGTAGCGCTTGCCGACGGTCAGCCCGGCTTTGGTCCCGTCGACGACCTCGTCGTGGTAGGAGATCCGCCACTTCGCATTCGGGTTCAGCCGCGGGATCAGTGTCTCGGCGGTAAGCATTTTCAGCGTGCTGGCGGGAAGGAACTTCGCGTGCGGCGCCTTGGCGGCGAGGACTTCGCCTGTCGTGAGGTTGGCGACCAGCCATGACGCCGCGGGCAGCGCAGAGGCAGGAGGTAGCGCCGGAGCACCCGGCACCCAGTTCACGACCACGCCGCGGGTGCCGAGCTGGTCACCTCCGACCGGATGGCTGCGTTGGCCGGCCGCCTGATGACCGCGCGGCAGCGACGCCATGGCAGCAGCTGGTGGAGCTGTCAGGGCGAGCAGGAGTGCCGCGGCAGCGCCGGCGGCGAGGCGACGGGCCATCGGGTCCACGGTATCGGGTGTAGGCGGAGGGCCCGTGCAGATCCCCTTCACCGCGTCGAGCGGGTCCAGCCTCGGGGTCGAGTGGGAGCTCGAGCTGGTCGATCTCGAGTCCCGGCAGCTCGTGGGCGCCGCGAGCGACATCCTCGGCGAGCTCGGTCAGCGCTCCGGCTGCCCGGACGGCAGCCATCCGAAGGCGAAACACGAGTTGCTCGAGTCGTGTGTTGAGATCATCACCGGTGTCTGCGACACCGTGGACGCGGCGGTCGCCGACCTGCGTGCCACGTTGGACGAGGTCGGTCAGGCGGCGGCGCAACGTGGCCTGGGCGTCATGTGCTCCGGCACGCATCCGACGAGCGACTGGAACCACCAGCAGATCAGCCCGAACCCGCGCTACGAACGGCTGGTCGAGCAGATGCAGTGGCTGGCCCGCCGGCTGCAGATCTTCGGCGTACACGTCCATGTCGGCGTCCGCTCGCCGGACAAGGCGATCCCGATCGTCAATGCGCTGACCGCCTACATCCCGCACTTCCTGGCGTTGTCGGCATCCTCGCCGTACTGGGTCGGCACCGACACCGGATTGGCCTCGGCCCGCAGCAAGGTGTTCGAAGGGCTTCCGACCGCCGGGGTCCCCTATCAGCTGACCGGGTGGGAGGACTTCGAGGAGTTCATGTCGACGCTGATCTGCGCGGACACGATCAGCTCGGTTCGTGAGGTGTGGTGGGACGTCCGACCGCATCCGCAGTTCGGCACGGTGGAGCTGCGGATCTGCGACGGGCTTCCGACGCTGTACGAGATCTCGTGGGCCGCCGCGCTGTCGCAATGCCTGGTCGAGATGCTCGATGGCCAGCTCGACCGCGGCTACACCCTTCCGGCGCCCAAAGGCTGGACGGTGCGGGAGAACAAGTGGCGAGCGGCGCGGTACGGCATCGACGCCGACCTGATCGTGGACGACGGCGGCAGCACCCGGCCGCTTCGCGAGATGGTGGTCGAGCTGGTCGAGGAGCTGGTCCCGATCGGGGAGCGGCTCGGATGTGCGAAGGCGTTGCTCCGGGTCAAGGACGTGCTGGAAGTGGGGCCGAGCTACTGCGCCAGAGAGCCTGGGCCGAGGCGGCCAACGGCGACCTGCACGCCGTCGTCGACGGGCTGCTCGCCGAGATGAGACAGGACGCGCCCGCGGGCCTCGCGCTGTGAGCATCAACGCGTTCCTCGCCGAGCGCGGTGAGTCGCTGATCGCGCTTCGCCGGGACATCCATGCCCATCCCGAGCTCGGCCGCAGCGAGTTTCGCACCACGGCGCTGCTGGCCGACGTCCTGGCGGATGCGGGCCTGCAGCCGCAGACGCTTCCGCAGGGCACCGGCCTGGTCTGCGACATCGGACCCGGGGCGCCGACGGTTGCGCTGCGCGCGGACCTGGATGCGCTGCCGGTCCCCGACACCAAGGACGTCCCGTACCGGTCGACCGTCGACGGCGTCGCGCACGCCTGCGGTCACGACGTGCATGCCGCAGTAGTGGCGGGCGCCGGGCTCGCGCTCGCCGATCTGGCCGCGTGCGGCGAGCTGGGGCACGGCGTACGGCTGGTGTTCCAGCCCGCGGAAGAGGTGATCCCGGGGGGCGCGCTCGACGTCATCCAGGCCGGGGTGATCGACGGGATCCGGCGGATCTACGCCGTGCACTGCGACCCGGCGGTCGAGGTCGGTGCGGTGGGCTTGAAATCCGGCCCACTGACCGCCGCGAGTGACCTGCTCGAGCTGCGACTCACCGGGCCCGGCGGTCATACCGCCCGCCCGCATCTGACCGTGGACCTCGTCGCGGCAGTCGGGGCGGTCATCACCGCGGTGCCCGGACTGCTTGCTCGCCGTGCCGATCCGCGGAGCGGCACGACGCTGGTCTGGGGGCAGGCGAACATCGGCACCGCCGCCAACGTCATCCCGACGTCGGGAGTGCTGCGCGGCACGGTCCGGACCTTGTCGCGCGCGACCTGGGACGTGTTACCGCCGCTGGTCGCGGAGGTGGTGCGCAGCGTGCTCGCGCCGTACGGCGCGGACGTCGAGATCGCGCACGTGCGCGGCGTACCGCCCGTGGTCAACGACGCCGAATGCGTGGAGCGGTTGTCCGTCGCGGCTGTGCAGGTGCCGGGCGCGGCCGTCGCGGAGGCGGTGCAGAGCCTCGGTGGTGAGGACTTCGCGTGGTACCTCGACAAGGTGGACGGGGCGCTCGCCCGGCTCGGCGTCCGCGCGCCGGGAGGCGCCGCGCTCTACGACCTGCACCAGTCGAGCTTCGACGTCGACGAGCGGTGTATCGGCATCGGCGCGTCCCTGCTCGCCGGCGTCGCCTCCGCCTAACCCCGGCGCTAGCGAGCCAGACCGTCCGCACCCAACGAGGGCCGGTCGCCGATGCGTACGACGGTCAGCAGGGCGGTTGCGCACAGCCGGTCCCCGTTGCCGGCATCGGTCAGGTGGACCTCGACGACCGCGTCGCGCTTGCCCACGCGCACCGGCACGCCGCGCGCGACCGCTGGCCCGACGCGCACCGGGGAGGTGAAGGCGATCGTCATCGACTGAGTGGCGACCAGGCCGTCGAGCGCCCGGGCCGCCGCCGTCGCGCCCGCGGTGTCGATCAGCGTCGCTACGAGACCGCCTTCCATCGATCCGGCCGGACCCTTGAAGTCGTCGCGGACGTCGCCCTGCACAGTGGCCGACCCGTCGGCCGGTGGGTTGTCGAGATCGTCGAGGTAGAAGATCCCGAGCAGCCTCTGTAGTGGCGTGTGCCCGCCCCGCGCTTCGTCGGTTGTCACCTAGTGATCTTCGCCGACCGTGCGGCACGGCCTGGCACGCAGGTCGGCAACGTAGTCGGCCGGCGCTCCGGCGCGCTCTGCCGCGTCGGCCATCACACCGAGATAGCGCGCCGAGGGCAGCCCGCCCTCGTAGCCGGCGAGCACGTAGAGCCAGGCCAGCTGAACCCCGTCGAGAGTGTGCACGCGCACCCGGATCTTGCGGTACAGCCCGGTGGTCGCGAACTCGATCTCA
>CAZEAM010000366.1:0-12204 GCA_964510285.1 uncultured Frankiaceae bacterium | reverse complement strand
ACGCAGCGCCTGGTCCGCTGGTCCCGGCGCTCAACTCCTACTGGATCAAGATCCACGTGGGCGCCGCGATCACCGCCACGGGTGCGTTCCGCGTCTCCGGCGTGATCACGATGCTGTACCTGCTCAAGGAGCGCTACGAGCGTGGGCTTCCCCCGCTGCGGGTCGCGCTCGCGGCGCGGCTGCGCTCACCGATGAACCCGGCTCGGGTCAGCCTCGGCCCGGGTACGGCGGCGGCGGTGGAGATGGGCGCCGCGCGCGGCGGGCTGATGCGGGTGCTGCCGAGCGCGGCCGCTCTCGACCGCATGGCCTACCGGGTGATCACCTTCGCCTTCCCGGTGTGGACCTTCGCGATCATCGCCGGTGCGATCTGGGCCGAGCAGGCGTGGAGCCGCTACTGGGGCTGGGACCCCAAGGAGACCTGGTCGTTCATCACCTGGCTGGGCTACGCGGCGTACCTGCATGCGCGGGCGACCGCCGGATGGCGTGGGCGGCGTGCGGCGATGTTGTCCCTGATCGCGTTCGCCGCCCTGATGGTCGACTACTACGTGGTCAACACCGTGATCACGGGACTGCACTCCTACGCCGGGATCTCCTAGATCGGATTCCGGGACCGCTGCGGTGCGTCCTAGGCAGTCGGTGCGGGCTGCTCGTCGCCGGGTGAGCGGGGTGCGGGCGTCGGGCTCGCTGGCGCGCCGTCCTGGCGGAGCAGGTCACGGATCTCCGACTCGCGGAAGCGGCGGTGGCCGCCCGGCGTACGGATGCTGTTGATCCTGCCGGCAGCCGCCCAGCGGGTGACGGTTTTCGGGTCGACGCGGAAAAGGCTGGCGACCTCTCCAGGCGTCAACAGGCGGTCGCGTGCTTCCACTGCAGATCCCCTCCGCGGGCCGCAACCCGGTCGGGTGAACCAACCCGGTCGGTATTGCGGCGAGATGCGGCCCATTGTCCCATTTCCTGCCGGTTCTTGTCAGCGGACCTTGATCGACTAGCCCCGGCGAGTCGTGCCGGCCACCACGCGTACCCTCGGGCCCGTGACCGACCGAGCACCCGAACCGAGCGGCGCCAAAGCGGTCCTCGTCTACAACGCGCTGCGGCTCGCCCTGCTGGTCGCCTGCGGCGTGATCGGCTACTTCGCCGGACTGCGTGGGCTGGTCCTGGTCGCGGTCGCGTTCGTCGCCTCCGGCCTGATCAGCTGGTTCGCCCTGAAGAACCAGCGGATCAACATGGGCGTGGCGATCGAGCGGACCGTCGAGCGGAGCCGCGCCAGGGCCGCAGAGCGCACTGCTGCGGAGGATGAGTACGCCGACTCCGTGCATGGCCCCGACCCCACTGACACCTGATGCCGCGCGCCCAGTTGGACCGGCAGCCGCGCGAGGTGGCTCGGATGTTCGATGCGGTCGCCGACCACTACGACCGCATGAACGCGGTGATGACCGCGGGCCAGGAGCGCCGCTGGCGGCGGGTCGTCGCCGACGCGCTGGACCTGCGGCCCGGGGCCACCGTCCTGGACCTCGCGGCCGGGACCGGCGCGAGCTCCGCGGCCCTGCAGACCAACGGTGCGCGGGTCGTCGCGTGTGACTTCTCCGAAGGGATGCTCCGGGTCGGGCGCCGCCGCCATCCGGCCGTCCCGTTCGTGGCCGGCGACGCGCTTCGGCTGCCCTTCGCGGACGCCACCTTCGATGCGGTCACCGTGTCGTTCGGGCTGCGCAACTTCGCTGACGTCGACGCCGCGCTCGCCGAGCTCGCCCGGGTGACTGCGCCCGGCGGGCGGCTGGCGATCCTCGAGACCAGCGCTCCGCGGCACCGGGCCCTGCGGGCCGGCCACTCGCTCTACGTGCGGCGGGTCATGCCGCGCCTGGCCCGGCTCGTCGCCAGCGACCGGGAGGCCTACGACTACCTCGCCGAGTCCGTCGAGGACTGGACCGGACCGGTCGAGCTCGCCGGCCGCATAGCGGCCGCCGGCTGGGGCACGGTCCGGTGGCGGCAGCTGATGCTCGGCGCCGTCGCCCTCCATCGGGCCACCAGATCCGGTGGGGGCACCCGCGCGGAGCGGACGCCCTGACGCCTGGATAGGATCGGTCCGAGTGTGCATGTGAACGCTTTCACGAGCACCCTTCCGAGAGGCAGAGCAGCGCGTGACGCTCCCTGAGTACGACGCGGACGTCGTCATCGTCGGCGCCGGCCCCGGCGGATCGACCGCGGCGTACTGGCTGGCACAGGCGGGCCTGTCGGTCGTGGTCTGCGAGAAGGCGAAGTTCCCGCGCGAGAAGGTCTGTGGCGACGGGCTGACCCCGCGGGCGGTGAAACAGCTCACCGCGATGGGAATCGACACGTCGGCCGAGGCCGGCTGGCTGGCCAACAAGGGCCTTCGGATCATGGGTGGCGGCATGCGCCTGGAGATCCCGTGGCCCGATCTCGCGGCGTACCCGGGCCACGGCCTGGTCCGCCAGCGCCACGACTTCGATGACATCCTCGCCCGGACCGCGCAGAAGGCGGGTGCCCAGCTGCACGAGCTGACCACCGTCACCGAACCGGTCCGTGACGAGCGCACCGGCCGGGTCGAGGGCGTGCGTACCAAGGACGGCCGGACCTTCCGGGCGCCCGTGACCCTGGTGGCCGACGGCAACAGCACGCGGTTCTCCCTCGCGCTCGACCGGCAGCGGCGCGAAGACCGGCCGATGGGGGTCGCCTACCGCCGCTATTACAAGAGCCCGCGCAGCAACGACGACTGGCTGGAGTCGTGGCTGGAGCTCTGGGACGGCGAGCCGGGCAAGGACCGCCTGCTGCCGGGCTACGGCTGGATCTTCGGGATGGGCGACGGCACTTCCAACGTGGGCCTGGGCATCCTCAACACCTCGGACGCGTTCGGTCAGACCGACTATCGGCACCTGCTCGACCGGTGGGTCTCCGCGCTGCCCGAGGAGTGGGGGTTCACCCCGGACAACGCGACCGGTCCGATCCGCGGCGCGGCCCTGCCGATGGGGTTCAACCGCAAGCCGCACTACGCCGACGGCGCCCTGCTGGTCGGCGACGCCGGCGGCATGGTCAATCCGATGAACGGCGAGGGCATCGCCTACGCCATGGAGTCGGCGCGGATCGCCGCCGAGGTGGTCGCGCAGGCGCTGGCCGAGCCGGACCGGGCCCGTCGCGAGCGGGTGCTGCACAACTATCCGAAGGTGCTCGACGAGACCTACGGCGGTTACTACACCCTGGGTCGCTGGTTCGTCACCGCGATCGGCCATCCGTCGGTGATGAAGCTGTGCACCCGGCACGGTCTGCCGCATCCGACCCTGATGAAGTTCTGCCTGAAGCTGCTCGCGAACCTCACCGAGCCGCGCGGCGGCGACGCCATGGACCGCATCATCAACGGCCTCGCGCGGATCGCACCGGCCGCGTGAGGTGGTGCAAATCGTGACACCTAGACTCGTCGCCGTCTCCCGCCCCGCAGAGAGAGAAGGGAAGCGATGATCCCGATCCTCGTGCTGGCGATCATCGGCGCCGGCTTCGCCGTCTTCTCCATCATCGCCGGGTCGCTCGCCGGGCCGAAGCGCTTCAACAAGGCCAAGCTGGAGTCCTACGAGTGCGGTATCGAGCCCAGCCCGCAGGCGTTCCGGGGCCACCGGTTCCCGGTGAAGTACTACCTGACGGCGATGCTGTTCATCGTCTTCGACATCGAGATCATCTTCTTGTACCCGTGGGCCGTCGCCTTCAACTCGCTCGGCATGTTCGGCCTGATCGAGATGGTCCTGTTCATCGTCGCGGTCTTCGTCGTCTACGCCTACGTATGGCGTCGCGGCGGGCTCGAGTGGGACTGACGGGCAGGGGCTGACATGGGCATCGAGGAGAAGATCCCCGACGGCATCATCCTGACGACCGTCGCGAAGGTCCTGAACATCGCGCGCAAGAACTCGGTGTGGCCCGCGCAGTTCGGCCTGGCCTGCTGCGCGATCGAGATGATGGCGGTTGGCGGCCCTCGTTTCGACATCGCCCGCTTCGGGATGGAGCGCTTCTCTGCCTCTCCCCGGCAGGCCGACCTGATGATCGTCGCGGGCCGGGTCTCGCAGAAGATGGCGCCGGTCCTCCGCCAGATCTACGACCAGATGTCCGAGCCCAAGTGGGTCCTCGCGATGGGTGTCTGCGCGAGCAGCGGCGGCATGTTCAACAACTACGCGATCGTCCAGGGAGTCGACCACGTCGTGCCGGTCGACATGTACCTGCCCGGATGTCCGCCGCGGCCGGAGATGCTGCTCGACGCCATCCTCAAGCTGCACGACAAGATCCGCACCGGGCCGATCACCGGCAAGCTCGAGCCGACCCGGATCGACGACTCGCCGTACGAGAAGCCGATCGAGCGCGACACCCGCGCGTCGAAGGGTCTTCCGGTCGACGTCGAGATCGCGCCGTACGCCAACGCCGCCCCGTTGCCTGGACAGTCACGATGACCCGGCCCGGTGAGATCCGATGAGCGAACGGGACAACCGCCGCGACATCTTCGGCGCGACCGGCTCGGGCGACACCTCGGGCTTCGGCGGGCTGGCCGTCCGCGCGCCGCAGCTGCTGTCGAGCTCGAAGCCGTACGGCGGGTGGTTCGACGAAGCGACCGACGCTCTTCAGGCGGCGTATCCCGACTTCGACGGGGTCATCGAGCGCGTGGTGGTGCACCGCGGGGAGCTGACGCTGCACGTCAAGCGCGAGGCGATCGCCGAGGTGTGTAAGGTCCTGCGCGACGATCCGGCACTGCGCTTCGAGATGTGCGCGGGCGTGTCGGGGGTCGACTACCTCGACGATCCGACCGGTCGACGTCTGCACGCGGTCTATCACCTGTTGTCGATGACCTTCCGGCGGCGGCTGCGGCTCGAGGTCTCGGTCACCGCCGAGGATCCGCACATCCCGAGCGTTACGAGCGTCTATCCCACGGCGAACTGGCACGAGCGTGAGACCTGGGACTTCTTCGGGATCGTCTTCGACGGCCACCCGGCGTTGACCCGGATCGAGATGCCCGACGACTGGCCGGGTCACCCTCAGCGCAAGGACTATCCGCTCGGCGGCGTACCGGTCGAGTACAAGGGCGCGACGGTGCCACCTCCGGACGAGAGGAGGTTCTACGCGTAATGACTACCGAGTCCGAGACCTACACCAGCACGTACGAGTCGAGCGACCCGTACGGCGGCAACTCGCCGGAAGCGGAGGGCCGCGTCTTCACCGTCGGCGGCGGCGACTGGGACGAGATCGTCGACGCGATCGACCCGGACGTGAGCGAGCGCATCGTCGTCAACATGGGGCCCCAGCACCCGTCGACCCACGGCGTCCTGCGCCTGGTGCTCGAGCTCGAGGGCGAGACGGTGGCGCAGATCCGCCCGGTCATCGGCTACCCGCACACCGGCATCGAGAAGAACATGGAGTACCGCAACTGGGTCCAGGCGGTCACCTTCATCACGCGCTGCGACTATCTCTCCCCGCTGTTCAACGAGACGACGTACTGCCTCGGCGTCGAGCGGTTGCTTGGCATCGAGGAGCAGATCCCCGAGCGCGTGAACGTGCTTCGCGTGCTCGTGCTCGAGCTGCAGCGAATCTCCTCGCACCTTGTCTGGCTCGCGACCGGCGGCATGGAGATCGGCGCCATCACGATGATGCTGCTCGGTTTCCGCGAGCGCGAGAAGATCCTGCGCATCCTCGAGATGATCACCGGCCTGCGGATGAACCACGCCTACGTTCGCCCGGGCGGCGTGGCGCAGGACATCCCGCCCGGTGCGGTCGATGCGATTCGCGAGTTCATCCCGGACATGCAGCGGCGCATCGACGAGTACGAGGACCTGCTGTCGGCCAACCCGATCTGGCTGGCCCGGCTCTCCGGCGTCGGATACCTCGACACCTCGTCGTGCATGCAGCTCGGCGTGACCGGCCCGTTGCTACGCGCTTCGGGGTTCGCCTGGGATCTCCGCAAGGAGATGCCGGTGATGGGTTACGACACGTACGACTTCGACGTCGTCACCGAGACCGCGGGCGACTGCTACGCGCGCTACCTGGTCCGGATCAACGAGATGCGCGAGTCGCTCAAGATCGTCGAGCAGGCGCTCGATCGGCTTCGCCCCGGCCCGACGATGGTCGAGGACAAGAAGATCGCCTGGCCGGCGCAGCTCGCACTCGGGTCCGACGGGCTCGGCAACTCGCTCGACCACATCCGCCACATCATGGGCGAGTCGATGGAGGCGTTGATCCATCACTTCAAGCTGGTCACCGAAGGCTTCCGGGTCCCGGCCGGTCAGGCGTACGTGCCGATCGAGTCACCGCGCGGCGAGCTCGGTGCGCACGTCGTCTCCGACGGTGGCACCAGGCCGCATCGCGTGCACCTGCGTGACCCGAGCTTCGTCAACCTGCAGGCGGTTCCGGCGGTATCCGAGGGCGGCATGATCTCCGACGTCGTCGCGGCCGTCGCGAGCATCGACCCGGTGATGGGCGGAGTAGACCGATAGTGATATCTGACGAGACGCGCGAACTGGCGCGTGAGCTGATCGCGCGCTATCCCAAGCCGCGGTCGGCGCTGCTTCCGTTGCTGCACCTCGTGCAGAGCGAAGAGGGGTACGTCACCCCGGAGGGCATCGCGCTGTGCGCGGAGCTGCTCGACCTGACCAAGGCCGAGGTGGGCGCCGTCTCGACCTTCTACACGATGTTCAAGCGAAAGCCGGTCGGCGAGTACCACGTCGGGGTGTGCACCAACACGCTGTGCGCCGTCATGGGTGGTGACGCGATCTACTCCGCGCTGAAGGAGCACACCGGCATCACTGCGCAGAACGGCGTCACCGAGGACGGCAAGGTCTCCCTCGAGCACATCGAGTGCAACGCGGCCTGCGACTTCGCGCCGGTGATGATGGTCAACTGGGAGTTCTTCGACAACCAGACGCCGGAGTCGGCGAAGCAGATCGTGGACGACCTGCGCGCCGGCAAGCCGGTGGCTCCGACCCGCGGGGCCACATCGGTGTGTACCTGGAAGCAGGCCGAGCGGGTGCTCGCCGGCTTCTACGACGGTCGCGCCGACGAGGGCGTCGCAGCGGGTCCGGCGACGCTCGCCGGGCTCGAGCTCGCCAAGGAACGGGGTGAGCAGGCATGAGCCCGACCTGCCGGCCCCGCCGCTCGGTGGTGGCGGACGCATGAAGCTGACCCCCGTCCTCTCCGCGAACTGGGACCAGGACCGGCCTTGGACACTGGCCGGATACGGCGGTGACTACCAGGCCGCGCGCAAGGCGCTCGCGATGGAGCCTGACGCCGTCATCCAGCTGGTCAAGGACTCCGGCCTTCGCGGCCGCGGTGGTGCGGGCTTCCCGACCGGCAACAAGTGGGGCTTCATCCCGCAGGGCGACGGCAAGCCGCACTACCTCGTGGTCAACGCCGACGAGTCCGAGCCGGGCACCTGCAAGGACATCCCGCTGATGCTGGCCAACCCGCATGCGCTCGTGGAAGGCGTGATCATCACATGCTTCGCGATCCGCGCGAACCGTGCCTTCATCTACGTGCGCGGCGAAGTGCTGCACGTCGTACGCCGGCTGCAGGCCGCGGTGGCCGAGGCCTACGCCGCGGGCCTGCTGGGATCGAACATCTTCGGGTCCGGGTTCGACCTCGAGGTCGTGGTCCATGCCGGGGCCGGCGCCTACATCTGCGGTGAGGAGACGGCGCTGCTCGACTCGCTCGAGGGGTACCGCGGACAGCCGCGGCTGCGACCGCCGTTCCCGGCAGTGGAGGGGCTCTACGCCTGCCCGACGGTGATCAACAACGTGGAGTCGATCGCCAGCGTGCCGCCGATCATCGACCGCGGCGTCGAGTGGTTTCGCCAGTTCGGCTCGGAGAAGTCGCCCGGCTTCACGCTCTACTCGTTGTCCGGGCACGTCGCGCGGCCGGGTCAGTACGAAGCGCCGCTCGGCGTCACGTTGCGCGAGCTGCTCGAGCTGGCGGGCGGTGTGCGCGAGGGCCACCAGCTGAAGTTCTGGACTCCCGGCGGGTCGTCGACGCCGCTGCTGACCGCCGAGCACCTCGACGCGCCCTTGGACTACGAGGGCATGACCGACGCGGGTTCGATGCTCGGGACCAAGGCGCTGCAGATCTTCGACGACACGACCTGTGTGGTGCGCGCGGCCCTGCGGTGGACCGAGTTCTACGCGCACGAGTCGTGCGGAAAGTGCACGCCCTGCCGTGAGGGGACGTACTGGATGGTGCAGGTCCTCGAACGGCTCGAGCGAGGTGACGCCGACGCCACCGACATCGACACGTTGCTCGACGCCTGCGACAACATCTTCGGCCGCGCGTTCTGCGCGCTCGCCGACGGCGCGGTCAGCCCGATCGTGTCCTCGATCCAGTACTTCAAGGACGAGTACGTCGCGCACTGGGAACAGGGCCGCTGCCCGTTCGACCCCGCGGATTCGACACTGTTTGCGACGGCCCAGAAATGACGACAGACGAGTCGACCGTGGTCGAGACGGTCACGGTCACCATCGATGGGATCGAGATCGCGGTTCCGAAGGGCACCTTGATCATCCGGGCCACGGAGATGATCGGCATCCAGGTGCCGCGGTTCTGCGACCACCCGTTGCTCGACCCGGTCGGCGCATGCCGGCAGTGCCTGGTCGAAGTCGAGGGCCAGCGCAAGCCGGTGGCGTCCTGCACGGTCCCGGTGACCGACGGGATGGTGATCAAGACGCAGCTGACCTCGGCGGTGGCCGAGAAGGCGCAACGGGGCAACCTCGAGTTCCTCCTGATCAACCATCCGCTCGACTGCCCGATGTGCGACAAGGGCGGCGAGTGCCCGCTGCAGAACCAGACGCTGTCCAACGGGCCGGGGGAGAGCCGGTTCGTCGACACCAAGCGCACCTACGACAAGCCGATTCCGATCTCGTCGCAGGTGCTGCTCGACCGCGAGCGGTGCGTCCTTTGCGCGCGGTGCACCCGCTTCTCGCAGCAGATCGCCGGCGACCCGTTCATCGAGCTGTTCGAGCGCGGCGCGCTGGAGCAGGTGGCGATCTACGAGGACGAGCCGTTCTCGTCGTACTTCTCAGGCAACACCGTCCAGATCTGCCCGGTCGGGGCACTGACCGGCGCGCAGTACCGGTTCCGGGCGCGCCCGTTCGACCTCGTGTCGACCCCCTCGATCTGCGAGCACTGCTCCTCCGGGTGCCAGCAGCGCACCGACTGGCGGCGCGGCAAGATCATGCGCCGGCTCGCCGGGGAGGACGCCGAGGTCAACGAGGAGTGGAACTGCGACAAGGGCCGCTGGGCGTTCGCCTACCAGCGCGCCCGCGATCGCATCACGACGCCGCTCGTCCGCGACGACGACGGGTACCTCGTCGAGGCGTCGTGGACTGAGGCGATCTCGCGGGCAGCAGCCGGCCTTGCCGCACATCGAGGGCGCACCGGTGTCCTCACCGGCGGCCGGCTCACGGTCGAGGACGCCTACGGATACGCAAAGTTCGCGCGGCTCGTGCTCGGCACCAACGACATCGACTTCCGCGCCCGTCCGCACTCGGTCGAGGAGCAGGAGTTCCTCGCCGCCCGCGTCGCCGGGCGCTACCTCGAGACGACCTACGCCGACCTCGAGTCGGCGCCGGTCGTGCTGCTCGTCGGGTTCGAGGCCGAGGAGGAGTCGCCGATCGTCTTCCTGCGGTTGCGCAAGGCGGTGAAGGAACGCGGCCTGCAGGTGTACGGCGTCGCCCCGCTCACGAGCCCCGGCCTGCGCAAGCTCGGGGGACGGCTGGTAGCGGCCGTACCGGGCGGCGAGGCCGCGGCGCTGTCGGATCTGCCCGCCGACCTCGACTCCGCGCTGCGGACGAGTGGCGCGGTCATCCTCGCCGGCGAGCGGCTGGCCACCTCTGCCGGCGCACTGAGCGCGGCGGCCGCGTTGGCCGAGCGGACCGGAGCGCGGCTCGCGTGGATCCCGCGCCGCGCCGGTGACCGCGGTGCGATCGAGGCCGGGTGCCTGCCCAACCTGCTGCCGTTCGGCCGTCCGGTCGCCGACCAGACCGCGCGCGACCAGATCGGCGAGGTGTGGGGCGGCCCGATCCCGAGCGGTCCGGGGCGCGACGGCGACACGATCATCGCTGCGGCGGCGTCGGGCGCGATGGCGCTGGTCGTGGCCGGTGTCGACCCGGACGATCTGGCCGGCCCGGCGGTCGCGTTGCGCGCGATGGAGCAGTCCCCGTTCGTCGTGAGCCTGGAGATCCGCGAGTCGGCCGTGACCGATCGCGCCGACGTCGTCTTCCCGGTCGCGACGGTGGCCGAGAAGGCCGGCCTGTTCCTCGACTGGGAGGGCCGGATGCGTCCGTTCGGCGAGACGCTCGAGCCGGACGGTCCGATCCCGGATCTGCGGGTGTTGCACCGGCTCGCGTCGGAGATGGGCGTCGACCTCGGAACTCCGGACGCGGCGAGCGCCCAGGAGGAGATCGCCAAGCTCGGCGCGTGGTCGGGTGAGCGTCCGCCGGCACCGAGCGTTGCGGCCGGTGCGCCGGCGCAGGCCGGTCCCGGCCAGGCCGTGCTCGCGACCTGGCACCTGTTGCTCGACGAGGGTCGTCTGCAAGACGGCGTGCCCGAGCTTGCCGGCACCCGCAAGCCTTCGGCTGCGCGGGTCTCGGCGGCTACCGCCGACGCGCTCGGGCTGACCGACGGCGCGACCGCCAAGGTCAGCACGGACACCGGTTCGATCACGCTGCCGCTGGTGGTCACCGAGATGGTCGACGGCGTGGTCTGGATCCCCACCTACTCACCCGGCTCGCACGTGCACGCGGCACTCGGCGCGGGTTCGGGCGCTCTCGTCTCGGTCCGCGCGGGAGGGTCGTCGTGAGCTCGCCCACCGTCCTTCCAGCCGCGACCGAGCACCTCGGCGCGTTCGGCCACGACCCGTGGTGGCTCTCGCTGGTCAAGGCGCTCGTGATCTTCGTCTTCCTGGTCGTCACCACGTTGCTGATGATCTGGGGCGAGCGCCGGGTGATCGGCCGCATGCAGGCGCGGCCCGGACCCAACCGGGTCGGCCCGTTCGGCATCCTGCAGGCGCTCGCCGACGGCATCAAGCTGGCGCTCAAGGAAGACCTGATCCCGGCGATCGTCGACAAGCCGCTCTACATCCTGGCTCCGGTCATCGCGAGCGTCCCGGCTTTCCTTTCCTTCGCGATCATCCCGGTCGGTCCGGTCGTGTCGATCGGTGGCCATCACACGCCGTTGCAGCTCACCGACCTGCCGGTCGCCGTGCTGTTCTACCTGGCGATGGCGTCCGTCGGCGTCTACGGAATCGTCCTCGCCGGATGGTCCAGCCAGTCGCCCTACCCGCTGCTCGGCGCCCTGCGGTCCTCCGCCCAGGTCATCTCCTACGAGGTGGCCATGGGCTTGTCGCTGGCGGCCGTGTTCCTGTACTCGGGCTCGCTGTCGACGTCGCAGATCGTCGCGTCCCAGCACAAGCTCTGGTACGCGCTTCCGCTGATCCCGTCGTTCCTCATGTACCTCGTCGCGATGGTCGGCGAGACGAACCGCGCTCCGTTCGACCTCCCCGAAGCGGAGAGCGAGCTCGTGGCCGGGTTCCACACGGAGTACTCGTCGCTGAAGTTCGCGATGTTCTTCCTCGCCGAGTACATCAACGTGACCACCGTCTCCGCGATCTCGGTCACGCTGTTCCTCGGCGGCTGGCGGGCGCCGTGGCCACTCTCGCTGGTCGGAGACAACACGCTGAACCACGGCTGGTGGCCGGTTCTTTGGTTCCTCGGAAAGCTGTTCCTGCTGCTGTTCGGGTTCATCTGGATCCGCGCGACGCTGCCCCGGCTTCGCTACGACCAGTTCATGCGGCTCGGCTGGAAGGTGCTGATCCCGTTCAGCCTGGTCTGGATCCTCGTCGTCGCCGCGTTCCGCGAGCTGACCAACGAGGGCAAGAGCCGGATGACCACGCTGATGTGGGTGGGCATCCCGATCGCCGCGCTGGTCCTGATCTGGTCGTTCGTGGCCGAGTCGCGAATGAACCGCCGGACCGCGCAGGAGCACGAGCGGCTGGAGGCGGCCGAGTCGGCGCAGCGCGACTCCTATCCCATCCCGATCCTCAGCGGCGCCCCGGCGGTCGTCGTCACCGCGGTCGCCACCACTACCACCGTGTCGACGGAGGTGCTCGATGGCTGACGAGCTCGTGCACAAGTACTCGTGCCCCGCGGCGCCGCAGAACGCCGGTGGGCAGCCCGGCGAGCGCAA
>CAZEAM010000365.1:0-2950 GCA_964510285.1 uncultured Frankiaceae bacterium | reverse complement strand
CGCGCCGGATCTCGGGAGAGACGGTGCCGAGGTCCTCACCGATCACCGTCGTGCCCGCGCACCGCGCCTCCGCCGCGACGATCGCGAGCAGCTCGTCGTGCCGGTAGCGGACGTAGGCCCCGGCTGTGGCGTCCAGCCCGGACGGGATCCAGTACAGCCGCTGCAAACCGAGGATGTGGTCGAGCCGGACGGCGCGCGCGTGGCGCATCGCGACCCGCAACGTCTCGATGAAGTAGCGGTAGCCGCTGTCCCGCAGCCGTTGCGGGTGCAGCGGGGGGAAGCCCCATGCCTGGCCGCCCTCGGCAAGCGCGTCCGGCGGCGCGCCGACCTGGGCGTCGGCGAACAGGCCTGGGTTGGCCCACGTGTCGTAGCCGTGCGGGTGCACGCCGGCCGGCAGGTCGAGGTAGAGGCCGACGCCGACCCGGTCGCCCCGCGCCGCGGCGTCCGCGATCTGAGTGGACGCCGCGTACTGCACGAAGCGGTGGTAGTGCGCGCAGTGCTCGTCCCCGCCGGCGCGAAAGTCCGCGTAGGGGCCGAGCTCGGGGTGCCCGGCGACGAACTGCTCGAAGCTCTCCCGGCGGCGCCCATCCGCGGTCCGCATCGCGGTCGCGCACGCGTCGAGGGCTCGCCGCTTCGCGTCCGCCACGGCCTCGTAGTCGACGTCGGGGGCGCGCTGGACCGGCGCGGCCGGGCGCAGCTCCACCGGTGGCGGGCAGCCGGCCAGCTCGGCTGCTCCGGCGACGTCGACGTACAGCTCGTTCCAGAACAGCCGGCTCACCGGCAGGTACGGGCTCGGGTCGATCGGCGGATCGGTCCACATCGCGAACAGCGGAAGGGTGCCGATCAGCTCCGCTCCCCATCCGCGGGCCAGGTCGGCGAACGCGGCCAGGTCCCGAAAGCTGCCGACGCCCCAGTCGTCCGCGCCACGCAGCGCGTAGAGCGGAGCGCTGACCCCGAGACCGCGCCGCCGGGCACGGGGTGTGGTCCGGGGCGCGGGACGCCGGAGTGCTTTCGGCGCCTCGTCCGCGTCTGGCTGTTCCGCTTCGGCGAGGCGCAGCTGCTCGTCAATGGCGGCAGCGTTAGGGACCGGATGGCCGAGGGCCTCCAGCACGGCCGCGAGGGTGTCGTCGGAGGCCCGAACGGTGCGGCCGTCGTAGCCGGTGTAGCTGAGCTGGATGCCGCGCAGCCGCGCGAGCGTCCGCAGCCGGCGGCGGACCTGCGTGCCGTTCACGACGTCCCGCCGAGCAGGTCGAGGACGCCGCGGGCCGGTACGTCGATCCAGGTCGGCCGGTTGTCTGCTTCGTAGCCGACCTCGTAGATCGCCTTCTCGAGCAGGAGGAAGTCGAGCAGCGCCGACAGCTCGTCCCGCTCGGCCGGGAGAAAGCCGCCCGCGTCGGCCGCCTCGAGGTAGGAGCGCAGGAACGCGCCCGTGATCGAGCGGTACCACAGCGTCATCAGCGGTTCGAGCCGCGCCTGCTCGTCGGCGAGGGTCAGGTCGCGGGACAGCCGGCTGCCGGCCACCCGGGATGCGTAGTGGAACGAGCGGATCATGCCCGCGACGTCGAGCAGCGGGGGGCGCTTCAGGCGCCGGCTCGACAGCGGCCGGGCCGGCTCGCCCTCGAAGTCGATGATCACGAAGTCCTTGCCGGTCCACAGCACCTGCCCGAGGTGGTAATCGCCGTGGCAGCGGATCTTGCGGGCGGTGATCGGGGTGCGCATGGCGCCCTCGAGCCGGGCGAGGATCTCCGGCTCGCGGGTCAGCAGCTCGCGCACGCACTCGCTCGGGTCGGCGACCGCCCGCGCGGAGCGCATCGAGCGGCGGAGCAGGCTCTTGGCCGCGTGGTGCAGCGACCGCCGGTCGACCGCGGTGAACGGCTCCGGCGCGAACGCCTCGTCGATGTCGCTGCCGGCGAGCGCGAGATGAAGCTCGGCGGTGCGCTTGCCGAGGATCTCCGCCCAGTGCAGGTGCGGGCCGACGAGCGGGTGCTCGCGGGGCGGGTCCAGGTCGGCGGCCGCGAGCGCCTCGGCGGAGCTGGCGATCCGCAGCTCCTCGGGCGCCGGATGGGTGATCACCTCTTCGAGAACGCGGCTGAGCGCGTCGAGCACGTAGCTCCAGCCGTCGCCCTCGTTCGCGACGAACTCCTGCGCCACCGCGATCGTCGCGGGCTCGTCACCGTCCATCCGGTACTCGACCGAGCCGGCCAGCCTCGGCGCGTACGGGAAGCGGGCGGTCTCGGTGAGAAACCCGGTGACCTCGACGTCGGGGTTGACGCCTTCCTCGACCCGGCGGATCACCTTGACGATGACCTGGTTGCCGATGACCACCGACGTGTGGCTCTGCTCGACCGAGATCGGTACGCCGGGGGTGTCCGCGTCGATGCCTTCGCGCATCCGGCGCAGGTCTCGGGTCGGGGTCGACTCGAGCCGGCCGTGCCGCCCGCTGATGTGCCGCCGCCGGCCCATCGCCGCGAGCAGCGCCTTGGCGAACGGCGCCATCGTGAGCGCGTCGTACAGCACGCCGTCGCCGTCCGCGGTGCGGATGTCGCACATCACGCTGTCCGGTCGCCACTTGCGGATCTCGGCCGCCTCGTCCCCGGTGGCGTGGCTGACCGCGAGCGCGTATCGCTCGGGTAGGCCCTGGTCGAGGTTCACGTCGACCACGACCAGGTGTCCCGGTGACGCACCACCCGTGCCCGGCGCGGCCGGCACCTCGATCGCGTCGACGACCGCGGTCGACCGGATCCGGCGCGACTTGTCCCGGAACCAGCGTCGGCTCGCGAGATAGGTCGGCAGGACCCGGTTGACCGGCGCCCGCCCGTCGCCGCGAAGCGCGTCGGTCCACGAGCCCGGGACGACGACCGGCGCGCTGCGTGGCTCGGTCGCCGTGCGCTGCTCGAGGGCGAACCAGTAGAAGCCGTGGCCGCCCAACGTCACGAAGTAGGGCAGGTCA
>CAZEAM010000364.1:0-2701 GCA_964510285.1 uncultured Frankiaceae bacterium | reverse complement strand
GTCGACCGGTCGACGATGCGGACGTCCTCAGGGGTGGCCCTGATCTCTGCATGGTCCCGGGAGACGGCCGGCTCGTTGACCAGCAGCCGGTGCGCGTCGTCGATGCCCGCGCACTCGCGGCCGAGGAACAGGCGACCGTCTACGCGAACCGCCCGCTCATCGGGCGCCCCGGGCGCAGAAACGACCCATACCTCCGGCATCGCGTCCGTATCGTAGGGTCCGGAGGACAGTCGCGGAGGGCACCGAGCAGCGCCGCGAAGCCAGCGGGACCGCGGTCCGGGGGTGGGGTTGGCAGACGTGGATCTCGCCGCGCTGCGCGGTGCGCTGCCCTCCTACGAGGTCGGCGAGGTGCTCGGCCGTGGCGCCTGGGGCACCGTCGTCGCGGCCCATCATCGCGGGCTAAACCGCTCGGTCGCCGTCAAGTGGTTGCGCCCCGAACTGGTCGACGATGCGGATGCTCGGAGCCGTTTCAACGCCGAAGCCCGGGTGCTCGCGGCACTCGACCATCCGCACGTGGTGCGGGTCTACGACTACGTCGAGATCGACGACGTCTGCGCGCTGGTCATGGAGCGACTGCCCGGTGGGACGATCGCCGACCGAGCCCGGCTCGGCCGACTCGCGCCGCAGACTTCGTGTGCCTACGTCCTCGCCGCGCTGCACGGTCTCGAGCACGCGCATCACCACGACGTGCTGCATCGGGACGTCAAGCCCGAAAACCTGATGCTCGCCGGCGACGGCCGGCTGCGGGTCACGGACTTCGGGATCGCGGCGATCGTCGGAGACGGCGCGCAGCGGCATACCCAGACCGGGATCGCGCTCGGCACCCCGGCCTACATGGCCCCCGAGCAGCTGACCGAGCCCGACCGGATCGGCGAGCACACCGACGTCTGGTCGGCCAGCGCGGTGCTCTACGAGCTGCTCGCCGGGCAGGTGCCTTACGCCTC
Source organism: uncultured Frankiaceae bacterium (assembly GCA_964510285.1). Taxonomy (GTDB): domain Bacteria; phylum Actinomycetota; class Actinomycetes; order JAFAQI01; family JAFAQI01; genus DASZTV01. The sequence goes on along the minus strand of CAZEAM010000364.1, from coordinate 1,757 downwards.
TCAGCCGTCGCTGCACGCCGCCCTGATGAAGCGCGCGACCGAGGACCCGCGGGCCCTGTCGAGCCTCGCCCCGGACCTGCCGCCGAAGCTTGCGCTCGCGGTCATGACGGGCCTGGCCCGCAACATCGACGACCGCTTCGCCACCTGCCTCGAGGCGGCCGACTCGATCGACGCGGCGGCACGTGACGCCTGGGGCGCCGACTGGTTGGCGCAGACCGGCATCCCGCTGCAGCGGACCCCACCGAGGCCGCGCGCCGCAGTCACCGCCGCGGTGCCCGTCGCATCCGGAGGACGGCACGATGCGCCACCGGCCCGATCGACACCACCCGCCGCTCCGCGGCGCAGACGCGCCTGGTGGCTCTCGGCCGCGGCGCTCGCGGTTGCCGGCGGCGTCGTCGGGGCAGTGGTGCTGAGCGGCAGCGGCCATCCGTCCGCCGGGTCGCCACGAACCGGTGCCGGCACGGCGCCGGCCGGCCTTCCCGCGGTCCCCGCCGGATGGGGCAGCTCGCTGTCGGTCGGCGTGGCGCTTCCGGACCCGACCTCCGCGAGCGGCTTCGGCGCCGGGGCGCTCGCCGCCTACACGTTCAACGGCGACCCGGCCTCCGGCACCGACTTCCGGTCCTCGGGCGGCGCCGCGCCGGCCGCGACCGAGGTGCGCGACCTCGAGGCGGCCGGAACCACGCCGTACCTGTCCGCGTACATGCTGCGCACGACTGGTCACCCCAACGACGACCAGAGCGGCAAGGACCTGTTGAAGGTCCTACAGTCCCCGCGACTGATGGCGCCGTACTGGCAGGCGACCATCGAGCTGCTGAAGGAGCTCGGGTCGTTGTCGAAGCCGCTCTTCCTCGTCGTCGACCCGTCGGTACCCGCCAACGTCCAGGCGACCGGCGGCGACGACCCGGGCGCCATCGCGGCTGCGGTGGACAGCTCGGGGGTGAGTGAGCTCCACGGCCTTCCCGACACGTTCGCCGGGTGGGCTCAGGCGTGGGTGAAGCTGCGGGACTCGCTCGCTCCTCAGGTCAAGCTGGGGTGGAGCATCGACGCGTACGGCGTGGGCGACTACCTCATTCCGACCCGGCCGTCCGACCCGACATTGCGCCAGTACCAGCAGGCGCTGCAGGACTTCTACGGCCGGCTCGGCACCCGCTACGACTTCATCGACTACACGGTCGCGTACGGCGACGGGGCGAAGCTGGGGCCGAAGTACGTCGCCCGCCCGCGCGACATCACGATCCTCCAACACTGGGCCGCCGACATGGTGGCGGCGACGCACGCCCGCGTCGTACTCGACTCGATCCCCGCCGGCAACACGCTCATGCGCGCGATGACCAACAGCGCCTACCACTGGCAGGACCGCTACGCGCAGCTGCTGCTCGGCGACAGCGCGCAGAGTCGGGCCGCCCTTGCCGGGCTGCGCGATGCAGGTGTGATGGGCCTGCTGTTCGGGCCGGGGTACTCCGCGCCGCAGTTCACCTGCCCGTGCGACTCGGCGGGCGACGGCGTGACCAACCCGCCGCCCGATGGGCCCGCGGTCGGTCGATCGCTGTCCGCCGACGACGATGGCGGCTACCTGGCGCAGCGCATGAAGGCGTACGCCGCGTCAGGTCGACTCGCGCTGTGACGACGCGTCACGTGCGCGTCCAGTACGGCGGGGGCGCCGGGATCCGGGCCAGCTCCGAGGCAACCGTGCCGAACCGCTCGTCGTCGGCGTGCCAGGCGCGGTAGGCCGCTTCGAGCTCGTCGGTGGTGCGCGC
>CAZEAM010000363.1:0-2863 GCA_964510285.1 uncultured Frankiaceae bacterium | reverse complement strand
GGCGAGCTCGGCCTCGGCCGCGGGAATCTCGCCGTAGAGCAGGCGGCCGGCGGTCTCGAGGTCTCCGGTGCGCTGGGCCGACTCCGCCTGGGTCCGCAGCGAGTCGATGCGCTGCTTGAGCTCTCCGACCCGGTTGAGGCCGCCCTTCTCCCGCTCCCATCGGGCGTTGAGCGCGGACAGCTGCTCGTTCTTGTCGGCGAGCTCGGCGCGCAGCTTCTCCAGCCGCTCGCGCGAGCCCTCGTCGGCTTCGCGCTCGAGCGCCATCTCCTCCATGCGCAACCGGTCGACGGCACGCTGCAGCTCATCGATCTCGACCGGCCGCGAGTCGATCTCCATCCGCAGCCGCGAGGCGGCTTCGTCGATCAGGTCGATCGCCTTGTCCGGCAGGAAGCGGGCGGTGATGTAACGGTTGGACAGCGTCGCGACAGCGACGAGCGCGGCGTCGGTGATCTCCACCTTGTGGTGTGCCTCATAGCGGCCCTTCAGCCCGCGCAGGATCGCGATCGTGTCCTCGACGCTCGGCTCGCCCACCATCACCGGAGCGAACCGGCGCTCCAGCGCCGGGTCCTTCTCGATCGACTCGCGGTACTCGTCGAGCGTGGTCGCGCCGATCAGTCGCAGCTCGCCGCGCGCAAGCATCGGCTTGAGCATGTTGCCGGCGTCCATCGCGCCTTCGCCGGTCGCGCCGGCCCCGACGACCGTGTGCAGCTCGTCGATGAAGGTGACCACCTGGCCGTCGCTGTCCTTGATCTCGGCGAGCACCGCCTTGAGCCGCTCTTCGAACTCGCCGCGGTACTTCGCGCCGGCGACCATCGCCGCGAGGTCGAGTGAGACCAGCCGCTTGCCGCGCAGCGACTCCGGCACGTCACCGGCGACGATGCGCTGCGCGAGCCCCTCGACCACGGCGGTCTTTCCGACGCCGGGCTCGCCGATCAGGACCGGGTTGTTCTTGGTACGCCGGGACAGCACCTGGATCACGCGGCGGATCTCGCTGTCCCGGCCGATCACCGGGTCGAGCTTGCCGTCGCGGGCCGCGGCGGTGAGGTCGACGCCGTACTTCTCGAGGGTCTGGTAGGTGCCTTCCGGTTCGGGGCTGGTGACCCGCGCCGAGCCGCGCACGGCGGTGAACGCGTCCTGCAAGGCGCTCGGTGAGGGCAGCAGGTCACTGACCGGCGCGCCGCCGTCCTTGGCGAGGCCGACGACGAGGTGCTCGGTCGACACGTACTCGTCGCCGAGTGACTTGGCCAGGTCGGCGGCGGCGTTGACGACCGCGATCGCCGAGCGGGACAGCCCCGGGGCAGCGACGGTCGCGCCGCTCGCGGACGGCAGCCGGTCGAGGGCAGCCTTCGCCTCGGTCGCCACCTTGGCCGGGTCCCCGCCGGCCGCCTCGATCAGCGGGCGCGGGACGCCGTCGGCGGGTTCGAGCAGGGCGACCAGCAAGTGCAGGGGCTCGACGTGCGGGTGGCCCGCGGCGGCGGCCGACGCGACCGCGTCGCTGAGCGCCTGCTGGCTGCGGGTGGTGAATCGATAACTGTCCATCAGATCAATCTCTTCTTCGCGTGATCTTTGCGAAGTGTGCAGAAACGCCCGGCTTTTCTGACAAAAACGCAATGATCACGGCCTCGGGGGGTTACTTCTTTGGGGGTTGCCATACGACGACGGCCGGTGGGGTGAAGGGGACCAGAACGCGGCGGTAGGAGCGGTGCACGGCCTGCTCCCGGCGACCGATCTCGACCCGGGTGGCCTCGAGCTCGGCCATCACCTCGGTCAGCCGCTGCTGCAGCGCCGCGACGTGCGACTCGAGCTCGAGGATGCGCTTCACGCCGGCGAGGTTGATGCCTTCGTCCTGCGAGAGCCGCTGGACCTCGCGCAGCAGCGCGATGTCGCGCGCGGAGTAGCGCCGGCCGCGCCCGCTGGTCCGGCCCGGTGACACGAGGCCCATCCGGTCGTACTGCCGCAGGGTCTGCGGGTGCATCCCGGCCATCGTGGCGGCGACGGAGATGACGAAGACGGGCGTGTCCTCGTCCGCGCCGAGAGCGCTCAGGAAGTCCTCAGCCATGTCCCTCACCTGCCATCTGATTTCCCGTCCGCCCAGTGCGCGCGCGGGTTGTCCCGTTGCGCCGCCGCGAAGGCTTCGAGGGCTCGCTTCGCCTCGTCGCTGAGCTGTGCCGGTACGGCGACCTCGACGGTGACCAGCAGGTCGCCGTGCGTGCCGTCGCGACGGGTCACGCCCTTGCCGCGCACGCGAAGCACGCGACCGCTCGCCGTACCTGCCGGGATCTTGACCGACACCCCGCCGCCGTCGAGCGTCGGCACCTTGACCGTCGTACCGAGAGCCGCCTCGGGGAAGGTCACCGGCACAGTCAAGGTGAGGTGGTCTCCCTTGCGGCCGAAGATCTTGTGCTTGCCGACGTGGACCTTGACGAACAGGTCGCCGGCCGGGCCGCCGCGCTCCCCCGGTTCGCCCTTGCCCTTGAGCCGGATCCGCTGCCCGTCGGCGACGCCTGCCGGGATCCGCGCCCGCAGGGTACGGCTGGTGATCGCCTCGCCGGTGCCGCGGCAGGTCACGCACGGGTCGTCGACCAGCGCGCCGCGACCGCGGCAGTCCCGGCACGGCTCCGCGAACGCGAAGCCGCCCTGGTTGGTCGTCGACATGCCGGTCCCGCCGCAGCGCGGGCAGGTCCGGGTCGCGGTGCCCGGCTTCGCGCCGCTGCCGCGGCAGGTGGGACACGTGTGCGGTCCGGAGATCGTCAGCGGGACGGTGACGCCGGCCGTCGCGTCGTTGAACGACAAGGTGACCTCGGCCTCGACGTCCGCGCCACGCCGCGGACTCGGCGGGCGGCCCCGGCCCCCGCCGAACAAC
>CAZEAM010000362.1:0-2623 GCA_964510285.1 uncultured Frankiaceae bacterium | reverse complement strand
TCAGTCGGACCCGCTCCGGTGCTTGCACAGGGTGATCGTTACCCGCTTGTCGGCGTCTGTACCGCTGGTGACCTCACCGGCGAGCGCGGTCAGCACGGTCCAGGCGAAGGTGTCCCGTGACGGCTCCTCGCCGTCGGTCGTCAGCACGCTGACCGTGACGGTCATCGCGTCGCCCTCGAGATGGAACTCGCAGGTGATGTCGGCGCCCGGCAGGGCCTGCGGCAGCAGCATGGCGCAGGCCTCGTCCACCGCGATCCGCAGATCCTCGATCTCGTCGATCGTGAAGTCGAGTCGAGCGGCGAGACCCGCCGTCGCCGTACGGAGCACGGTCAGGTAGGCGCTGGACGCGGGGAGCGTGATCGCCACGAAGTCCCGCGGGCTCACCGCGGCGACGTCCGTCGCGTCAGTTGCGTTCGTCACTTCGCTCCCCTTGCATGCCCTTTTGTCCTTTTGCTGGTTCCAACCTAGCCCCGGCGCGACCGGTCGTCCGCTTCTAGCCTCGTGTCATGCCGAAGGGCAGGCTCGAAGCCTTCAGCGATGGCGTCATCGCGATCCTGATCACGATCATGGTTCTTGAACTCCACGTGCCCCACGGCACCGGATTTCATGCCTTGCGGCCCCTGGTGCCGATCTTTTTCACCTACTTGCTGAGCTTCGTCTACCTGGGCATCTACTGGAACAACCATCACCACATGCTTCAGGCGGCGCACCGGGTCAACGGCGTGATCCTGTGGGCCAACCTCCACCTGCTGTTCTGGCTGTCGCTGTTCCCGTTCGCCACGGGGTGGATGGGGGAGAACCACTTCGCGCCGACACCCTGCGCGGTGTACGGCGTGGTGTGCGTGGGCGCGGCCGTCGCCTACTACCTGCTGCAGCTGGCGATCATCCGCGAACAAGGAGAGGGGTCGATGGTTGCCGAAGCCATCGGCCGTGACCTCAAGGGCAAGCTGTCGCCGGTGTTCTATGTCGCCGCCGTACCGCTCGCCTACGTGTCTCGTTGGATCTCGGTCGCGCTGTTCGTCGTCGTCGCAGCGATCTGGTTGATCCCGGATCGCCGGATGGAAGCCCGCCTCATGGAACAGGTCCGCAGGTGAAGCGCCTACAGCGCCGCTCGCTGGTCAAGGCGATGGCGCTCGCCGGCGGAGCGGCAGCGGTCCGGCCGGCGTTCGGCGCGACCCTCGGTGGCCTGGCCGCCGGCGCCAAGGGCGCGTCCCGGCGGTCGCGCCTCGACGACACGAGGTCGCTGATGCTCGTGCACAGCGACCTGCACAACCACACGATCATGTCGGGGGACGCCGACGGTGACCCGGCGCACGCGTTGCGGCAGATGCGAGCCGCCGGCCTCGACGTGGCGTGCCTCACCGAGCACGCGGTGTCCGGCGCCTACGGCCTCGGCGACCATGTCTGCTCGAAATGGCAGAACGGCGGCTGCCGGTTCATCACCGGAATCAACGACCACGACTGGGCGACCATGGCGAAGATCGCCGACGACGCCTACGACCCGGGCCGGTTCGTCGCCTTCCGCGGCTTCGAGTTCAGTACGCCGACCATCGGTCACATCAGCGTGTTCTTCGGCAAGGACCTCACCGACCCGCTGCACGAGGGCGCGCTGGTCACCGGGTCGGAGGTCGGCGAGGCGTACCGGGTGTTCCCGCCCCTGGCGCCGGTCGCGCCACTGTTCAAGGAGCTGCCGAACACCGCGGAGATCACGCCGTTCTACGAGTGGCTGACCACCGAGCCGGGCACCGGCCTGCTGGGGGGTGGCGCGGATGCCATCGCCAGCTTCAACCACCCCGGGTACTTCGGGAACTTCCAGAACTTCCTCTACCACCACAAGGCGGCGAAGCAGATCTTCCTGATCGAAGCCTTCAACGCGATCACGTTCAACGACGGCGAGAGCCACGACGCGACCGACTACTTCTGGTACGGCCGCGCCGACAAGCTGCCGCAGCCGTTCAACGCCTGCTTCAACGCCGGGTGGAAGGTCGGCTTCAGCGGGGTCAGTGACGAGCACTCCGGGACGTTCGGGCAGACCGGCAAGGGGCGCGGGGGCCTGTACGTCAAGCACCTGACCCGGGAGGGAGTACGCCGCGCGATCATGTCGCGTCGTACCTTCGGCACCCGCGAGGCGGGACTGCGCGTCGACGCGACCGCCGACGGCGTACCGATGGGATCCGAGCTCGCGCATCGCGGCAGGCCGTTGCACGTCAAGCTCGACATCGACCGCGGTCCCGCGTGGGTCGGCCGCAAGCTGTGGGTGCAGGTGATCGGTCCCGGCAAGGACGACCCCACCCTGCTCGACGTCTTCCCGATCCGGGTCCCCGGGGCTGACCGGCCGGTGATCTCGTTCACGGTGCAGCCGCGCGGCGACTGGGTGTTCCTGCGGATCTGCGATCCGGCGCGGAGCAACGACCCGCTGGGCCGCGCGCCGTTCGAGGACTCGACATACGGTGGAGCGGTGGCCTACGCCAGCCCCTGGTTCCTGAGGCATTGATGCCGCCTTCCCCACGCCGCGCGCTTCTCGTCGTGCCGCTCTTCCACGCCGGCGTTGCCGGCGGCGGCGGCGGCGAGAGGGGCGCCGAGAATGCCAAAGAAGGGGCGTCCCACGCCCTGGCGGCCAGCC
>CAZEAM010000361.1:0-17676 GCA_964510285.1 uncultured Frankiaceae bacterium | reverse complement strand
GAGCCCGAGGAGGTCGCCCACATGACCCTGTCGCTGTGCCTGCCCGCGATGTCGTACGTCACGGGCGCGAACGTCCCGGTCGACGGTGGCTTGCTGATCCAGAACACCTGACCCCATGTCCTTCGAGGTCCTGCTTGTCGTCCTCGCATCGGTAACGGCGGTATCGGGACTCGCCCGCCGAGTGCGGGTACCGCCGCCGTTCCTGCTGGTGGTCGGTGGCCTGGCCGTCTCCTACGTGCCCGGGGTCCCCGACGTCGGGCTCGATCCGCATCTGGTGCTTGTGCTGATCCTCCCGCCGCTGCTGTATGCAGCGGCGCTGTCGACCGCCTACGCGGACTTCGGGGACAACCTGCGTCCGATCGGCCTGCTCTCGGTCGGCCTGGTGCTGGTCAGCACCGTGGCCGTTGGTGGTGTGGCCACCCTCGTCGCGCCGGCCCTCCCGGTTGCGGCCGCGTTCGCGCTCGGGGCGATCGTCGCACCACCGGACGCGGTCGCGGCGACGGCGGTCGGCCGGAGGCTGGCGCTGCCGCGGCGCGTTCTCGTGATCCTGGAAGGCGAGAGCCTGCTCAACGACGCGACCGCGCTCGTCTCCTACCGCATCGCGGTGAGCGCGGCGCTCGTCGGCGGCACGACCGTCGGTGACGCGGTCGGCGACTTTGCGATCGCGGTCATCGTGGGTGCCGCCATCGGCCTCGCGCTGGGCGTCGTCATCGCCGCGCTGCGGCGGCGGCTGCAGGACCCGCTCCTGGAGAACGCGGTGTCGCTGCTCACCCCGTTCGCGGCGTTCATCCCGGCCGAGCACCTGCATGCCAGCGGTGTGCTGGCGGTCGTGGTCACCGGGCTCTACCTGGGTCGGCGAGCGCCGGTGCTGTTGTCGTCGGGGGCGCGGCTGCAGGGCCAGGCGCTGTGGGGGATGGTGACCTTCCTGCTCGAGGGTCTGGTCTTCGCCCTCATCGGGCTGCAGTTGCCGCGGGTGGTCGAGGCGCTCGGAGACGACACCGCGCTGGGGCTGCAGACGGCCGCGGTCGTGACTGCGACGGTCGTCCTGGTTCGCTTCGCGTGGGTGTTCCCCGCGACGTACCTGCCGCGCTGGCTGTCGGCCCGGGTGCGCGAGCGGGATCCGGCACCGCCGTGGCGCCATCCGTTCCTGATCGGCTGGGCGGGCATGCGTGGGGTGGTCTCGCTGGCGGCGGCGTTCGCGCTGCCGGTCGACATGCCCGGTCGCGAGCTGATCCTGTTCGTGACGTTCTGCGTCATCATCGCGACCCTGCTCGTGCAGGGTCTGACGCTGCCCTGGCTGGTGCGCCGGCTCGACCTCGACGATGCCGGGGCGGCCGAGCGCGCCGAGAAGGCCCTCGCCACCGCAGACCATCACGTGGCGCGGATGGCGTTGCAGGAGCTCGAGCGGATCGACGACGGGATCCCGCCACGCGTGGTGACCGAGCTGCGGCACCATCTGGAAGAGCGCGTCAGGCATGCGCACGCGGTGCTCGGCGGGTGCCCGGGAGAAGACGAGTACGACGACGGAGCGGCGCCCGAGGACCGCCGGGCGCTGGTCGACGCGGTGACCGCGACCCAGGTACGCCGGCAGCTGCTGGAGGTGGAGCGCGCCGAGCTGTTGCGGCTCTACCGCGAGCGTGACATCGACGACGACACCTTGCGGGCCCTCCAGCAGCAGATCGACGTCGAGGAGCTCGGCCTCGCGGGCTGATCGGCCACTCCGTGGCACCCGGGGCGAAGTAGGTTGGGCGGGTGCGGCTCGTGATCGCCCGGTGCTCCGTCGACTACTCCGGGCGGCTCACCGCGCACCTGCCGATGGCGACCCGCCTGCTGCTGGTGAAGGCGGACGGCTCGGTCCTCGTGCACTCCGATGCGGGCGGTTACAAGCCGTTGATGTGGATGACGCCGCCCTGCTCACTGCGCGAAGAAGAGACGCAATGGACGGTCACCAACAAGGCGGGCGAGCAGCTGCTCGTCACGATCGAGGAAGTTGTCTCGGATGCCCGGGCCGAGCTCGGGGTCGACCCCGGACTGGTCAAGGACGGCGTGGAGGCACAGCTGCAGGCCCTGCTCGCCGAGCACTGTGCGGTGCTCGGCGAGGGGTTCACGCTCGTGCAGCGGGAGTACCCCACCGACATCGGGCCGGTGGACCTCCTCTGCCGGGATCCGGACGGGGTCACCGTCGTGGTGGAGATCAAGCGGCGCGGGGAGATCGATGGGGTCGAGCAGCTCACCCGGTATCTCGAGCGGCTGGACCGCGACCCGCTGCTGCGGCCGGTCCGCGGCATGTTCGTCGCCCAGGAGATCAAGCCGCAGGCGAAGGTGCTCGCGGCCGACCGAGACATCGTGTGCCTCGAGGTCGACTACGACGAGCTGCGCGGGCGGGTCTCCGACGCGCTGCGGCTGTTCTAGGAGGCTCCTAGTCCGCCGCGATCGCGGCGAGCACGTCGAGCCGCGCCGCCCGCCGTGCCGGAAAGGTTGCGGCGAACAGCCCGAGCAGTGCGGCGAGCACCAGGAAGATGACCAGCTGGGGGACCGGCACCGAGGTCTCGGTGAACCCCTGTGACCGCAACGCGGTGACGAGGGCGAGACCGAGCCCGGTCCCGATGACGATGCCGACCACCGCACCGAAGATGGCAAGGATCACCGATTCGGCACGCACCATGCCGCGGACCTGCCGCCTGGTCATTCCCACCGCCCGCAGGAGCCCGATCTCCCGGGTGCGCTCGAAGACCGACAACATCAGCGTGTTGACGATGCCGATCAGCGCGATGATCACCGCCAGCGCGAGCAGTGCGTAGATCAGCCCGAGCAGCTTGTTGACCTGCTGCTTCTGCGAGTCCTCGAAATCGGCGCGGGTCTGCACCTGGGCATTGGGAAAGGCGGCGAGAGCTTGGGTGACGGGCTCTTCGAGATCACCGTTGGTACGGGCGAGCACGGCGACCGGAAGCGGCTGGTCGAAATGGTCCAGGAAGAACGCGTCGCTGACGACGTATGAGCCGACCAGCGCGTTGACCTTGTAGATCCCACCGACCCGCATCTGGATGACGCCGGTCTTGGCGAACTTCACCGGCAAGGTGTCGCCGACCGAGAGGTGCTTCGAGTCCGCCGTGTCGGAGTCGACCAGCAGCTCACCGTTGGCGATGGATGCCGCGGCGCCCGAGTCCATCCGCAGGATCACGGTCCGGGCCAGGTTGTGCGGCGAGATGGCGGTGATGTCCTCGAGGCTGTCGCCCACCTCGACCTCGCCGTCGTACACCGTGTTGGTGTCGGTCACCCCAGGTACGCCGGCGACGAGACGCTCGATCGCGTTGCTCACCCCGGGTGCCGAATCGCTCGAGTTGGAGATGATCAGGTCGGCGCTGACCGCCTGGTCGACGCTGCTCGTGACGGATTTCGACAGCGAGGCACCGAAGACGGTGATCGCGGACACCAGTGCGAGGCCGATCATCAGCGCGGACGCGGTTTGTGCCGTACGTCGCGGACTGCGCATCGAGTTCTCGCGGCCGAGCCGGCCGGACATGCCGAACCAGCGGGCCAGCGGCCGGCCGATGACGTTGGACAGCGGCCGGGCGAAGACCGGGGCGAGCATCGCGACGCCGAGGAACACTCCCGCGGCTCCCGCGCCGACCAGCGGCAGCTTGCCCGCGGCGAGACCGCCCGCGAGGAGCGCGACGCCGAGCAGCGCCAGGGCGCCGCCCACTGTCAGCCGGCGTCGTGCGGAGACCTCGGCGCTGACGTGGTGGAGGCTGATGGCCTCGATCGGTGTGATCCGCACCGCGCGACGAGCCGGTCCGATCGCGGCGATCACAGTCACGCCGACGCCGACCAGGAGCCCGACGATCGCGGTCCGGGTCTGGAACACCAGGGACTCGGCGGGCAGGGTGATCCCGAAGCCCCGCAGCAGTGCCTCCAAGCCGGCGGCCGCGGCAACTCCGACGCCGAGGCCGATCACCGAGGACAGCAATCCCACGACAGCGGCCTCGCCGAGCACCGACCGGAAGACCTGCCGGCGGCTGGCGCCGACGATGCGTAACAGCGCGAGCTCGCGGGTCCGTTGGCCGACGATGATCGAGAACGTGTTGAAGATGGTGAACGCGCCGACGAACAACGAGATGAACGCGAAGACGAGCAGTGCGGTCGAGAAGAAGCCGAGCGCGTCGTCGACCGAGTTCGTCGCCTCGTCGACAACGGTCTGACCGGTCACGACCTGGACACCGGACGGGAGGACGGCGGAGATCGCGCGTTGCACCTGCGTGGTGTCGGCACCGTCCTTGGTGAGGATGTCGATCGCGTTGAGCTCGCCGGGCTCGTCGAAGATTCGTTGCGCGGTCGGCAGCGTGAAGACGGCGAGCGAGGTCCCGGCCAGATTGTCGGCGGTGCCGACCTTGACGATCCCGCTGAGCGTGAACGTCCGGGTCGGCCCGGAGAGCAGCACCTTGACCTGCTGCCCGACCGAGAAGTGGTACTTCTTCGCCGTGCCCGCGTCCATCGCGACGTCGCCGGGCTGGGAGGGTGGCCGGCCGGAGACCACGTGGAGCTCGGTGAGCCGCGGGTCGGGGTCGTAGCTGATCCCACGGGTGCCACCGCCGGTGGGGGCGATCGCGGTGCCGTCCGGCGCGATGAACTGGGCATAGCCGTCCACCCGGCCCTGCGCCGAGTCGACTCCGGGGACCGCCCGAACCTTGGACAGCAGAGACTCGGGGACCGGGTTGCGCGCGGCCCGCTCGCCGAAGCCGGTGTCCTTGAACTGCGCCACGCCGCGGACCTGAAGGTCGACCTTGCCGTAGATGTTGCCGATCAGGTTCGCGAACGTCCGGTGCAGCGTGTCCGTGAGGACGAACGTCCCCGAGATGAATGTGACGCCGAGCACGATGGCGAGCGCGGTCAGCGCGAGCCGGAGCTTGTGGGCCAGCAGCCCTTTCAGGGTCACGCGCCACATGTCAGGGTCGCCGTCTCATCCGGATCCGAGGGTGCGCATGTGCTCGAGCACGGTGTCGGCGGTGGGTGACTCCAGCTCGCCGACGATGACCCCGTCCGCGAGGAACACGACCCGGTCGGCGTACGCCGCGCCGTGCGCGTCGTGCGTGACCATCACGATTGCCTGCCCGAGCTCCCGGACCGACCGCTGAAGGAACGCGAGCATCTCCGCCGACGCGTTCGAATCGAGGTTTCCGGTCGGTTCGTCGGCGAAGATCAGGTCCGGGCGGTTGATCAGCGCCCGGGCACACGCGACGCGCTGTTGCTGGCCTCCGGACAGCTCGGTCGGCCGGTGCGATAGCCGGTCGCGGATGCCGAGATGCTGCACGAGGTAGTCGAACCACTCGCGGTCGACCGCCTTTCCGGCGAGATCGGCGGGCAGCGTGATGTTCTCCTCGGCGGTCAGCGTCGGGACCAGGTTGAACGACTGGAAGACGAAGCCGACGTGGTCGCGTCGCAGCTGGGTCAGTCCGGTGTCGTCGAGCGCACCGATGTCCTGCTCGCCGACGTAGGTCTGACCCGAGCTGGCTCGGTCCAGCCCGGCCATGCAGTGCATGAGGGTCGACTTGCCGGATCCCGACGGTCCCATGACCGCGGTGAACTGCCCCCGTCCGAACGTGACGTTGATGCCGGCAAGGGCATGCACCGCGGCCGTACCGCTCCCGTAGGTCTTGTGCAGGTCGATCGCGCGGGCGGCTGGGCCGACTGGATCGTGATCGGTCACGACTGCGCATCCTTTCACGCGCTCCCGATCCGATCCACGCAGTGTCCGTGTGTCGGTAGAGTCCACGCATGACCGCACTCGACGTACCCGTGCGCCGGGTCGCACTGGAACCGACGTTCGCCGACGTACCGCGTCACTTCGCCGCGGACGGCGACCTGATCTCGAGTCACCTCACTGCCGCGCTGTCGGCGGTGTTCCCCGACGGCGAGGACTTCTTCGTCCGGTCGGTACGGCACTACCGCGACCAGATCGACGACCCGCTGCTGCGCGAGCAGGTCTCCGGCTTCATCGGCCAGGAAGTCACCCACGGTCGTGAGCACCGCGCATTCAACGCCCACCTCGACACGGTCGGCTACCACACCAAGATGGTCGAGCGGATCGTGCGGCGCATGATCGGGTTCCGCGAGCGGCACATGCCGCCGATCGCCAACCTCGCCGCGACTGCAGCGCTCGAGCACGTCACAGCAACGTTGGCCGAGGTGGTTCTGCGCGACGAGGAGGTCCAGGCATCGTTCGGTCACGAGGCGGTTCGTGACCTGTTCCTCTGGCACGCCCTCGAGGAGAGCGAGCACAAGGCGGTGGCCTTCGACGTCTACCGGGCGGTTGGCGGTGGCGAGCGGCTGCGGATCGTCACGATGAAGCTCGTGCGCTACCTGTTCGTCGTCTCGACGGCGGTGCAGGTGGCCGTCTCGCTGCTGCGCGACCGCGCCTCCTACCGGCCTGGCGCGCTGCGGGCCAGCTGGCGAGTCGCCCGGACACAGCCACTGTTCAGCCGGCAGACCTGGCGACGTCTGAAGGAGTACGAGCGGCGCGGCTTCCACCCCAACGACCATCCGAACGACGAGCTCGTCAGGTACTGGCGGGACAAGCTGTTCGGTACCGAGGGCAGCATGACGACCGCCCTTCGGGGATCTGCTCTTGCTTCCTGACTAGGGGCTGCGATGTTGCTCAACGGCTTCAACCACGTCGCGGTGCTGACCGCCGACACCGACGAGTTCGTCGCGTTCTTCCGGGACGTGTTCGAAGCCGAGGTGATCGGCACGCAGGATCTGGGGGCCGGCACGCTCACGTTCGTCAAGATCGGTGACGACGTCGAGTTCAACGTCTTCGATGTGCCGGGCAACACCGAGGCGCAACGCCAGACGCCGATGTTGGGTCGTGGCCGGATCGACCACTTCGGCCTGCAGGCGGCGTCTGTCGAGTCGTTCGAGGAGATTCGGCGGCGGCTGATCGCCCGCGGTGCCGCGGACGAGTTCGTGACCGACTTCGGTCAGGTGCTGTCACTGTTCTTCACCGGCCCTGACGGCTTGGAAGGCGAGGTGTGCGTCCCGAACCCCGACGCCCTTCCGGGCGTCTTCAACCCGCCAGGCACGCCGGCGAAGCGCTACGTCAGCTGATCGCCGTCAGCCGACGGCGGTGACGACCTCGAAGAGCATGGGTGAGCTCGGGAACTCGTCCCAACCCGGCGTGGTGACCACGTCACGGAACTCCTGGCTGGCGTGCGCCGCCCGGAAGTGTGCTTCCGATTCCCAGGTGGCGACGTTGACCCAGCGGTAGTCCGCCTCCGAGGAGATCGCGCGGTGCAACCGCAGCGACACGAAGCCGGGCTGCTTGCGGAAGTACTGCGAGGTGGCGTTCCACAGCGCGTGGAAGGCGTCGTCGCGCTCGGGCCGGACCGCGAAGCGGTTCATGAGGACCACCTGACCCTCGACCGGCCGGTCGCCGTTCGGAGCGGTCCGCTGCTGCGCCGTCATGGCATTCATCTCAGACTCCTGTTCTCCTAGATTGCACACTAGTGCAATGAGTGCACGTATGTATACTTAACGTGGGCGGGGACGTCAAGGGGTTCACAAACGACGGGGTGGTGAGGTGCTCGACGGGGCCGACGACACCGGCCGGGCGCGGCAACGGCGTCGTACTCGCGCTGCGATCGTCGACGCGGCGGCGCGCCTTCTGCGCGAAGGACCCACGCCGCCCGGGGTCAACGAGATCGCCGAAGCCGCCGACGTCTCGCGACGCACCGTCTACCAGTACTTCCCGACCGTGGACCAGCTGCTGCTCGACGCGACCCTCGGTCTGCTCGCGCAGGCAGACGTCGATGCCGCGATCGAGGCGGCGGACGCGAACGGGGGCACTCCGGCCGAACGGGTCGACGCCATGATCGCCGCGATGGGCGAGCTGACCGCCGCTTCTCTGCCGCTCGGCCGTTCGCTGGTCCGCCTCACCGTCGAGGCTCCGCCCCGGCAACCCGGCCAACCGAAGCGTGGATACCGCCGGATCGGCTGGATCGAGCGAGCGGTCGAACCGTTGCGGGCTGAGCTGGACGCGGACCTGTACGAGCAGCTCGTGTCGTCGCTGGCGATGGTGATCGGCTGGGAGGCGATGATCGTCCTGGCTGACCTTCGCGGGCTGGACGGCGAACAGCAGGTTGCGGCATCGACCTGGGCGGCCCGCGCGCTGATCCGCGCAGCGCTCGACGAGCAGGACCGCCGGCGCACGGCGCGTCGCCGAAAGTAGACACTGTCCCTGGCAGCACATGGCGCGTCCGACTCAGGCAGGGGGACCACGTGATCAACGTGCATGACGTCGGCGGCGTCGCGGTTGTCGAGTTGGACCGCGGCGCGGTCAACGCGCTGGACGTCGAGCTCGTCGAAGCGGTCACCACGACCTTGTCCGGACTCGACGGGCCGGTCGTCCTGACCGGGCGGGGTCGTGCCTTCTCCGCGGGCGTCGACCTGCGCCGCGTCGTCGAGGACGGCGACGCCTACATCGAGCGGTTCCTGCACGCCCTCGCCCGGGCGTTTCACGCCGTGTTCACCCATCCGCACCCGACGGTCGCCGCGGTCAACGGCCACGCGATCGCCGGCGGGTGCGTGCTGGCGCTCGCGTGCGACCTGCGCTTGATGTCCGCGGGCACGATCGGTCTCACCGAGCTGCCGGTCGGCGTCGCATTCCCGCGGATCGCCCTCGAGATCGTGCGCCACGCGCTTGGCCCACTCGCGACGAAGACCGTGCTGCTCGGCGAGACGGTCGGACGCGAGGACGCCCTGCGGCTCGGGCTGGTCGACCAGGTGGTGGCTCCCCACGAGCTGCTCGAGCACGCGACCGCGGCTGCACAGAACCTGGCCCGTACCCCGGCCACCCTCTACGCGCGTACGAAGCAGGATCTCCACGCACCGGCGTTGAACGCGGTTGCCTCGGAGCCGGACGGTGCGCTCGCGGTCTGGACCGCCCCGGAGACGAAGGCGCGGCTCGCAGAGTTCCTGGAATCGCTGGGGCGTGGCTCGAAGCGGTAGGCCAAACTGGATTTCGTGGAGATTCACACTGCGGGGGTTGTCGGGCTCGGCACGATGGGAGCCGGGATCGTCGAGGTATTCGCGCGCGCGGGCCTCGACGTGGTGGCCGTGGAGATCGATGACGCGCTGCTGGCAGCGGGTCGCAAGCGGCTCGAAGGATCGCTCGGCAAGGCGGTCGATCGCGGGAAGCTCGACGCGGCGCAGCGCGATGCCATCCTCGCTCGCGTCGAGTTCACGACCGACCGGACCAAGCTCGCCGCGGCCGACCTGGTGACCGAGGCCGTGCCGGAACGGCTCGAGGTCAAGACGAGCCTGTTCGCCGACCTCGACTCGATCTGCCCGCCGGGGACCATCCTCGCGACGAACACGTCGTCGTTGCCGGTGACCCGGATCGCGACGTCGACCGGCCGGCCGGCGCGCGTCGTGGGGATGCACTTCTTCAACCCGGCGCCGGTCATGCGGTTGGTCGAGGTGGTGCACACCGTGCGGACCGAGCCGGAGGTCGTGACCGCGGTGCGCGACCTGGCGGAGCGATGCGGCAAGACACCGGTGGTGGTCGGGGACCGCGCGGGTTTCGTCGCGAACGCGCTGCTCTTCGGCTACCTGAACGCGGCCACCCGCGCAGCGGAGACCGGGCAGGCTGCGGTTGGCGACATCGACGCGGCTGTCGTGGCCGCGTGCGGGCTTCCGATGGGCCCGTTGACCCTGATGGATCTCATCGGGCTCGACGTGTCCCTCGACGTCATGGAGACGATGTTCGAGGAGACTCGGGACCAGCGCTACGCCCCGGCGCCCCATCTGCGGCGGCTGGTGATGGCCGGCGACCTGGGTCGCAAGACCGGGCGCGGCTACTACCGCTACGACGGGGGAGAGCCGGTCGCCGCGCTTCCCGCGCCCGACTTCGCCACCGGAACGCCGCGGCCCACCGCGACCGTGGTGATGGTCGCAAGCAGCGCGTCCGCCCTGCACGCCGCCCTGCCGGGGATAGACCTCGTGGAGCCGGACAAGACAGCGGATGCCGACGTCGTGATCATCGATGGCGGGTCGCGCGTGGCGACCGCAGAGCTGCTGGCGCGGGTCGTCCGGGTCACCAAGGCCGGGGCGGTCATCGCAGTCGCGACGACCGACGAAGCGCCCGTGCTGGCGATGACCGCAGGGCTCGCCGATCGCGGCTACATCGTCGGCGTACACCTTCCGCACGCCCCACGCTCCGGTGTCATCGAGGTGGTTGCGACGTTGCACAGCCATCCCGATGCCGTCGCGACCATGGTCGCCGCCACGCGGGGCGTGGGCCTGTCAGCCATCGCGTGTCGGGACCGGCCGGGTCACCTGGTCGACTACCTCGTCCTGCCGCATCTCGGCGACGCGGTACGGATGGTCGACGACGGGTACGCCGACACCTCCGACGTCGACGCTGCGATGCGGCTGGGCTGCGGCTACCCAGAGGGTCCGTTCGCCATGCTCTCCGCGGTGGGTGCGGACGATGCCAGGTCGGTGCTCTCACACCTCGCGGCCGCGACTCATCTGCCGTCGCTCGCCCCGTCGCCGTTGCTCGACGAGCTCGCCGCCGCAGGACCCGATCCGGCATGAGTCCGCGGCGGGCGCGCCGCCGTGACGAAACCCCGGCGCCGCTTCGGACCGGCGCGTGGGCGCGGGAGGAGTCGCATCCCGATGGCGAGTGGCGCGTACGTTCGTTGAGCGCCGAGGCCGCGGTCAAGACCTATCGGTGCCCCGGTTGCCAGCAAGAGGTGCGACCGGGCACCCCGCACGTCGTCGCCTGGCGGCCCGGCGACGAGTCGGGTCGCCGGCACTGGCACACCCCGTGCTGGCATGCCCGGTTGCGGCGCCGATGACTCGGCTCGTCACGTGACACAGATTCGCGCGAACACCGTCCTGCCGGCTCGGCGCGAACCGGTCACCTTGCACACGGCGGACGGGCTCGCCCTTGTCGGCGAGCTCGCGCTGCCCGAGACGACCGCGCCGGTGGCCACGCTCGTGACGCTGCATCCGTTGCCGACTCACGGCGGGATGATGGACAGCCACCTGTTCCGCAAGGCGGCCTGGCGGCTGCCCGCGCTGGCCGACGTGGCAGTGCTTCGCTTCAACACGCGGGGCACCGGGAGCGAGGCCGGCCGCAGCGAAGGCGTCTTCGACAACGGGAATGCGGAGCGCTACGACGTGGCCGCTGCACTCGACCTCGTCGAGTACCGTGACCTTCCTTCACCGTGGCTGGTCGGATGGTCCTTCGGGACGGACCTCGCGTTGCGCCACGGATGCGATCCCAGCGTGGTCGGCGCCGTCCTGATCGCGCCGCCGCTGCGTTACTCGACCGCGCAGGACCTCGCGGTATGGGCTGCGTCAGGCAAGCCGGTGGTCTCGATCGTTCCCGAGCTCGACGACTACCTCCGCCCGCCCGAGGCGCGCGAGCGGTTCGCCGCCATCCCGCAGGCTCGCGTCGTGGAGGTCACGGGAGCCAAGCACCTGCTCGTGGGCCACACCGAGGAAGTGCTCGACCTGGTCGTCGGGACCGTCGCGCCGGACCGTGCGCCGCTGCCCCAGGAGTGGCAGGGACACTAGATCCCGGGCGCGTGCGGCATGACCTGCTCGCCCACCAGCCGGAGGTGGTCGAGGTCGGCGAGGTCCAGCACCTGCAGGTAGAACCGCTCGGCGCCCGCCTCGGCGTACCGGCCGATCTTGTCGAGCAGCTCCGCGGGCGTTCCGGCCAAGCCGTTCTCGCGCAGCTCGGCGACCTCCCGGCCGATCGCCGCCGCGCGGCGCTCCACGTCGGCCTCGGTCTCCCCGCAGCACACGACGAGCGCCACCGAGTAGACCATCGTGCCGGGGTCGCGGCCTGCGGCTTCGCACGCCGCGCGGATCTTCTCGTGCGTCGCCTTCATCCGGTCGACCGGCACGAACGGCGTGTTGTACTCCGCGGCGTACGTCGCCGCGAGCCGTGCCGACTTCGGCCCGCCCTGGCCGCCGAGCACGATTGGCGGTCGCGGACTCTGCGCCGGTCGCACGGTGTCGACCGCGATGTGCACCGACGTCGTCTTGCCTTCGTAGTCGAAGGTCGTGCCCGAGGGCGCGGACCAGGCGCCGGCGAGGATCGCGAGCTGGTCCTCGAGCATGTCGTATCGGGTGGGCACGTCGGGGAACGGGATCCCGAAGCCTTCGTGCTCCGCGCCGTACCAGCCCGCGCCCAGGCCGATGTCGATGCGACCGTTGCTCATCTGGTCGACCTGCGCGGCGATGACCGTGAAGTCGCCGAGGTGTCGGAACGTCACCGGCGTGACGAGCGTCCCCAGCCGGATGGTCGAGGTGTCGCGGGCCAGCCCGGCGAGAGTGGTCCACGCGTCGGTCACGCCGGGAAGCCCGCTCACGTCGCCCATCTTCAGGATGTGGTCGGAACGGAAGAAGGCGCCATAGCCGCTCGCCTCGGCGGTTCGCGCCACGGCGAGCAGCTGGTCGTAGGACGCTCCCTGCTGCGGTTCGGTGAAGATGCGAAACATCAGTGGGCGTCCTGGCCGGCGGACTGCACGAGCTCGGTGAGGACTCCGCCCACGCTCTTCGGGTGAAGGAAGGCGATCGACGCGCCGAGCGAGCCGTGCCGAGGTTGCTTGTCGACGAGCTTGATGCCGCCATCGCCAAGCTGTCGGAGTGCTTGGGCGACGTCGACGACGCCGTAACCGATGTGGTGCACGCCCTCGCCGCGAGCCTCGATGAACTTGCCGACCGGCGTGTCCGGCGCCAGCGGCTCGAGCAGCTGGACGTACGACGCACCGCCCGGCGCGTCGGTGACGTGCAGCATCGCCTCCTTCACGCCCTGCGGCTCGTTGGTCTCCCGGCCGGCGACCACCAGTCCGAAGGTCGCGACGTAGAAATCGATGGCGGCTTCCAGGTCCCGGCAGGCGATGCCGACATGGTCGATCCGGGTAAGGAGCGGTGAGGCCACGTCCGCCACCCCACTCACCTCCCTTCGTTTGAGCCGGCTGGCGCCGGCGCTGTTCCCACTATCGTGTCAACATGCCTGGTTCCGTGATCGTCTCGGGTGCTCGCACCCCTATCGGCAAGCTGCAAGGCGGCCTCGCGGACTTCTCCGGCGCGGAGCTCGGGGGCGTCGCCATCGAGGCGGCGCTGTCGCGCGCAGGGGTGTCGGGAGATGCCGTCGACTACGTGATCATGGGCCAGGTCCTGCAGGCCGGCGCCGGCCAGATCACCGCGCGCCAGGCGGCGGTCAAAGGCGGCGTCCCGATGACGGTGCCGGCCTTGACGATCAACAAGGTGTGCCTGTCCGGGCTCGACGCGATCGCACTCGCTGACCAGCTCATCGCCGCCGGCGAGTACGACGTCGTGGTGGCCGGCGGCATGGAGTCGATGACCAACGCGCCGCACTTGTTGCCCGGGTCGCGCAAGGGCTTCAAGTACGGCGACGCGAAGCTCGTCGACTCGATGGCGTACGACGGGTTGTTCTGCGCGTTCGACCAGTGCGCGATGGGCGAGTCCACGGAGGCGCACAACGCCAAGCTCGGGATCGGTCGCGCCGAGCAGGACGAGTTCGCCGCGCGGTCGCACGAGCTCGCTACGGCCGCACAGAAGAACGGCACGTTCGACGACGAGATCGTCCCAGTCTCGATTCCGCAACGCCGCGGCGATCCGGTGTCGTTCACCACCGACGAGGGCGTGCGTGCCGACACGAGTGTCGAAGGGTTGTCGCAGCTGAAGCCGGCGTTCGCGAAGGACGGCACGATCACGGCCGGCTCGGCGTCGCAGATCTCCGACGGCGCGTGCGCGGTCGTGGTGATGTCGCGCGCGGCCGCCGAGCGGCACGGCGCGGCCGTGCTGGCCGAGATCGGGCATCACGGTGTGGTGGCCGGGCCGGATGCCTCGCTGCAGGCTCAGCCGGCCAACGCGATCAACAAGGCGCTCAGCCGCGCCGGCGCGTCGGTCGCCGACCTCGACCTGATCGAGATCAACGAGGCGTTCGCCGCCGTAGCGGTCCACTCGGCGAAGCTGCTCGACGCGCCCTGGGACCAGATCAACGTCAACGGTGGCGCCATCGCGCTCGGCCACCCGATCGGGGCCTCGGGCGCCCGGCTCGCACTCACCTTGGCCCTCGAGCTGCGTCGCCGCGGCGGCGGGCTCGGGGTGGCGTCGCTGTGCGGGGGCGGCGGCCAGGGCGACGCCTTGCTGCTTCGCGTGCCCGCCTGACGGCCCATGGCGGTCGATGTCGGCGCGCTGGTGGGGAAGGCGCGCGAGGGTGACCCGCGCAGTGTGGGGCGGCTGATCTCCCTTGTCGAGAACGCGGCGCCGGAGCTGCGCGAGGTGATGGCGGCGCTGGCTCCGCACGCCGGTTCGGCGCGGCTGATCGGGCTCACCGGCTCGCCGGGGGTCGGTAAGTCGACCACGACGTCGGCGTTGCTGTCGACGTACCGGGCCCGCGGCGAGCGCGTCGGCGTCCTCGCCGTCGATCCGACGTCTCCGTTCTCCGGCGGCGCGCTGCTCGGCGACCGGGTCCGTATGCAGGAGCACGCGACGGATCCGGGCGTCTACATCCGCTCTATGGGCACCCGCGGCCACCTCGGTGGCGTGTCGTGGGCGACGCCCCAGGCGATCCGCGTCCTCGACGGGGTCGGCTGCGACGTGGTGATGATCGAGACCGTGGGCGTCGGGCAGGCCGAGGTGGCGATCGCCTCGCTGGCGGACAGCACGGTGGTGATGCTGGCTCCGGGACTCGGGGACGGCATCCAGGCGGCGAAGGCGGGAATCCTCGAGATCGCCGACCTGTACGTCGTGAACAAGGCAGACCGCGACGGCGCGACCCAGACGGTTCGCGACTTGAAGTCGATGCTCGCGTTGGGCGAGAAGCGCGCTCCGGGTGCCTGGAAGCCACCGGTGCTCAGCACGGTCTCGTCGAAGGGCGAGGGAATCGCGGAGCTGGTCGAGACGCTCGACCGGCACCACGACTGGCTGAGCGACAGCGGTGAGCTCGACCATCGCCGGCACCGGCGTGCCGCCGAGGAGATCGAGACGCTCGCGGTCACCGCGCTGCGCGAGCGGATCGGCGACCTGCGCGGCGGAGAGCTGCTCGGCGACCTGGCGGCCGAGGTGCTGGCCGGCAAGACGGATCCGTACTCGGCCGCCGACCGGCTGGTAGCGGCGGTCGAAGGCTGAGGCTGCGCCCATGCCGCGGGAACCGCTGGGCCTGCCGTTCGACCCGATCGAACGCGCCGGCGAGATCTGGGAGACGAAGTTCGGTACGGCGACGGCGATGCGGGTCGCGACGTCGGTGATGCGAGCCCAGCAGCTCCTGCTCGGCCGCTTCGACGAGATTCTCAAGCCTCACGACCTCACGTTCGCGCGCTACGAGGCACTGGTCCTGCTGCACTTCAGTCGCGCCGGCGAGCTACCGCTGTCGGTCATCGGCGAGCGGCTCATGGTGCACCCGACGAGCGTCACCAACATCGTCGGTCGGCTCACCGACCAGGGCTTCGTCGAGCGCCGCCCCAACCCCAACGACGGCCGGGGCGTCCTTGCGCGGCTGACCCCGACCGGCCGCCGGACCGTCAAGCGCGCGACCGACGATCTGATGGCCGATGGCTTCGGTCTCGGGATGTACGACGAGGCAACCCTCGAGGCGATGTTCGAGCAGCTGCGGGAGCTGCGCGTCGCGGCCGGGGACTATTCGATTTAGTAGGACGTCCTAGTAATCTGGGGACATGACCCCGGAAGAGATCGAGGCCGGCCGCGCCCGTTGGCAGCAGCGCTTCGAAACCTCGAAGCTGCGCGACGGCGACTTCACGACGCTGTCGGGTGTCGAGGTCGACCCGGTCTACGGTCCGCCGCCCGGGTCGTCGTACCCGGGCTTCGAACGGATCGGCTGGCCGGGCGAGTACCCCTTCACGCGTGGTCTGTACCCCACCGGCTACCGCGGCAAGGAATGGACGATCCGGCAGTTCGCCGGCTTCGGCAACGCCGAGCAGACCAACGCGCGCTACAAGATGATCCTCGACTCCGGCGGCCACGGGCTGTCGGTGGCCTTCGACATGCCGACGCTGATGGGGCGCGACTCCGACGACCCACGCTCGCTCGGCGAGGTGGGCCACTGCGGGGTGGCGATCGACAGCGCGCTCGACATGGACGCCCTGTTCGCCGACATCCCCCTCGACGACGTCACCACGTCGATGACGATCTCCGGTCCGGCGGTGCCGATCTTCTGCATGTACCTGGTCGCCGCCGAGCGCCAGGGCGTCGACATCTCCACGCTCGACGGCACGCTGCAGACCGACATCTTCAAGGAGTACATCGCGCAGAAGGAGTGGCTCTACCCGCCCGAGCCGCACCTGCGGCTGATCGGCGACCTGATGGAGTACTGCGCCGCCGAGATCCCGCGATACAAGCCGATCTCGGTCTCCGGCTACCACATCCGGGAAGCCGGCACGACCGCCGCGCAGGAGCTTGCCTACACCCTGGCCGACGGCTTCGGCTACGTCGAGCTCGGCCTGTCGCGGGGCATGGACATCAACGTCTTCGCACCGGGCCTGTCGTTCTTCTTCGACGCGCACATCGACTTCTTCGAGGAGATCGCCAAGTTCCGCGCGGCGCGGCGGATCTGGGCGCGATGGCTGCGTGACGTGTACGGCGCGACGGACCCGCGCGCCCAGTGGTTGCGGTTCCACACCCAGACGGCCGGCGTGTCGCTCACCGCGCAGCAGCCGGACAACAACATCGTGCGCACCGCGATCGAGGCGCTGGCCGCCGTACTGGGCGGCACCAACTCGCTGCACACGAACGCCCTCGACGAGGTGCTCGCGCTGCCCAGCGAGAAGGCGGCCGAGATCGCGCTTCGGACGCAGCAGGTGCTGATGGAAGAGACCGGCGTCGGCAACGTCGCGGACCCGCTCGGCGGCTCCTGGTACGTCGAGGCCCTCACCGACCGGCTCGAAGCCGAGGCCGAGGAGATCTTCGCGCGGATCCGGGACATGGGCTCCGACGGCACGATGACCGCCGGCATCCTGCGCGGGATCGAGGACGGCTGGTTCATGGCTGAGACCGCCGATGCCGCCTTCGCCTACCAGACGAAGCTCGAGAAGGGCGACAAGAAGGTCGTCGGGGTCAACGTCTACGCCGACACCGTCGCCACCGAGCTGGAGATCCTGCGGGTGTCCGACCAGGTCGAGCTCGACCAGGTCGCCGACCTCAGGGGACGGCGGGCGCATCGGGACGGTCCGCTCGTCGAGCGGACGCTGGCGACGCTGACGGCCGCCTGCGCAGGCGAGGCCAACCTGGTGCCGCTGATCCTGGAGGCGGCCCGGGCGGAGGCCACCCTCGGCGAGATCTGCGGCGCCATGCGCGAGGTGTACGGCGAGTACCGCGAGCCAGCGACCTTCTGAGTCCGCCTAGGCTTGCGTCGTGACCCAACGCCCGACCGACATCCGGCTGCCCGGCGCGGTCGACCTGTCCGGGCTGGGGCAGCCCCCGGCGCCGGCCGCCGGTGCGCAGCCGACCGGGGTGGTCATCGACGTCACCGAGGCGACCTTCGAGTCCGCGGTCATCAACGCCTCGCTGCAGGTGCCGGTCGTGCTCGACTTCTGGGCCGACTGGTGCGGACCGTGCAAGCAGCTGTCCCCGATCCTGGAGCAGCTCGCTGCCGACGACGCCGGCAGGTGGGTGCTCGCC
>CAZEAM010000360.1:0-3120 GCA_964510285.1 uncultured Frankiaceae bacterium | reverse complement strand
GAAGACGTTGGTGTAGGAGACCGCACCGGGCGTCTCGTCACCGCGGTTGAGCGCGGCGAGGAAACGCGAGCTGCCGGCCATCTGCCACACCGCCGGCCAGCAGCTGCCCGCCGCGGCGCAGACGTCGGCGGCGGCGATGCCGTGGTTCGGGCTCGCCAACATGATCAGGTCATCGACGTCGCGGCGCACCCGCGGGAACCAGCGCACCGCCCAGCGGGCCTCCATGCCGCCCTGGCTGTGGGTGATGACCTCGACCTTGCGATGCGTCCGCGCTGCGATGTGCGTGACGGCGTAGCGGACGTAGTCGGCCGAGACCTGGATGTCGCCCATGGCGAAACCCGGCAGGTCGAGGCTGCAGACGTCATAGCCGCGGCCCGGCAGGGCCTGCGCGTAGTTCCACGACCAGCTCTCGTCGGCGTTCAAGCCGGTGCCGTGGACGAGGAGCACCGGCTCGCGTCCGGAGTCGAACCGGGCCGGGCAGTGCAACGCGGCTCGATAGGGGGACGGTCCGGCCGCGCCGTGCGCGGGTGCCGTTGTGCACACCGCGGCGGCTACCGCGGCGAGCGTGACCAGGACGCGACGCACCACGGGCCAAACGTAGTCAGCCGGCGGCTCACGGTTGCGCGGCGCGCGTGCCGCCGACCAGCCCGTATCCCATCACCCCGTCGTCCCACAGCGACTCGAGCACGTACGTCGAGTCGCGGAACTGGCTCATCGACGGCGCACCGATCAGCTCGGTGATCGCCGTCTCGTGGGTGTCGATGTTGGCCCGCCAAGCGGCGAACGTCGGGCGGGTCTGCGCGGTCAGGTCCGTGGCGACGTCGACGTCGACGCCGAGCGGCTGCAGCCACTCGACGTAACGCTGCATCCGTTCCATGTGCGCGTCGCCGAACACGTCGCGCAGGAGCGCGAGCTCCTTGCGGAGCGCTTTGACCTCGGCGAAGGCGAGCTCGCGGCGCAACATGATGTCGCACAGCGCGACCCGCCCGCCGGGACGGAGGACCCGGGCGCACTCGCTCAGCAGCCGCTCCCGCTGGCGCATCAGATGCGAGGACTCCAAGGCCCACGCCACGTCGAACGTCGCGTCGGGCAGGTCGGTGCGGGTGCCGTCGCGCTGCTCGAACCGGACCCGTTCGGCGAGACCCTGCGCGGCGGCGTTGAGCCGGCCGGTCTCCACGCCGACCGAGCTCGTGGTGATGCCCAGCACGCGCGCGCCGTACTGCTCGGCGATGCGGCAGGCCACCACTCCGGTACCCGAGCCGATGTCGAGCAGGTCGACCGGGCCGCTGGTCGCGGTCAGCCGGGCGGCCTCGATCATCAGGTCGGTGAGCCGGTCGGTCGCCGTGGCGAGGTCGTCGTCGGCCCGCTCGAACACGCCGTAGTGCAACTGGTCGCCGAAGATCAGCCGCCATGCCTCCGTGACCCGGTCGTAGTGCCGGCCGGGCTCGACCGAATGACCATCCACGCTCAGGCCTCGGGCAGGGTGGAGCCGACCACCCGGCCGGGCACGCCGAGCACGATCGCGTGGTCGGGGACGTTGCCCTTGACGACGGTGTTCGCGCCGATGAAGCACTGCTTGCCGATCTGCGCGCCCGAGAGGATCGCCGACCGTTCGGCGATGAACGTTCCCTCGCCGATCCGGATCGGCGATCCCTGCAGGCCGCTGTCCAGGACGTGCGTGCTCCCGGGCGCCCAGGTGTGGTCGGAGTCGATGATCGTCGAGAACGACGCAACCCCGACGTTGTCCTCGATGACGATCGAGCTGGCGGTCGAGATCGTGACGAACGGCCGGGCCGCGAACCGGCGCCCGATCTGCAGCACCGGTGCCGGCTGGTGCCGGGCTTCCTGCTCCACCGCCAGCCAGGCGCCGCGCAGGATGATCGAGCCGTCGCCGATCGACATGTACTCCGTGCCGTAGAGCCACATCGGCTTGTCGAGCGTCACCTGCGCACCGAAGTGATGGAACCGCCGCCGGTACACCGGCACCATCAGGCGCCGCTTGAGGTACACGCGGTAGAACGGTTCGTGCGCCCACAGCGAGCGTTGGTGCCTCGCCTTGCCGACGATTCCCTTGGCGCGGCGCAGCAGGTCAGGGTGCTGCGCGAGAGGGGGCTCCTCGTCCACGGCGCAAGCATAGGCACGGTGTACGAGTCGGCTGCCTCGTCGGCGGCGGTCGAAGGACGCACTAGCATCTGCGTTCATGCGGGAGCCCGAGTCGTTGGTCATGGAGACCATCCAGGCGATGGTGCTGCGGCGCACCGGGAGCCCAGCGACGATCACCCTCGACTCGGACATGATCTCCGACCTCGAGATGGACTCCCTCGAGATCGCCGAGCTGTCCGCGGTGCTCGATCACCAGAAAGCGCGCGCTGCCCTCCTGCGCGCGACCGGCCGCCTCCTCGAGGCGCGCCACATCGTGCTCGAGTAGGTCGAGTACACTCGACGCGATGACGCGCCGCGCGCCGAAGGACGAGGAAGCCGTGGCGGTCAAGCGATGGGTCGCGGGACACGCCGCGGCGTCGGCTCGGATGCTGGAGCTCGCCGCCGCCGAAGGGCCGGATCCCGAGCAGGCGGTTCGCGAAGCGCTCTCCGCTGCGAGAGCAGTCGCCGAGTTGGGGGGATGGCCAGGGCCGCGCGACACGGTCGCCGAGGCTGCGGTGGCGGAAGTGAGGCTCCGATGGGCACGCATCCAGAAGCGGGCGATGCGTGAAGGGTGACGTCGCGCTCAAGCGCGCACTTGCGGCGCTTTCGGCGGCGATGAAGGCTGCGCGCGTATCGTGGATGGTGATCGGGGGCATCGCCGTCATCGTGCGTGGAGTGCGCCGCTTCACCGGCGATATCGATGCGGCGGTTCGCGGGGATGAGATCGAGGTCGACGAGCTGTTGGCGGTGCTTCGCGACCAGAAGATCGTGCCGCGGATCCCGAATGCGGACCAGTTCGCGCGGGAGAGCCTCGTGCTGCTTCTCGTGCACGAACCGTCGAAGGTCGAGCTCGACGTGTCGTTCGCCTGGACGGCCTTCGAGCGCGAGGCGATCGCCGCCGCTACGGTCGAGAGCTTCGCCGGGGTCGGAGCGCCGATAGCTCGCCCGGAGGATCTGGTCGTCTTCAAGGCGATCGCG
>CAZEAM010000359.1:0-27834 GCA_964510285.1 uncultured Frankiaceae bacterium | reverse complement strand
CCAAGACCACCGCCGACGTCGTACTGCCACCCGGCTGCGCGATCGGCGGGCCGGTCGGCGCGGCCCACAGGCCCGCGCCGGCGAAGCGACCGGCCAAACGTTCCAAGAAGAAGCGACGAGGACGTAGAAGACAACGCCAATCGACGACGCCGGAATCGAGCCGGGGGACGAGGCCCCGGCTGCCTCAGCCGGCGCGCAGGACGCCCAGACGCTGCTCGAGCGTGAGGGCGACATCGCCGCGGACTATCTCGAGGTGCTGCTCGACATCGCCGACCTCGACGGCGACATCGACATCGACGTCGAGGCCGACCGGGCGAGCGTGTCGATCATCGGGGACGGGCTCGACGCGCTGGTCGGGCCTGGTGGTGCCACGCTGGACGCGCTGCAGGAGCTGACCAGGCTCGCGGTGTACCGCGAGACCGGCGTGCGCAGCCGCCTGATGCTCGACATCGGCGGTCACCGGGCCCGCCGACGCGCGGAGCTGGCAGCGATCGGCCGCGAGGCCGCGCAGCGGGTGGCCGCCTCGGGCGAGCCGGAGCGGTTGGCGCCGATGACGCCGTTCGAGCGCAAGGTCGTCCACGACGCGGTCGCCGAGGTCGAGGGCGTGATCAGCGAGTCCGAGGGCGAGGAGCCCGAGCGACGGGTCGTCGTGGCGCCGGCCGGACCGAGCTGACCGCAGGCGAACCGATCACCGAGCACCCCGACCTGCCGGCGGCGCCTGCCGCACTCGGCGCGGTGGAGATGGCCGAGCTGGCGGATCCGGCGGTGCTCGCGGCGCTCGAGCGGGGTTTCGGACCCGGCGCCGAGCGGGCTCGCCGCTACGCGGCGCTGTTGGTTACCGCCGGGATCGAGCGCGGCCTGATCGGGCCCCGCGAGGCGGACCGGGTCTGGGCTCGGCACGTGTTCAACAGCGCCAGCCTGGCCGCGCTGATCGCGCCGCGGGCGCGCGTGGTCGATCTCGGCAGCGGTGCCGGTCTGCCCGGCATCCCGCTCGCCCTCGCCCGCCCGGACCTGACGGTGGTGCTGGTCGAGCCCATGGCGCGGCGGGTGGGGTTCCTGCGGGAGTGCGTCGCCGCGCTCGAGCTCACGACTGTCACGATCCACTACGGGCGCGCCCCGGATGACGTGCCGGGCGGTGACGTGGTGGTCGCCCGCGCCGTCGCCGCGCTTCCGGCGCTTGCCGGGATGGCCCTCACCGGCGTCAACCGCAGAGCAGAGCTGCTCGCGCTCAAGGGCGCCACCGTCGGCCGGGAGGTCTCCGCGCTCGCTGCGCAGGGTGGGTTCGACGTCGATGTGGTCGAGCTCACCGATCCGCTCGGCGCATCCGCTACGGTCGCCCGGGTGCGGAGAGCGCGATGACCGCCCACCCCGGCGAGCCGCCGTTCGTGCCGGCGCCCCACCCGGTCGGTGTTTCACGTGAAACCGGATCGGTCGCGCCGGCACCCGTCGTGCCGCCCGCCGCCGCGAATGTTTCACGTGAAACCCCGCCCGCAGCGTGGCCGGCGCCGGGGCGTACCCGGATCATCACCGTGGCCAACCAGAAAGGCGGGGTCGGAAAGACCACCACCACCGTCAATCTCGCGGCTGCGCTGGCCCAGCACGGGCTGCGGGTGCTGGTGGTCGATCTGGACCCCCAGGGCAACGCGTCGACCGCGTTCGACCTCGAGCACGGGCGCGGCACCCCGTCGGTGTACGACGTGCTGCTCGGCAAGCAGCGGCTGGGCGAGGTGGTGCGCTCGGTTGCGGCGGTCCCGAACCTGTGGTGCGTGCCGGCCACCGTCGATCTCGCAGGCGCCGAGGTCGAGCTGGCTCAGATGATGGCGCGTGAGTTCCGGCTGATGCGGGCCCTGGAGGCCGAAGCCGGTGGCGTGGACTATGTCTTCGTCGACTGCCCGCCGTCGCTGGGACTGTTGACGATCAACGCGCTGAGTGCTGCCGCTGAGGTGCTGATCCCGGTCCAGTGCGAGTTCTACGCGCTCGAAGGCCTCACCCAGCTGCTCGAGACGATCGAGCTGGTCAAGACGCATCTCAACGCGCGGCTGGCCATCTCGACGATCCTGCTCACGATGTACGACGGGCGGACCCGGCTCGCCGACCAGGTAGTGGCCGACGTGCGCGCGCACTTCGGCGCACTCGTGCTCGAGGCGGTGATCCCGCGCAGCGTGCGGGTCTCGGAGGCCCCTGGCTTCGGCCAGACCGTGATGACCTACGACCGCGCTTCGGCGGGCGCGGCGGCGTACGAGGCAGCGGCATACGATCTGGCCGTGCGTGGCATACGGGGAGCGCGGTGAGCGGCACGGTCAAGCGCGGCGGGCTGGGCCGGGGGCTGGGCGCGCTGATTTCCGCCTCTCCCGAGACCGATCCGCAGGTCGGGGCGCGGTTTGCCGAGATCCCGGTCGAGGCGATCGACCCCAATCCCCGCCAGCCCCGCGACGTCTTCGATGAGGAAGCCATGGCGGAGCTGGTGACCAGCATTCGCGAGGTCGGCGTCCTCCAGCCGGTCGTGGTTCGCGAGCTCGGGGACGGTCGCTACCAGCTGGTGATGGGGGAGCGCCGGCTGCGCGCGTCGAAGGAGGCCGGGCTGGCCGCCGTGCCCGCGATCGTGCGCGAGACGTCGGATGACGCCCTCCTGCGCGACGCCCTGCTGGAGAACCTGCACCGCCAGCAGCTCAACCCGCTGGAGGAGGCCGCGGCGTACCGGCAGCTGCTCGACGAGTTCGGTGCGACCCACGAGCAGCTCGCCGAGCGGATCGGGCGCTCGCGGTCACAGGTGACCAACACGATCCGGCTGCTGGGCCTGCCGCCCGCGGTGCAGCGGCGGGTGGCGGCCGGCGTGCTCTCTGCCGGTCACGCTCGGGCCCTGCTGGCCCTGGACGACCCGCAGGCTCAGGACCGGCTCGCGGCGCGGATCGTGGCTGAGGGCCTGTCGGTGCGGGCCACCGAAGAGGCGGTCGCGTCGGGGTCCACCGAGCCCAAGGTCCGCGCACCGCGCCGCAAGCCGCTGCCCGCACCCGCGGTGGACCGGCTCGCGGCAGAGCTGTCCGATCTGCTCGAGACCCGGGTCACCATCGACCTGGGCCGGCAGAAGGGCAAGCTGACCGTGCAGTTCGCCTCGCTGGGCGATCTGCAGCGGGTGCTCAAGCTGCTCGCGCCCGGCGTGGTCGAGCGCAACCCGATCGCCCCCGAGGATGAGGACTGACCGCGCTTCGCGCTCGACCGCAACCACGCCTAGCTGCTCTTGAAATCGCGCCAAACCTGGGCAAAACGGGCGCTGGGCACGCAGCAATATTGCTGGGGCACGGTGGGACGTCTCGACCTCTGGTCTAAACGGGTGAACGGCGGTAGGGTGCCTTTCCGGCGATTCCCCCGCCGCCGGCGGGGTGTGGTGCCTGCGCCGGAGGGTGACGCGATGGACCGGACGCGATGACGCGCCGGCTGGTGAATGTCACCCTGGACAATCTCGACGACCTCCCGGGCCGGTGCCGCCGGTGTGTGTTCTGGGAGCTGGACCCGGCCGCCGGCGAGCGGGCCGCCGAAAGCGGCGACACTGCCCTCGAGAAGGAGGCCTGGGTTTCCTCGGCACTGCTCGAGTGGGGCAGTTGCGGCAAGATCCTCTACGTCGACGCGGTGGCCGCGGGCTACGTGCTCTACGCGCCGCCTAGCTACTCGCCCCGCTCGGTGGCCTTCCCGACCTCGCCGGTCAGCGCCGACGCGGTGCTGTTGATGACCGCGCACGTCCTGCCGGACTTCGCCGGCGGCGGGCTCGGGCGGATGCTGTTGCAGGGGGTCGCGAAGGATCTGGTCCGCCGCGGGGTCAAGGCGATCGAGGCATTCGGGGATCTGTCCTGGGAGGGCGTCGGGCACTGTGTGATCCCGGCCGACTACCTGCTCGCCGTGGGCTTCAAGACCGTCCGGCCGCATCCACGCTTCCCGCGGCTGCGCCTGGAGCTGAAGTCAGCCGCGTCCTGGCGCGAGGACGTCGAGGTCGCCCTCGAGCGGTTGCTCGGATCGATGGCGGGTGACGCCACCTTGCGTGCGCCCGCCTTCAGCGCCCAGCGGCTGATCACCCCAGCCCACCCGAACTAACGCCGCTACGGCCGGCTCAGGGCCTCGTCTTCTCGGCCGACTGAGCCGGATCGCCCTCGGGCGTGTCGAGGGCCGTGAACCGCCGGTCCGTGAGAAGGTGATGGAGTCGCGATACGCGGCTCGTGGCGTCTCTGCGAGTGCGCATCGCGACCGGACCCGCGCCTCAGATCGAGGCGCTTTTTGTCTTTCGGTCTCGATCTAGGGTCGAGGGCTTGAGGAAATCCGGCTCAGCCCGCCAGCGCGGCGAGGCGGAACTGTCCAGTCGGCACGTCAAGGTGCTCGGGCAGGTAGAGCCGCTGCAGGGCCGCCACCACGGCCTCGGCCAGGGCGTCGCGAAACTCGCCGGTGGCCAGCCGGGCGGCGTCGCTCGGGCTGGACAGGTAGCCCGGCTCGAGTCGGACCGCGGGCATCCGGGTCAGCCGCAGCAGCTCCCACGACTTGGGGTGGGAGCGGCAGTCCACGAGATCGGTGCGCGAGGCGACCTCGCGCACGATCAGGTCGGCGAGCCGCTCCCCGACCGCCGAGCGGGTCGCCCGGCCGGGCGTCGCCGAGCCGTAGAAGTAGCAGGCCACCCCGCTCGCGGCAGGGGTGTCCAGCGCGTCGTGATGTAACGAGAGCACGATCTGCGCCCCGACGTCGTTCGCGAACTGTGCGCGCTGCGCGTCGCTGGGGTTGGTGTCCGCGCTGCGGCTGAGGTAGGTGGTCACGCCGAGCGCGCCGAGCCGGCCTTCGATTCGTGACGCCAGGTCGAAGGTGATCTCGGATTCGGCCAGCTCGTTGCCGGTGACCCCGGTGTCAGAGCCGCCGTGGCCCGGGTCGAGCACGACGATCCGTCCGGTCAGCGTCTGCCCGCTGCGGCGCAGCCGCTCCTCCTCCCGGCGCTCGGACGGCGAGCCGCCGGTGACCGTCCGGCGCAGCTGCTCGAGCGCCCGCAGGGTGCCCGGGCCGAGCGTGCCGTCGGCGCTGAGCCCGACGTTGCGCTGGAACTCTCGTAGCGCCGCGTCCGTCGCCGGACCGAAGATCCCGTCACACCGCCCGGGATCGAAGCCGAGCTCGAGCAGCCGCTGCTGCAGGGTGGCGACGTCGTCGCCGACGATCGGGCGGTTCACGGTGTAGGTCAGGACCCGGTCGCCGAAACGCCAGTGCGCTTCGTCGAGGCAGCGGTAGGTCTCCGGCCCGACCACGCCGTCGACTCGCAGGCCACGCGCCTGCTGGAAACCCCGGACCGCCCGGTCGAGAGCCTGGTCGAACTCCTCGTCGGCCGGCGTGCCGGCGGGGGCGTCGAGAAACCCCAGGCCGCCGAGCTTGGACCGGATCTCCGCGACACCGCTGCCGCGGTCGCCCATCCGGAACTCGGTCACGCCGCGATGGTACGCAGCGACGTGCCCGCCGAAACCCCTTACCCGGCATGAAAAATCGATGAAGTTGCGGCGGCCCGGTGCACAACTGCCCGCGGGCGCCGAGGTGCGCCCGGTGTTGCGGGTGTTGCCTAGATGTAGCCCTCGAGATCGCGCAGCAGCGCCGCCTTCGGCTTGGCACCCACGATCGACTTCACGACCTCACCGCCGGAGAAGACCGACATCGTCGGGATCGACATGACCTGGTAGCGGCGGGTGATCTCGGGGTTCTCGTCAGTGTTGAGCTTGGCGACCACGACCTTGCCGGCGTGCTCCGCGGCGATCTCCTCCAGCACCGGGGCGACCATCTTGCACGGTCCGCACCACTCGGCCCAGAAGTCGACGATGACCGGGACGTCGCTGCCGAGCACCTCGGCGTCGAAGGTGGCGTCGGTGACGGTCTTGGTCGCGGAACCCATCAGGCTTCTCCTCGGTTCGGTCGGTCTAGCTGGTCAACGCGGCGTTCGGCCGGGATGTTCCCGCTGCGCCTGCGACCAGTAAATCGTCGCCCGGCACGGCCGCCGTGGATCACCCGCCGTGGACCGGCTCGACGACGTGGCGATCCTCCAGGTAACGCTCGACGTCGATCGCGGCGGCGCACCCGGTCCCGGCGGCGGTGATGGCCTGCCGGAAGGTGCGGTCGACGAGATCGCCGCAGGCGAAGACGCCGGGCAGGTTGGTGCGGGTGCGCGGCGCGTCGACGACGACGTAGCCGTCGGCATCGAGGGTCACCTGGTCGCGGACCAGCTCGCTGCGTGGATCGTGACCGATCGCCACGAAGACCCCGCCGACCGGCAGCGTGTTGGTCTGCCCCGACGCCACGTCCTCGAGCACCAGCGCCTGCACCTTGCCCTCGCCGGTGATCTCCTTGACCACGCTGTTCCAGGCGAAGGAGATCTTCGGGTTGGACCGCGCCCGGTCGGCCATGATCTTCGAGGCGCGCAGCGCGTCACGGCGGTGCACGATCGTCACCGACGAGGCGAACTTCGTGAGGAACGTCGCTTCCTCGACGGCGGAGTCACCGCCGCCGACCACCGCGATCGGCTGGTCACGGAAGAAGAACCCGTCACAGGTCGCGCACCACGAGACGCCGTGGCCGGACAGCTCCTTTTCCCCCGGTACGCCGAGCTCCCGGTACGCCGAGCCCATCGCGAGGATCACGGTGTGGGCCTGGTAGGTCTCACCGCCGACGGTGACCTGCTTCACCTCACCGGTCAGGTCGAGCGCGGTCGCGTCGTCGGTGATGATCTCGGCGCCGAACTTTTCGGCCTGCTTGCGCATCATGTCCATGAGCTCGGGGCCCATGACGCCGTCCGGGAAGCCGGGGAAGTTCTCGACCTCGGTCGTGTTCATCAGTGCGCCGCCGTACTGGAAGCCCTCGATCAGCAGCGGGTGCAGGTTGGCGCGCGCCGTGTACAGCCCGGCGGTGTACCCGGCCGGGCCGGACCCGACGATGATGACGTCTCTGACCGTGTCGGTCATGGCGGCTCCCTCGTTGCCCATACAGCAACGCAGAGTCTAGGAAGCGCATTCCCGGGCGGGTTGAGCCGACATGGAAGGGTGGCAGGCGTGTCCGCACCGATCGCCGCGCTCCGTTGCGCCTTTCACCCGGCACGCCCCGCGGTGGACCGTTGCCCGAACTGTGCCCGCCCCCGCTGCGCCGAGGACGCGCAGTCATTCGGCCCGAAGGCATGTGCTGCCTGCGCCACCGCGCCGGCCGCGACCGCGGCGCGCCCGCGCGGCCCGGCCGAGCGCGTCGTCTGCGCCGGCTTGACGGTCGTGCCGGTCGCCGTGATCGGCGGCTGGATCTACTCCCAGTACGTCGAGGTGGCGACGTTCTCGTGGCTGGTGCCGGCGCTGATCGGCGTTGCCGGCGCCACCGCGTCGACCAGCGCATGGCAGCGCGGCGGCGGCTGGTCGCGGCCGGCGATCGCGATCGGCATCGTCTCGGCCCTGTGCGGCACCGCGTTCGGCTTCCGGCTGTTTCCGCACGGCCCGCACAATCCGCTGCACCCGTGGAGCGTGGTCGGACTGCCCTACATCTGCGCGGCGCTGGGCGCGCTGTTGTGGCCGGTCGCGCTCGGCCCCCCGCGCAAGCCGAAGCCTTAGCGCTTGTTGCGCAGCACCTGGAAGTCCAGCAGGGAGCTTTCGTCGCAGGACGCCTTGACGACGAAGACGTCGATGGTGGTGGCGTCGTCCGGATCGGCGAAGACCATCACGACGGCCGGCACCCGGTGGATGCCGGCGTCGGCGTTTGTCCAGCGCCCGAAGTCGACCGCCAGCGGAGCCGCGTTCGCCGTGTCGGTGATGAAGGCCGCGCACTGCAGCAGGGCGTCCCTGGAGTCGGCGAGGTGGCGCAGCGAGGGCGGGACCCGTCCCGTCGGTGCGGCCAGCGCCGGAGCCGGCGCGGCGTTGGTCACCCCGAACCTCTCCGGGCTGCGCGCCGCCTTCTTGTCGGCGGCGGCCCCGCCCCCGGCCTGCGCGCTGGGCAGGACGGCGGCACCGGGCGCGCTGCCCACCGAGGCGGCCTCGTGCGGTGCGCCCAGCAGACCGGTGGCGAGGTCCTCGATCGAGGTCGGGCTGTAGGTCTGACCGGTCTCCTTCTGGATCAGGACCGGCGGAGCCGACGTGCCGACGATCGGCGCGAGAGCAGTGGGCGTCGGGCCGGACTTGCCATGGTGGATGGTGCCGATCGCGATCGCCGTCCCGCCGAGCACGACGACGGCCGCGGCCACGGCGTACCCCCACGGCGGGATGCCGCCGAGCCGGCGGGCGCGGATCGAGGACAGGTCGGGTACGACGTCGCTGCCGGAGGTCGTCCGGGCCTCGTTGAGCGCGCGGTCGAGCCGCGCCGTGACCTCCGGCGGCATCTCGACCGGTCCGAGCTCGGCGAGCCGGTCCCGGGTCCGGCGCAGGGCGTCGGCCCGATCCCGGCACTCGGCGCATTCGGCGAGGTGGCGGGTCGCGCGGGAGGTCTGGCGGCGCGCGAGCAGCCCAGCGTCGAGCTCGGCGAGCTCGTCGAGGGTGTAGTGCTCGCTCACGACGGGTCCTCCGGGAGGTTCGCAGGGGATTCGTTGGTTTGGACGTCGGCGGACGTGTCCTCGTTCCGCCCGGCCCGCGGATCCAGGTCGTAGAGCCGCTGGGCGAGGCGTGCCCGGCCGCGCGCGCATCGACTCTTCAACGTGCCCGTGGGCACCCCGAGGATCTGCGCGGCCTCTTCCACGCTGAATCCTTCGATGTCGACGAGGACGACCGCCGCGCACTGCTCGCCCGGCAGGCTGCGCAGCGCGTCGGTCACGGCGAGCGACGTTTCCCGGTCGGCGATGACGTCACCGCCGGCGGCGGGCGGTTCGTCGGGCAGTGGTTGGGTCGGCCGCGCGGCTCGTCGCCGGACCAGGTCGAGGCAGGCGTTGACCACGATGCGATGCAGCCAGGTCGTCACCGCGGAGTTGCCGCGGAACCCGGCGGCGCCTCGGTGGGCCGAAAGCAGCGCGTCCTGGAGCGCGTCGGCGGCGTCCTCCGGGTTGCCGAGCGTGCGCAGGGCGACCGCCCACAGCCGGTCGCGGTGGCGAGTGACCAGCTCCCCGAACGCGTGCGCGTCGCCGTCCACGTGGCGGGCGAGCAGCTCGGCGTCGCCGAGCGGTTGTTCGCACTCGCCTGCTACGTCGCCCACGTCCTCCACCCAAACGCGAACGGCTGCCGTGCCGTCGCTGACAGAGGGCTGAGCGTATCCGTCGGGTCGCGCTACCCGCGGTAGCGACGAAGCGCGTCGGTGCAGGCGCCAGTGCAGGAGTCAGTGCAGGAGTGCGAGCTCGGCGACGGCGAGGGAGTACGTGTCGTTGCCGGACCGGGGTAGCGAGGTGATCCACATCAG
Source organism: uncultured Frankiaceae bacterium (assembly GCA_964510285.1). Lineage (GTDB taxonomy): Bacteria > Actinomycetota > Actinomycetes > JAFAQI01 > JAFAQI01 > DASZTV01. The sequence continues at coordinate 18,477 of CAZEAM010000359.1, read as the reverse complement.
CCAGTACCGGGCGCGCACCGCGTGGTCGAAACGCATGGTCACCGACGCGGGGCTCGCCGCACGGGACGCGACGGGGAGCAGGTCGTCGGGCTGCGCCGGAGGGTTGTCGCCGGCGCGCAGCTCGAAGTCCGCGCCCGACGTGGACAGCAGCAGCCGCGCCGCAGCGACCGTCTTCGGCCGGCCGAGGTCGACCAGCAGGCCCACCCCCTTCTTCAGCCCGCCGAACTGCGGGCTGCCGCGGTAGGTGTCGGTCGTCCAGGCCGTCGAGGGGTCGTCGTCGACGGCCAGCCCGACGCCGCCCGGGTCTTCGATCCCGTTGCCCTCCGGGTCGAAGCTCGTCAGGCTCGGCGGCGCGGACCAGACCAGCCGGGTCCCCGTGGTGTCGCGGTCGCGGGGCTGGGCGAAGTTGGACGCGGCCACCCGGTCCGCTCCCGGGACCCGACCCAGCCGGCTGCCCGCGGTCCACGCGGCGACCCCGACGCCCGCGACCAGGACCGGAGGCACCACCCACCATGCGATCTGGCGGATCCGCTCGCGGCGGTAGGAGTCGGCCTCGTCGCCGGTGGCGCCCAATGGCGTCTGCGGCAGCCGCGCGAGGGCTCGCGCGAACTGGGCCGCGTCGGCATAGCCGCCGTCGAGGGCTCGCGCGGTGACCTCGTCCAGCGCCCGCCCGACGCTGCGCCGCTGGGTGCGCGGATGTACGCCGTCGCCGCGCTGGACCGCAGGCAGCCCGTGCCAGCCACGCAGCGGCCACCGACCGGTGAGCGCGGCGAACAGCAAGGCGCCGAGCCCGCGCACGTCGTCGTACCCCTCGTCGGCGGACTGGGCGCGGTGGATCTCCAGCCCGGTCAGGCGGGGGTATCCGTCGGCCGGGATCAACACCTCGTCCGGGTGCAGCCGCCCGTGCCGGGTGCCCGCCTGCTGGGCGGCGGCGACGGCTTGCGCGCAGTTCGCCACCAGGTAGGTCGCGACCGGCTCGCGCAGCGGCTCTCGGCGCAGGAGAGCGGTCAGCGGCTGCCCGTCGACCCACTCGTGCACGATCCAGACGGTGACCTTGCGCCCGGCGGGCACCGACCCCACGTCGAGGACCCGGACCCAGCGGGCGTCGGGGACCCCGCCGGCCCGGCCGGCCGCGGCAGCGATCGCCCGGGCGTCCGTCCGGCTGCGGGCGGCGAGCAGGTGGACCGCCACGCCGCGGTCGAGCACCTGGTCGGTGGCTCGCCACAGCTCGCGGTCACCGGCGGTGTGGCTGAGGCGGTCGAGGCGGTAGCGGTCGTCGAGCAGGTCTCCCGCGCCGAGGCCCACGTCCACCACCCACAAGCGGCGCCGGCTGTGCCGACACGTCCGACATTCGGGTCGATGCTACGGACGCCAGCCTCAGGACCAGGGGCGGGTCGCGCCGATGAAGCCGCTGATGTAGACCGGCTGGATCTGTACGACGGTCCCGGTGTGCGGCGCGGCGATCATGAGCCCGCCACCGAGGTACATCGTGACGTGGTGGATCGTCGCCGGGTTGGACGTGTCGGTTGCCCAGAACAGCAGGTCGCCGGGCAGCAGGTTGGCCAGTGACGGGTGGGTTCCGGCGTTGTACTGGTCGGCGGCGACCCGCGGCAGGGTGATGCCCGCGGCGCGGTAGGCGCCTTGCGTCAGGCCGCTGCAGTCGAAGGAGCTCGGCCCGGTGCCGCCCCACTGGTAGGGCTTGCCGAGCTGTCGCTTCGCCCAGCTGATCGCGGTGGCCACGGTCTGGTTCGGCGGCGTGCCCTGCCCGGATCCCACCGTCCCGCCGGCGGCAGCGACCGCGCTGGCGAAGTCCTTGGCGCCCTGGGCGAGCTGCGCCGCCTGGGTGGCGTTGACCAGGCGGCGGATGATGCCGTTGGTGTTGGCGAGCTCTGCGCGCTGTTTGTCGATCAGCGCCTGGACCTGGCTCGCGGCCTGGTTGGCCTCGATCTGCAGCCGGGTGATCCGGGCGGTGACCTTCGCGTCGCGCGCGTTGAGCTCCTCCGCCGAGGCGACCGTCGCCGCCGCGGCGTTGGCGCTGCGCACCTCGTAGCTGATCACGGCGGTGGCGAGCTTGTACCGGTCGAGGGCGTCGAGTGGGTTGTCCCCCCCGAGCATCGAGGCGAGCACCGCCGGGTCGCCCCCGCTTTCGTACAGCGCGCGGGTGCGGTCGAGGACCTCCTGGCGCGCCGCGGCCGCCTTCGCCTGGATCGCGTTGAGCTGGGCGTCGGCCTGCGCCTGCTCGTAGTTCGCTTGGAGCAGCTGCGCGTTCGCCTTGTCCCACCGTTCGGTGGCGATCTCGGCTTTCGTCTGCAGCTGCTCGATCGAGCGCGCCAGCGCGGCGGCCCGGGCCCGGGCGTCGCCCAGCGGATCCGCGCTCGCCGACGGGACGCCCGCGGCGACCACGCCGGCAACCGTGGCGCACAGCGCGACGATCGCGGAGCGTCTCGTGGTTCGCATGTCAGTTGTTGCTGTTCGCGTCGCCGGACTCGTAAGCAACGAGCAAGCCGTGCATGAAGCCGAGGTGCTTGAAGATCAGCGTCTTGGCCTCCCGGCGGATGACCAGGTGGACCGTGCCGTCGGGGTCGATGCTGAACGAGCCCTTGTCACCGCACAGCGGGTCGGTCGAGCCCTCGCACACGTGATCCGACGCGTTGTTCTCGGCCGTCCATTCGGCCGCGGCCTGGTAGGCGCTCATCGCGGTGCGCTGCGCGGCGGGTGCGTCGATCCAGGCCTGGCTCGCGGCGTACGCCGCGTTCTGCGCGTCGTCCTCGGCCTTCAGATGGGTCGCGATGGTGACGAATCCGTCGTACCCGAGCAGCCCGAGGACGGCGAGGGCGGCGGCGAGCTTGACGATGCCGGGCACGCCGATGGCGCCGCGATCGTCACCGCGGATGCGCATACGGCGGAATGTCGGCGGGGATGGGCGGTTTCTTAACCCGTGGGCGCCGATCGGCTCACGTGCGGAACCGCCCAATCGGGAGCAAACCGACCAGCTGGTCGAGTTCCCGGATCCGCATCCGGCGGGCCAGGAGCAGGAAGGCGACGATCCCGGCCGGCGCGGCGACCGCGATCGTCGCCAGCGACCCGACCGCTCCGGTTCCCACGCCGTGGCGCATCGCGAACGCCAGCAGCTCGGTCGGCACCGCCGCCACGAGGGCGGCCACGATGAGGCGGACGTGGGTGCGGATGACGAAGGTGCGTTCGGTCGCCACGAGCCGGCGCCGCAGCTTCGCGGCGAACACGACCGTCCCCACCGCGTAGGAGATCGAGTAGCCCGCGGCGAGCCCGACCACGCGATCGCCGGACGGCAGGACGGCGTAGAGCAGCACGTCCGCCGCGAGGTTGAGCCCGGTGACCCAGAGGTTGACGATCATCGGGGTGCGCGAGTCGTGCACCGCGAGCCATGCGCGCAGCTGCATCTGGAACGCCGAGAACGGCACGAGGCCGGCGGCGAACGCGATCAGCACCCGGCCGGTCAGAACGGCCCCCTCGTGGGTGGTGTGACCGTGCGCCAGGACGAGCACCGCGATCGGCGTGCCGAGCGTGACCAGCAGCAAGGTCGCCGGCACGAGGATCACCGCGGCCAGGGACAACCCTTCGGACAACGTGTGCGCGACGGCGCTGTCGTCGCCGGCGGTGCCGCTTCGGCTCATGGCCGGGAACAGGGCGGTGATCACCGTCACCGAGATCACGGCGTACGGCAGCGAGAACAGCAGGAAGCCGTAGGAGTAGATGGCCAGCTGGCCGCGACCGTGGTCGATCGCTTCGGCGAGATCGGAGATGACCACGTAGCCGAGCTGGTTGGTGACGACGTAACCCAGCACCCAGCCGGCGAACGGCCCGGCCCGGCGCAGTCCGGCGTTGCGCCAGTCCCAGCGGGCCCGAAGCCGTACGCCGACATGCCGCAGGGCCGGCAGCAGTGCGACGGTCTGCACCACCACACCCGCGGTCGTCCCGAGCGCGAGCACGAGGATCTGCGCATCGGACAGGTGGCCGGCGCGCGGCGGCGAGTGGGTGATCACGGCGAAGCCGATGCCGCTGCCGATCACGACCAGGTTGTTGAGCACCGGTGCCCACATCGGTGCGGTGAAGCTGCCGCGGATGTTGAGGATGGCGCCGAGGATGGCGCCGAGTCCGTAGAACAGCAGCTGGGGCAGGAAGTAGCGCGCGAAGGTGACGGCCAGCTCCTTCTGCGCCGGCCGTGCGTTGTGCGCGTAGACCGAGATCACCCAGGGCGCGATGAGCACTGCGACGATCGCCACGGCGGTGAGCACGACGGCGACGATCGTGACGAGTCGTTGCGCGAATGCCGCACCGTCGTCGTCGTCATCATGCGCGGCCTGGACGAGCAGCGGGATGACCAGGGCGGACAGCACACCGCCGAGCAGCAGGTCGTACAAGGCGTTCGGCACGGTGTTGGCGACCGTGTAGGCGTTGCCTACCCCGCCGACGCCGAGCGCGTAGGCGATGACGATGGTGCGCAGGAAGCCGGTGCCGCGGGAGGCAAGCGTGCCGGTGGCCATCGCGACGCCGCTGCGGGCCAGCGCGGCTCGCCCGGACGTAGGAACCGTCTCCACCGAGCCCTCCCGCAGCGCGTCCACCCGGCTACGCCGGCCCGCTTCCCGCCGCGGCGCGCTTCCTGGCGAACGCGCGTCGGGTCAGGCGGACGCCGACCGCGATCAGCAGCGCGGCCGTCGCGGCCCCGGTGATCACGAGCGTGATCGTCCCGTAGACGGTCGACCGGACGAACAACTGCACCGGCGTGCCGTACTTCTGTCCACTCGGGGTGAGCAGCTGCACCTGCAACGGGAACACGCCGGACGTCTTGGCGGTGGCGTGGACGTCGACGGTGGTCTGCCGGTTCGGCGGGATGGTGACCTGCAGCCGGCCGTTGTGCGGCAGCTTGAGCCGTTCGCTGGCGTTGAGCTGCACCGTGATGTTCGCAGGCGCGTCGAGGTCGTTGGCGATGGTCACCGGAACCTTGCCGCCGTGTCCGGTCAGCGTGACCGTGCTGTTGCGCGCCGAGACGATGTGGACGCTGCGGTAGGAGGTCATCAGGCTGCCGCCGAAGGAGTGGAGCCACACCCGCCGGGCCGCAGCCTGGTCGCGCCAGGCCGACGACAGTGCGCGCAGCAGCGTCGTGCTGAACGGCCGGGTCTCGGAGTCCCCGGGCGGCAGGATGTTCGTCAGCTGGGACAGCAGGTGCTGCTGGCGGGCGACCTCTCGCAGGTACGCCCCGGGCAGCTCGGCCCGGCGCGCGTCGCCGGGGTAGCTCAGCGGCTGGCGCTCGAGCGACGGATCCGGCCGGCCGTCGAGGATCGCGCCGACGGTGGTCGACCCGAGCCACGGCACCTTTCCGGTGTCGGCGAGCAGGTCGGCGGCGAGGGCGGGGGTCGGCGCCCACCGGCGGGCCGGTGCGATGACGATGCTGCGCTGGTTGGACGGCGCCTCCGCCTCGATCATGAGGGTCTCGGCGAGATAGCGCTGCAAGGTCAGGCGCGCGTTCGCGGGATCCGTCGCGCCGTCGGAGACCGCGGTCGACAGGATCGAGTCGGTCAGCACGGTCGGGACCGAACCGGCCGCGGAGACCAGCGATGCGAGCGGCGAGGGCGTCTCGTTCGGCGCGACGACCGGAGGCAGCGCGGTGTCGGAGAGCACCAGCCGGGTGGCGCCGTCGCTGAACAGCGCCAGTACCCCGCGGTCGTCGATGAAGCCGCCGACCGGCCAGCCCGCGTCCAGCAGGGACGCGTCCGGAAGCAGACGCTCGAGGACCTTGTGCCCGCTGGTCGCGGCGACCCCGACCAAGGTGGCCAGGCCGTTGCGTACCGCTGAGACCACGTCCGGATCGCCGTACGGAAGGGGAATCACCTCAGCGCCCTCCGTGACGGTGTGCAGCGAGGCCAGCCAGGCCTGGGCCGCGGGTCCGCCGGTGCCGCTCACCGGGTCCGGGGAATGGGCGATCTGGTAGCTGCGGCGCATCGCGTCCACGTCGTCGAGCAGCATCGGGTCGATCGCCCACGTGACGGCGACGTTGCGAGCCGCGGGGACGCTGCGCGCGGGGGGCTTGTGGCGGCGTGGGCCCTTGACCGGCGGCGGAGCCTGGTCGGCGGCGCTGGTTGCGGCGTCGAGCAGTCCGGCCAGCCGCCCGCCCGGCTTCAGCTCCTTCGCGAGGTCGTCGTCCGACCATACCGGCGAACTGTTCCGGTGCGGCCGGTCGATCAGCGGCCACAGCCAGGCGACCTTCAGGGGCTGGGGGCCGATCGCCTCGCGCGGCGCCCAGGGCAGGAACGTGCGCAGGTTGCCGACCGTGGTCGAGCCGAAGCTGTCCAGACCGGTGACCGCGACACCCAGCTCGCGCACCTGCCAGCTGGTTGTGGGCAGCCCGGTCACGGCGGGGTCGAGGCTCACCTCGATCCGGAACGGGTGCTGTTGTCCGGCGTGCAGGGTGTCGACCTTCAGCGGGAGGACCGGCGTGAGTGCCGAGGACAGGTCCGTGACCGGACCGGTCGGGTCGTCGGCGTACCCGTCGAAGGTGCTGCGGGCGGCCAGCGGGTCACTCATCCGCAGCTGGACCCCGAGACCGCTGACCGGCTCCGCCGAGACGTTGGTGAGGGTTCCGCGCAGCACCAGGGAGTCGCCCGGCTGTGGCGCGATCGGCCGCAGTGCGGTGAGCGTCACCGCGATCGGGAGCGGACTGTCCACGGTCGCCGCGGCCACCGGGACTGCCGCCGGCACGAGTCCGGAGAGGGCGAGGCCGACGGCGAGGATCGTCGCCGCGACCGCGCGGATGCTACGCGGGCTGCCTGGTCGGGTCCGGCTCATGCAGTGTCGGCGAGGAGTGCCGGCACGGCCTGCACCAGCTTGCGCTCGTCGTCGTAGGCGAGCCGGTCGGCGAGCTGGGTCAGTGGCACCCATTCGACCTGCTCCACCTCGACGTCCTCGTCGGAGAGCTCCCCGCTTTGCGCCATCAAGAGGAAATGGTGCACCGTCTTGTGGATCCGGCGCCCTTCCGCCACGAACCAGAAGTCGATCGTCCCGAGCGGCGCGAGTACCCGTCCGGTGATCCCGGTCTCCTCGGCGACCTCACGGATCGCGGCAGCCTCGGTCGTCTCGCCGGCCTCGACATGGCCCTTGGGCAACGACCACCGCAGCCGGCCGCGCCGGTCGAGGCGGCCGATCAGCGCGGCCCGGGCGGCCATGTCGGCGCCGTCGACGACGAGCCCTCCGGCGGAGGTTTCCTCTACGCGTCGGAGGTAACGGCGCGCGGAGGGGGACATGCGTCCGATCCTACGAGCGGGTTCGACCGGCTCCCGGCTCACAACTTTCCTAGTGTGGTGCGCGTGCCGGAGGAAGGGGAGGACTGGAGCGCGGCTGCCGCGCGCCGCGCGTTCCAGGAGCTGGTCCGGCTCGGTCCGGTCCTCGATCCGCTCGCGCAACGTTTCGCCGAGGTGGGCCGCGAGCTGTACCTCGTCGGCGGACCGGTCCGCGACGCCTTGCTCGGCCGGCAGACCTCGGACCTCGACTTCACGACCGATGCTCGACCGGAGCCGATCCTGACGGTGGGCAAGCCACTCGGCCCCACCGGGACCACCGGGATGGCGTTCGGCACGATCGGCGTGCAGGTCGGCGAGCATCGCTGTGAGATCACCACCTTCCGCAGCGATGTCTACGACCCGGCTTCCCGCAAGCCGCAGGTTGACTTCGGCGACACGATCGAAGGCGACCTGGTCCGCCGTGACTTCACGGTCAACGCGATGGCGGTGGCGCTGCCGCTCGCCGCGGCGCGACCGATCGTTGACCCCGCGGGCGGCTTCAAGGATCTCGCGGCGGGTGTTCTGCGTACGCCGATCGCACCGGAACAGTCGTTCGCCGACGATCCGCTGCGGATGATGCGAGCTGCCCGCTTCGCCGCGCAGCTCGGGTTCGCCGTCGAGGCCGCCACATTGACCGCCATCACCGGGATGACCGACCGGCTCGAGATCGTGAGTGCGGAGCGGATCCGCGACGAGCTCAGCAAGCTGATCCTCGCCGCGAGCCCGCGGCTCGGTCTGGCGATCCTGGTCGAGACCGGTATGGCCGACCGGGTGCTGCCGGAGGTCGCGCGGTTGCGTGACACCGTCGACGAGCACCGCCGCCACAAGGACGTCTACGCCCACACGCTCACGGTTCTCGAGCAGGCGATCCAGCTGGAGCCCGACGGCCCTGACCTCGTCTTGCGGCTGGCCGCGCTGCTGCACGACATCGGCAAGCCGAAGACGAAGGAGGTCGACCCGGACGGCAAGGTGAGCTTCCATCACCACGAGGTGGTGGGAGCGGCGATGACCAGGAGGCGGCTGTCCGACCTGCGCTACCCGAAAGACGTGGTGGAGGACGTTGCTCAGCTGGTGTTCCTGCACCTGCGCTTTCACGGCTACTCGGGCGGCGCGTGGACGGACGCGGCGGTACGCCGGTACGTGCGGGACGCCGGACCGCTGCTCGACCGGCTGCACCGGCTCACGCGTTCGGACTGCACGACGCGCAACGCCCGCAAGGCCGCGGCGCTTGCCTCGGCGTACGACTCGCTCGAACAGCGCATCGCGGACCTGGCCCGGCAGGAGGACCTCGACGCGATCCGGCCGGATCTCGACGGCAACGAGATCATGCGCGTGCTCGGGCTGCCGCCCGGACCCGCGGTCGGCAAGGCCTACCGCTACCTGTTGGACCTGCGCATGGAACGCGGGCCGATGGCCCACGACGAGGCGGTCGGCGCGCTGAAGGAGTGGGCCGCGGAGCAGGGTCTCGGGGCCTAGTGTCCAGAGCCGCCGCGGGGTCCTGCGGCGTGTCCCGGGGGCGCAGGCGATCTTGTGAATAGTCATCTCGGACTATGGAGGGCGTGCAAGCTACGGGTGAGAATGGACCAATGAGACGAACCGGGCGTTCGGCTCTGGCCCAAGGCGCGCTGGCTCTCGCCGTGATCGCTGCGGGCGCGGTGGTGGTCGTCACCGACGACTCGACCGCGATCGCGGACGCCGAAACCCAGCTGGGCGTCGTACGCAACGCGCAGATCGTGAGCGCGTCGGGGACGACGCGCCCGGCGACGTTCGGCGCCGCGCTGCTCCCGGGTGACCTGATCACGACCGGTCCTCATGGCTCCGCCGAGGTGGTCACGAAACGGCGCACGACGCTGCTGGGCAGCCGCGCCGCGCTGGCCGTCGTCAACGGCGGCCGCCAGCAGCTGCGGACCGGCACCGCGGTCGTCGACGCCCTGTCCGGTCCGGGACTCGACCTCGACCTGTCCGGTGTCGTCGTGGGCATTCCGCACGGCTCGGCCACGGAGGCGGCGCGTGGGGTGTCCGTGCGGATCGGCGCGCTGTCCGGCCCGGCGGCCCTGACCGGGACCACCGGACGCCGCCTCGCCCTTCCCCCGCTGTCCCAGGCGGTCCTCAGCGGCGACGCGCTGCCCGGCGGGACGACCCCGTTGCACCTGACCGACAGCCGCCACGAGTCCAGCGTGGTGCCGGCGCTGGTCCGCGACGACGTCGCGTTGAAGGCGCTCGCCCGGGGGATCGACTCGACCGGGAACTCGACGGCACGCGTCGTTCAGTCGGCGTGGAGCGGGACGACGCAGCCGGTCCCCGGCCGGGCGCACCGCTCGGAGCGCGTGCTGCCGATGCTGATCGCGGACTCCACCCGGGGCGGGACGCCGCAGCAGCGCTACGACAACGCGGTCGCCTGGCGCGCCGAGGGCGGCTCCTGGGGGGTCGTCCTGCACCTGCTCTCGGGCCGCGCCACCGCCGTGGAGGCGACCTTGGCCTCGCTGCAGCGTGCCGGCCAGGAGCCCGGCCAGATCGGCACCGTCCCGTCCACCGTGGTGGCCGCCGGCCCGAGCGGTCCCGCTGCCTTCCAGACGCCTCCGCCGCCGAAGGTCGGGGCCGGCCATCAGCCGCCCTCGGTCCCGCCGGCGCCGCCGTCCGGTGGCGGCTCGCCGTCGTCGAGTCCCGCGCCGCCCAACCTGCTCGGCGGCCTGGTCTCGACGGTGCAGAGCGTGATCGACGGCGTGTTCGGCCTGTTGCCGCACGACAAGGCGACTGCGGACACGGCGACGACCACCACGCACGTGACGGCGCAGCCGTCGACCCACAAGGCGCTGACGAAGTCAGCGCCGCTGCCGACGCGCTCGAAGGTGCCCGCGAAGAAGGCGCCGGTGAAGATCCCGACGGTGACCTCGACGCCGACCCCGTCGAACGGCCTGCTAGGAAACCTCCTCGGCGGGTTGTTGGGCCAGCACTGAGCGTCGGGGGAACGACGACGCGGCGTAGGTCGCCGCGACCACCAGGTAGATCGCGCTCATCGTGATCACCGCGGCCGGGCTGCGGCCGCTCGGCGGCAGCGTGAACGCCCCGACGACCGCCATCCCCGCGAAGCACACGTTGGACCCGGCGTCGTAGATCGCGAAGGCTCGGCCGCGGAAGTCGTCGTCGACCGTCTCCTGGACGATCGTGTCGACGCACACCTTCGCGGCATGCACGCCGAACCCGAGCGCGACGGCGGACAGCAGGTAGAGCGGAAGCCGGTACGGCAGGCCCAGGGCGAGCCCGGAGACCGCCGGCAGGGCGGTGCCGAGGGCAATCCAGCGCGCGAGGCCGACCCGCCTCGCCGCCGCGGGCGTGACGGCCGCGGCGAGGACCAGTCCGACGCCGCCCGCGGTTGCCGCCTGACCGGCGCCCACCAGGCCGGCCCGCAGCGGCCCGTCATTGTGGAAGGTGTTGCGGTACAGCAGCAGGGTCATGATCGTCCAGAGGCCGAACAGGCCCTGATGGGCGAACCGCACGCCGAGTGCCCGAGCGGCCGGTCGGTGGCGCCAGACGTACGCAGCCCCCGACGCGAAGCCCGACGCGACCGCCGACAGCTGACCCTTCAGCGAGCCGTGGGGGGGCTCGTGCGGACCCAGCCAATCGACCGGATGGCGGGCGGCGGCGGCCGCCGCGATCAGGTAGCCGACGCAGGAGACCGCCGCGACGACCGCGGTGCCGTGGTCGTTCGCGCCGGTGAGATGACGCACCCCGAGTCCGACCCCGCCGCCCACGATCGTGACCACGGTTCCCGCCGTCGTACTGAACGCGTTGCCGACGACCAGCTGGCGGTCGGCAACGATGCTCGGCAATGCGGTGCTTTGTGCCGCGAGGTAGAAGCGGTTGACCGCGAGCGCGCCGAACGCCGCGACGTCGAAGACCGGCGACCGGGACCCGGCGGTGGCAAGCAGCGCCGCGGATGCGGCAGCGAGCGTGCCGTGGATGGCGGCGCCGCGGGTGAGCACGCGTTGACGCCGCCAACGGTCGAGGAAGACCCCGACGAACGGCCCGACCAGGCTGTACGGCAAGACCAGCAGGACAAGCCCGCCGGCGACCTCAGCCGGCTGCGTGCGGTGCTCGGGGTTGAACAGCAGCGCGCCGTACAGGCTCGCCTGGAAGACGCCGTCGGCAGCCTGCGAGAAAAGCCGAGCGGCCAGCAGCGTGGTGAACCACTGCTGGCCGAACAGCTCGCGCAGGCTCCGCACTGATGGGCGTGCGGTGAGCTTGGGAAGCGGCTAGCGCTCGATCGTGCCGTCGATGAACTTCGTGACCGCCTCGCGCGCCTCGTCGTCGCTGTACTGCACGGGCGGGGACTTCATGAAGTACGACGAGGCCGACAGGATCGGCCCACCGATGCCGCGGTCCTTCGCGATCTTCGCCGCCCGGAGCGCGTCGATGATGACGCCGGCGGAGTTCGGCGAGTCGTGCACCTCGAGCTTGTACTCGAGGTTCAGCGGAGTGTCACCGAACGAGCGGCCCTCCAGGCGCACGTAGGCCCACTTGCGGTCGTCGAGCCACGGCACGTGGTCGGACGGGCCGATGTGCACGTCGGCGCCGCGCATCTCGTGCGGGATCTGCGACGTCACGGACTGCGTCTTCGAGATCTTCTTCGACTGCAGGCGCTTGCGCTCCAGCATGTTCTTGAAGTCCATGTTGCCGCCGAAGTTCAGCTGGTAGGTGCGCAGCAACTCGACGCCGCGGTCCTCGAACAGCTTGGCGAGCACGCGGTGGGTGATGGTCGCGCCGACCTGGCTCTTGATGTCGTCGCCGACGATCGGCACGCCCGCGTCTTCGAACTTCTTGGCCCAGACCGGGTCGCTCGCGATGAACACCGGCAGCGCGTTGACGAAGGCGACCTTCGCATCGATCGCGCACTGCGCGTAGAACCGGTCGGCCTCCTCGCTGCCCACCGGAAGGTAGGACACGAGCACGTCGGCCTTCGAGTCCTTGAGGACCTGTACGACGTCGACCGGCGTCTCGTCGGACTCCTCGACCATCTCGCGGTAGTACTCGCCGAGACCGTCGTAGGTCGGACCGCGCTGGACGATCACGCCGGACGGCGGCACGTCGGTGATGTGGATCGTGTTGTTCTCGCTGGCGACGATCGCCTCGGAGAGGTCACGACCGACCTTCTTCCCGTCGACGTCGAACGCCGCGACGAACTCGACGTCGCGGACGTGATAGCCGCCGAACTCGACGTGCATCAGACCGGGAACCCGCGCCTCGGGGTCGGCGTTCTTGTAGTACTCAACGCCCTGGACGAGCGACGAGGCGCAGTTGCCAACGCCGACGATGGCGACTCGGACGGAACCCATCAAGGTCTCCTTGTGGTTGCGGGTTACTTCGCGGTTTGCGGGGCGGTGGCCGGCGTCGGGCTGACGCGGGGAGCGCGACCAGATGATGTTGCGGTACGACGGGCACGTGCCGGGCGGGCGGCGACGCCCGCGCGCTCGGTGGCGATCAGCTCGTTGAGCCAACGCACTTCGCGTTCGACGGCCTCCAGGCCGTGGCGCTGCAGCTCGAGGGTGTAGCGATCGAGCCGGCCACGGGTGGTGCTCATCGAGGAGGTGGCGTGCTGCTGCCGCTCCTCGAGTCGGCTGCGGCGCCCTTCCAGGATCCGCAACCGGGTCTCGGCGTCGGTCTGCGCGAAGAACGCGAACCGCACCCCGAAGCTTTCGTCCTCCCACGCGGCGGGGCCACCTTCGGCGAGTTGCTCCTGCAGCCGCTCCTTGCCTTCCGCGGTGAGCTTGTAGGTCGTCTTCTTGCGCTTGCCGACCTCGGCCGCGGTGTCATCCGTCGTGATGTAGCCGGCTGACTGCAGCGAGTTCAGGCAGGGGTAGAGCGAGCCGTAGAACGTGGTCCGGAACGGTCCGAGGATCCCCTTGAGGCGCTTGTTGAGCTCGTAGCCGTGCATCGGAGACTCGTTGAGCAAGCCGAGCACGGCGAGTTCCAGCACGCCGGACTTTCTGCTCAAGGCTGTCCCCTATGGTCTATTTGATTCGATCGAATCGATGTATCAGTTCGATACATCGAGCAGACTAAGGCACCGACCGCCACAAGGCAAACCGCGGGTCACTTTGGCGTGTCGGGTTCCTCACGAATCCGCAGAGAACTCGGCGTACCCTGCACCGCATGCTGCGCTCGACCCCGCTGGAGGACGTCGCGGGGGCGCGCTGTGTCATCGACTACGCACTGGCCCGCCGGGCGGTGCTGACCGGGCTCGCCTGCGGGCGGATCCGTCCCGAAGACGCCTGCGACGCGCACATCTACCTGCGCCGCGCCGCGCGCTACCACGGCGAGCCGACCGGTCAGCCGTGCCCGGTGTGCGCCGACGAGGAACTGCTGCACGTGACCTACGCCTACGGCGAGTGCTTCAACGGCGACCACAACGGCCGGGCGTGGGCCACCCGCGAGCTGCCCGGACTCGCCGCCCGGTTGCCGGAGTTCTCCGTGTTCGTCGTCGAGGTCTGTCTCGGGTGTGGCTGGAATCACCTGGTGACGTCGGCCGTCCTGGGTACGGGTGAGCCCATGACTCGCCGCCGCCGGTCCGGATCGCACGGGTGAGCTCTGCTCGACCGGGCGCGCGGGGCACCCGTCGCGGGGTGGCACGCTTCGCGCCGCGGCCCAAGCACGTGCTGTGGGGCTCGTTGTGGGCACTGATCGCGTTCACCGTCCTCGCGGTCATCGCCTACGCGAACACGACGATCCCCAGCCCCAGTGAGCTGGCGGCGCAGCAGACCACCACGATCTACTACAGCGACGGCAAGACCGAGCTCGCCCACATCGGGGCGACGAACCGCACCGACGTGCACCTGTCCGACGTACCGCTGTCCGTGCAGCACGCCGTCCTCGCCGCCGAGGATCGGCACTTCTACTCCGAGCCGGGCATCTCACCGACCGGCATCGTGCGCGCACTGCTCGTCGACCTGAAGGGCGGCGACATCAGCCAGGGCGGCTCGACCATCACGCAGCAGTACGTGAAGAACGCCTACCTGTCGCCGCACCGCACCTTGACCCGCAAGCTCAAGGAGATCCTGATCGCGACCAAGCTCGGCCAGTCGCGGTCGAAGGCGACCATCCTCGAGGACTACCTGAACACGATCTACTTCGGTCGTGACGCCTACGGCATCGAGGCGGCGGCGCAGGCGTACTACCACGTGCACGCCGCCGATCTCACGACCGCGCAGGGCGCGCTGCTCGCCGCGGTGATCCGGGCGCCGAGCTACTACGACTCGCCCGACAACGCCGACGCCCGGGCCGCGCGCTGGCACTACGTGATCGACGGAATGGTCAGCCAGGGGTGGCTCACGCAGCGCAAGGCGTCGCGCATGCACCTGCCGCAACCCAAGCCGGCCAAGACCGCCTCGACCAGCTGCCGGGGCGAGGCCTGCTTCATCCGCGACGCGGTCGAGTACGAGCTGCGCGCTAAGGACGGCATCTCCTCCTCCCAGCTCGACCTCGGCGGCTACAAGATCGTCACGACGATCAACAAGACCGCCGAGCAGGCGCTGATCGACGCCGAGACCGCCATCGTCCCGAAGAACCGCAAGGGCACGCCGGAAAGCGGCGCCGCATCGGTGCAGCCGGGGGACGGCGCCATCCGCGCGTTGTACGGCGGGCGCGGCTACTGCCGCAACACCGACGGCAACCCGGACGCCTGCATCGACCTGTCCGGCGCGACCGACAGCTGGGCGCGACCACCGGGCTCGTCGTTCAAGGTGTTCACCCTGATCGCCGCGCTGAAGAAGGACATCTCGCTGTCGAGCACGTTCGACGGGCCCACGGTGGTCGACATCGACGGCACGCCGATCCACAACTCCTCGCCGGGCGAGTCCTGCTACGGGTGCTCCCTGCTGCGCGCCTTCGCCGAGTCGATCAACACGATCTTCGTGCCGCTGGCCAAGAAGGTCGGACCGCAGAACGTCGTCGACGCCGCGTACGACGCAGGCATCCCCAAGTCGCGCAACCTCGCCGCAGTTCCCGACATCGCACTCGGTCCCGACCAGGTGTCGCCGCTCGACCTCGCCTCCGCTTTCGCGACCATTGCCGCGCAGGGCGAGTACGCCGCGCCGTACCTGGTCAAGACGGTCACGACCGTCGACGGCCAGCGGATCTACCGCGCGAACCCGCATCCGCAGCGGGTGTTCGACCAGGACGTCATGGCGGACACGACGTACGCGATGCAGAAGGTGCTGCAGCCCGGCGGCACGGCCTACGGGCGCGGGCTGGCCGGTCGCCCGGCAGCCGGCAAGACCGGCACGACCGACCGCAACACCAACGCCTGGTTCACCGGGTTCACCCCGCAGCTGTGCACCTCGGTGTGGATCGGCAACGTCGATCCGCAGCGCACGGTGTCGGCCGGTGGAGTGGGCGAGGTGTTCGGCGGGACGCTGCCCGCCGAGGTGTGGCAGCGGATGATGAACGCCGCGCTGGCCACCCAGCCGGTCCTTCCGTTCCCCCGCCCCGCCGGCGTCGGCAAGACCGTGGCGTCCTCGACCGCGACGCCCACCGCGAGCTCGACGCCCATCGCGAGCGAGTCCCCCGAGCCGCCCACCGCCACGCCGACGATCACCGTGACGCCGACCGAGACGCCGACGTTCACTCCGACCGCGCCGACGACGCCGACGTCGACGGCGTCGCCGCCGGGCGGTGCTGAGTTCGCCGGGCAGTCGCCGCCACCCGGTCGGCGCGGCCCCGACTGATCCGGCGTCCGGTCAGGCAAGACTGTCGGGTGTGCGGCTGAACCCACCGACCCGTGAAGACCCGGCCGTCGCGGGTGCGAGCGAGGTGATCGGCGGTCCGTTCGGCCGGCATGCGGCCGGGCCCGGTTGGTCGTGGTGGACCCCGCTGCGGGTTGCGCTCGGGCTCACGATCCTGTGCTGCGTCTTCGGCTACCTGCAGAAGTCGACCTGCCTGACCCACCCGTACACCGACGAGTACCAGTACACGCGGCTGTGTTACACGGACACGTACGTGCTGTACACCGTCGAAGGGCTGAACGCCCGGACCGACCAGCACGGCACCGTCACCGGGTCGGTGGGCGTGCCCTACCGCGACCATGCGGTGGAGTACCCGCCGATCATCGGTGGGCTGATGTGGACGGCTGCCGTGGTGACGCATGCCGTGCACGGGGGCGGCGCCGACCCGTCGGGCCGAGAGGCCACGACGTTCTTCAACGTGACGGCGCTCGGCCTCGCGACCCTCGCGCTGATCTCCACATTCACCGTCGCCCGCCTGGCGGGGCGCGAGCGGGCCTGGGACGCCGTGATGGTGGCGGCCTCGCCGGCGCTGCTGATGCATGCGTTCACGAACTGGGACCTCGCGGCGGTGGCGCTGACCGGGCTCGGCCTGTACGCCTGGAGCCGCGGCTCGCCGCTGTGGGCCGGGTTGGCGCTGGGCCTGGGCGCCGCGACGAAGCTGTACCCGCTGCTCGTCCTGCTCGCCCTGCTGCTCCTATGCGCCCGATCCGGGCGGTGGCGCGCAGCGATCACCGCGATCGGGGGCACCGTCGCCGCGGTGGTGCTCGCCTACATCCCGGCGGTCGTGCTGTCCTACCAGACCCCTGCGGCGGTCTTTCGCAGTCAGTTCGTGTTCCCGCACGGGTGCGCGGCGGGACATCCGCTGCGGGGCTGGCAGTGGTTCACCTCGTTCTCCCAGATCAGAGGCGCCGACTGGGGCAGCATCTGGATGGTGCTGGGCCACGTGTTCGGCCACTACGGGCACCACACGGCGCAAGCGCGGCTGCTCGGCCAGACCGGCGCATGCGGGGCCGCGCCCACCTTCCTCAACTGGGTGTCCGGCGCGACCGTCGTGCTGTTCGTGCTCGGCGTCGCGTGGCTCGTCCTGCGTGCGCCATGGCGACCGCGGGTCGGGCAGGTCGCGTTCCTGCTCGTCGCCGGGTTCGTCCTGCTCAACAAGATCGACTCGCCGCAGTACGTGCTCTGGCTCGTTCCGCTGGCGGTGCTGGCCCGGCCGCGGTGGGCGTCGCTGCTGATCTGGCAGGTCACGGAGGTGCTGCTGGGCGCCGCGAACCTCTACACGCTGATCGCGCAGGACAAGCCGCAGCAGGGCCTGCCTATGGACACCTACCTGACGCTGGTCGTGATCCGTGACGTCGTACTGGTCTGGCTGATGGCGCTGGTGGTGCGGGAGATCCGCAATCCGCGACGTGACGTGGTGCGCAACGACGGGGTGGACGACCCCGCTGGAGGTGTACTGGTCGCGACGTAGCGCACCATGGAGGCGTGACGCGCGTACCGCAGCTGGCTGCCGGCGCGCTGCTGCTCGCAGCAACCGGTGGCGTCATCGGCGTCGCCGGGATGCCCGGGGCGACTGCCGCCTCGTGCAGCGCGATCACGATCTCGGCGGCGCGCAACCTCACTCTCGACGTCTCCTCGGTGACCGTGGTCAAGGGCGGGTGCGTCAGGTTCGCGAACCTCACCGACGTCTCGGTCACGGTGAGCGTCGTGGGCTCGTCGTTCTCCGAGCGGCTGCCGGCTCGCACCCCGTCGAGCGCCTCGCGCAGCTTCACCGCGAACAAGTCGGCCAGCGTGCGTGCCACGGACGGCGTTCGGAGGGGGCGCGGCAGCATCATCGTCGAGTCGGCCGGCGCGACGGCCGGTCCGGCGGCGACGCCTACGCCTACCCGCTCGGTGGTCGTCGTGCCGCCGGTCAAGCCGGGCAAGCCGACGCCGGCGGCGTCGGCGTCGAAGCACAAGGCGCTGCACGACGCCGAGGTGCCCAGCGGCACCTCCACTGACGCGGCGGCGGCGGTGAACACGCAGCACACCTTCGCCGCGCCCGCGGTGCCGGTGCTCCCGGCGCAACCCGCCGGTGGCGCGGCGAGCGCGCCGCCGCACGTGGACCACCCGATGGTCGCGCCCCGGGTCGAGCAGCCGGGCAACGACCCGCGGTTGACCTCGACGGCGGTGGAGCCGGTCAGCGGATCCGGTCGCGGCTTGCCCGCGACGGTGGCCGCCGTCCTGGTGGTTGGCCTCGCCGCGGCGTACGCGCGGACCGTCCTGGTCGCGGGGGAGGCTGTGGAAAGGCGCCGCGCCCGCCCGCCGGTGCGCCGTACGGTCTAGGCGTCGGCGATCCGGCGCGGGAGCCGGCTCGCCGCGCGCTGCTAGCCTGGTCGGCGCTCGAC
>CAZEAM010000358.1:0-3561 GCA_964510285.1 uncultured Frankiaceae bacterium | reverse complement strand
CGCGTGCAGACGCCACGACGCTGCGGGCTGCCCTTCAGCGCCGGCGTCTTGGTCTTGCCGATCTTGTCCTGCCGGCCCTTGCGGACCAGCTGAGAGATCGTGGGCACTCGCCGTACTCCGTTCGTCTACGCGTTCATTCGCTTCGTCCGACCCACGCGGTCGGGCGTGTCGCGCGTTCCGTGCTCCACCCGCGCCGAAATCGGCGCTAGGTTTCGTTCGGAGGTTCCGGCACCCTGCCCCGCGGGAGCGATCACGCTCGCCGCCAGTCACGGACGCGCCGGGCTTACGCACGACGTACGCGCCTAGATCGCTCCAGGCACAAGAAAACACCCTAGCCGAGCGCAAACCGGCCGGTCAAAACACAGCATGCGTACATGCGTATGGCACATAGCCCTAGGTATAGCGATAGCTGTGGCACATGGGTATGCCGCTGGCCGATACCTATGTGCCATGCGCTCACAGGAGAAACCGGACATCTGGCGCAGCCTGCACCTGTACGGGTAATCATCGTCGGGTGTCCGCCCGGCGCCCGACCCGCGAGGAGCTCCTCGCTGCCTACGCCACGACGATCCCTGACCTGGGCGGCCCGGATACCGAGATCCTGCTCGTCGGCATCAACCCGTCCCTCTACTCAGGCTGGTCCGGGCAGCACTTCGCCAGGCCCGGCAACCGGCTCTGGCGCACCTTGCGGCTCGCCGGCCTCACCGCCGAGCTGCTCGAGCCCGGTGACGAGCCGGCCATCCGCGCCGCCGGGCTCGGCATCACGAACCTCGTCGCCCGCGCCACCGCCCGCGCCGACGAGCTCACCGACGACGAGGTCCGGGCCGGGGTCGAGCCCCTGCGCAACCTTGTACGGCGCTGGCGTCCGCGCTTCGTCGCGTTCCTCGGCATCTCGACCTACCGGATCGCCTTCGCCGTCCCCAAGGCGGTCGTCGGCGAGCAAGCCGTCACGTTCGAAGGCGCGCGGACGTGGGTTCTGCCGAACCCGAGCGGTCTCAACGCGCACTACCAACAGCCCGCGTTGACGGCGGCGTACGCCGAGCTGCGGAAGGCAGCGACGGCGACCGCCGCCGCGGGGCACTAGACCGAGACGCCCGGCGGGCCGGCCGAGCCCGAGTCGGTCCCGATGGCCACCAGGGCGATCACGTCGAGCAGCAGCAGGACCCCACCGAGCACGATTCCCGCGATGGCAAGGTTCCGCCCGCCCTGCCCGAGCCGCGGGATCTGCCGCAGGCCGACCACCCCGAACACCACCCCGAGCAACGGACCGATCACGAGGACGAGCAGGCCCACCAGCGAGCAGACCAGCGACGCGATCGCGAAGCCGTTGGTGTCCCGGGGCCGCGGGTAGCCGTGGCCGCCCTGCGGGTACCAGCCGGGTCCCTGCTGGGGCGGGGCGCCGTACGGCGGCGGGTGCGGCTGCCACCCGGGCCGCTGGGGATGCGGAGCCGGCGGGGGCATCCAGCCGGGTGCGGGCGGCTGCCACGGCGACGGCGGAGCCTGGTCCCGACCCTCCGGCGGCTGCTCGCTCACACCGCCCAGTGTGCCGTCAGCGGCGCCGCGCCACCGACCGAATCACCCGGTCACGGGTGATCTGCAGCAGGCGGCGAGTGGATACCGCGTCGACCGCTCCCTCGGGCGCGTCGCGGCGCAGCAGGCCCTGAAGCAGGTCGCACGCCGCCTCGAGCGCGTCTCCGCCCCCCTCGGCATGCGCGACCCGGCGGTTCGACTCGACCTGCTCATCGAGCAGGGCGTCGAGGTCGCCCACGACCCGGACCCCGCTCGACCGGATGTAGCCGAAGGCCTCCGCCTGCCGGCGAACCGCCGCGTCGAGCGCCCAGGACGGCGTGGTCAGCGGGCGGTCCTCTGGCGCCGGCGGGCGGGTCTTCAGCCGCTCGGCCAGCGACTGCCGCACGATCTCGGCGTACCGCTCGTCGCTCCAGCCGCGGCGCTTCGCCTCGACGTTGACCAAGCGCAGCACCTCGGCAGCACCCATCGACAACGACGGGTTGGACCGGGGTGGGGCGGGCAACAGGCCTTCGGGCAGCCCGAGCAGCGTCTCGAACGCGTGCAGGAGCTGCGCCGGGCGGGACTGGCTGACCGCGACGACGCACACCCGGTGCGGCCCGACGACCGGCAGCCAGCGGTCGAGGGTGCGGTCCTGCGCGTGGCGGCGCCAGAACCGCCGCGCGTTCGGCCCGTCCGGCTGGTTGAACAGCTCGTCGAGCCACTTGTCGTAGGGCATCGTGAGCCGGTTGTTCAGATGCTCCTGCCACTGCGAGGGCAGGATCCGGGTCAGCGCGCGGATGGTGAGTACGACGTGGACCCGTGGGCCGCCCAGCTCGTCGAGCATCGCCGGGATCCGCTCGAGCTTCGTGTCCGAGAAGATCTCGCTGCTGAGCACCACACGCGCGGACGGCCGCGACTCGATCGCCCGCACCAGGTCCGACCATGTGGTTTCGCCCGCCACTCGCTCGCCTTTGAGCGCGGGCACGCCGGTGCCCTCCGTGATCGCGGCGCGCGGGTGGCGCTCGTCGCTGGCGAGGTGGACGCCGTGGGGCGGCAGGCGGTCACGCGCGGCGTGCAACGAGGCCTGGATCGCGGTCGTCCCCGACTTGTGCGGGCCGACGTGCACCAGCACGGCATCGGCCGGGAGCGCACCCACCACTCCGCCCGCCACCGGGACCTCCTGTTCGCGACGAGGGCCGCCCGGAAGCTCCGAGCGGCCCTCGTCGTCGTGTACTGCCGGCTAGCGGTAGCTGCCGTAGTCGCTGCCGTAACCGCTCTGCGGACGCTGGCCGAAGCCGTAGTCCTCCAGCGGAACCGCTTCACCCGAGCCCTGACCGAAGTCGTAGCCCGCATCGTCGTACGGCATCATCGTGTAGACGGCGGCCTTGGCTTCCTCCGTCGGCTCCACCCGGACGTTGCGGTACCGGCTGATGCCGGTGCCGGCCGGGATGAGCTTGCCGATGATGACGTTCTCCTTGAGGCCCAGCAGCGAGTCCGAGCGGGCGTGGATCGCCGCGTCGGTCAGCACCCGGGTGGTCTCCTGGAACGACGCCGCGGACAGCCACGACTCGGTCGCGAGCGAGGCCTTGGTGATGCCCATCAGTACCGGACGGCCGGCTGCGGGCGTGCCGCCCTCGGCCACGACCCGGCGGTTCTCCTCCTCGAACTTCGGGCGCTCGGCGAGCTCGCCCGGAAGCAGCTCGGTGTCGCCGGACTCGAGGATGTTCACCCGCTTGAGCATCTGGCGAATGATTATCTCGATGTGCTTGTAGTGGATCGTCACGCCCTGCGAGCGGTAGACGTCCTGAACCTCCTTGACCAAGTGCAGCTGGACCTCGCGCGGGCCGAGGATGCGCAGCACCTCGTGCGGGTCGACGGCACCGGCGTGCAGCTGGTCACCGACCTCGACGTGCTGACCCTCCTCGACGCGCCACTGGCCACGCGCCCGCTCTGACTCCGCGTCGTACCACCGCCACGATAGCATCCGCTTCGACAGCGGGTACTCGTGCGGCTCGCCGCCGTCGTCCGGCGTGACGACGAAGTTCGCGGACT
>CAZEAM010000357.1:0-4505 GCA_964510285.1 uncultured Frankiaceae bacterium | reverse complement strand
CGTCGAGTCGCGACGACCTGCATCCGGTCGTGGAAGTCCGGCGCGACCAGCCGGCCGTCGAAGCGCAGGGTGCGGGCGACGCCGACCGCCGTACGCGCGAGCGCCGGGGAGTACCCGCCGAGCCGCTCGGCGTAGTAGGTGGCCGTGAACACCTTCGGGTGGCTCGCGACGTAGGTCCTCTCCATGCCGTGCGCCTCCAGCAGCCGGCGCATCGAGTCGCGGGTGAAGTACTGCACGTGCATCGGGAGGATCGACCACCACCGCTGACCCATCGCGCGCGGCAACCGGCCGCCGGCGTCCGGGGTGGTCAGGTACAGCACGCCGCCCGGCTCGAGCATCTCGGCCACGGCGGCGACCGCGTCGGAGACGTCGAGGAGGTGCTCGATGACGTCACACATCACGACACAACGCATCGAGCCCGGCGCCACTCCCGAGTCGCGAAGGTCCCCGACCCGGACGTCGAGGCCGCGCTCGCGGGCCCGCTCGACCGCCCACGTCGACGGCTCGACGCCGCTGGCCGACCAGCCTTGCGCCGCCGCGGCGGCGACGAACGAACCGGTCCAGCAGCCGATGTCGACCAGGGTCCCCGGCCGCACGTAGCGCTCGATCCGCGCCAGCGAGCGGCGCGCGGTCTCCAGCTGGCCGGCCTCCTCGTCGATCGACACCGGGTCGGCCGCATCGCCGTAGGCCGCCGCGAGCACCTCGTCGGTCGGCGTCTCCTCGAGCGAGGCATGCCCGCAGTCGAGGCACCGCAGCACGGTGCCGACCGTCTCGCCGTACCGGTCGGCACTGGGTCGGAACAGCTGCGGGTCGACACCGTTCTCGGTCGCGTCGCCCTCGACCTTCCACAACAGCCGGCCGCGCGTCCCGCCGCACACCGGGCAGCGCCACGTACTCATGCGGAGTCGGCCACGATCGCCGCGGCGGCCTCGCCGCCGAGCCGCACCCCTTCGCTCATCCCCCGGTCGGCCGGGTAGATCTGCGCGGTGGTCGCGACGTACAGGCCGCGCAGCGGCGCGCGCAGCTCCGGGATCCGGCTGCGGTAGCCGAGCGTGACGAGGGGGGCGGCGTACGGCGTCTTGAACGGGTGCACGGCGAGCACGCTCGAACGTTCGAACCGCGGGTACGACGCGGCCAGGTTGTCCAGCCAGGTGTCGGTCAGCGCCGCGGCGTCGGTCGCGGCGATGTCGGCCTCGGCCTGGGTGAAGTAGCGGCCGAGATAGGTCACGTGCCGGCCGCCGTAGTCCGACGGCGGGACGAGGTTGGTCTGCTCGATGATCGCGCCGAAGCCCAGGGCGGGGTCGCACACGTTGGTCCAGTACACGTCGGTCACCGGGCGGTCGGTCTCGATCACCGAACAGACCACGCCGAGGCCCTGCGCACCGGCCCACTTCGGGTCGGCGTGCTCGGGCGGCACCAGCCTGGCGATCCCGGGCAGCGCGCCGGTGTAGAGAACCGTGTCGGTGTCGACGTCTCCGCCGTCCGCGGTGACGCCCGCGACCGTCGCGCCGTCGGCGACCACGGCGCCCACGCGGCTGTTGGTGCGGATCTCGACGCCGCGGGCGGCCAGCCGTTCGGCGAGCCCGTCGAAGACCTGGCGGAAGCCGCCGCGCAGGTAGCCGAGCCGCTCGCCGCTGCCCTTGCGGGCGCCGCGACGCTGGGCGAACCGGCCCCACATCCAGGCGGCGGGGACCTCCGGCGCCGCCGCGCCGAACTTGGCGCGCAGCAGCGGCTCCCAGAGCTCGCGGACGGCGGCCGGCCCGGTCGCCCGGATCAGCCAGTCCTGCGCCGGCACGGTGTCGAGGCGCTCCCAGTCGCGCCAACGCTGCAGCCGCAGCCCGCCGACCCCCATCCGGATCCGCTCGGGGAAGGTCATCGGACCGAACCGCAGGATGTCGACCGGCGTCGTGAACGGCCACAGCCGGCCGCCGGTCAGCACGCCCATCGTGCTCGGCAGCCAGTCGAGCTTCGGGGTGAGCCCGAGCTCGTCGATCAGCGCGCGGATGTGCGACTCGTGCGGGAACACGTGGTGGTAGAAGCACTCGAGAGGCGTGCCGCCGATCTCGAACGAGACGACCAGGCCGCCGAGCCGGTCGCCCGCCTCGAACAGCACGACCTCCCGCCCGGCCTCGGCCAGCCGCAGGGCGGCGGTGGCCCCGGCGATCCCACCGCCGACGATGACGACCGGCTTCACGGCACGGTCACGCGTCGGTGCGGGGCGGAATCGAGTGCGTCGTACGGGCTCCCGCCGGCAGGTGCGCGAGCTCCATCGCCGAGAGGTAGTTGTGCATCCGGCGCAGCTCGACGAAGGCCCGGATGATCACCTTGATGCTCGCGCCCTGCGGCTTCCCGGCGGTGCGCGGGAAGTGGTTGACCCCGACCTCGACGACCCGGTAGCCGGAGCGGCCGAGCTTCACCATCAGCTCGGTGTTGACCATCGCGCCGACGCTGTTCAGCTCGAGCCCGTCGAACACCTCACGGCGGAACAGCTTGAAGGCGCAGTCGATGTCGCGCACGGGCACGTAGAACAGGGCGCGGACCAGGTAGTTCCACGCCCGGGCGTTGAGCCGCCGGAAGAACGGGTCGCGTCGCTTGATCCGGTACCCCGCGACCACGTCGACGCTCTGGATCAGGTCGATGAACACGCCGAGCTCGTCGAGGTCGAACTGGTTGTCGGAGTCGGTGAAGAAGACCAGGTCCATCTTCGCGGTGAGGAAGCCGCTCTTCAGCGCGCCGCCGTACCCCTGGTTCACCTCGTGCCGGACCAGCCGGATCCGCGGGTTGTCCGCGGACATCTTCTCGACGATCGCGGCGGTCGAGTCGGTCGACCCGTCGTCGACGACCACGACTTCGTAGTCGGTGCAGTGACGGGCCGCGACGTCGGTGGCGCTGGCGACCGCGGCCTCGATGTTGGCTTCCTCGTTGTACGCCGGCAGCACGATCGACAGCCGCCGCTCCGCGCTCACGCCGCGATGGTATGTGAGGCGGCGGTGCCGATCGCCATACGCTGGGTGCATGGCAAGCCCGCTGCTGGATCGTCCCGGCGCGGTGCCCGGCGTGGGCGTCGACGCGGCCGTCGCCGCGCACTATGGCGACCCGCTTCGTGAGCAGCGCGTGCTGGAGGAGTCCGCGGCGCTGGTCGATCGGTCCCACCGCGCGGTGCTGCGGGTGTCCGGCCCGGACCGGCTGTCCTGGCTGCACTCGCTGCTGTCGCAGCACGTCGAAACCTTGCCGGTCGGTGAGACGCGCGAGGCGTTGATCCTCTCGCCGCACGGTCACGTCGAGCATCACCTCGTCGTACGCGACGACGGCGAGGCGACGTGGCTGACCGGCGAGCCTGACACGTCCGCGGCACTCGCCGGCTATCTCGATTCGATGCGTTTCATGTTGCGGGTCGAGGTCGAGGACCTGTCAGTCACGCACGGAGTGCTGACCCGGGTCGCGGACGGCTCGTCGGTCGACGACATCGTGGCCATCGACGACCTCGTCTCGCGGGTCGAGGAGGCGGGGCTGCCGCTGGTGGGTCACGGCGCATGGGAGGCCCGCCGGGTCGCCGCGCACGTCCCGCGGCTCGGCTTCGAGACCGACCATCGCACCATCCCGCACGAGGTCGGGTGGATCGGGGTCGCGGTCCATCTCGACAAGGGGTGCTACCGCGGCCAGGAGACGGTGGCCCGGGTGCACAACCTCGGCCGGCCTCCGCGGCGGCTCGTCTTCGGGCATCTCGACGGCACCCTCGAAGAGCTTGCGCCGGCGCACACCCCGGTCGAGCTGGACGGCCGCGCCATCGGCTTTCTCGGCACCGCGGTGCACCACGCGGAGCTGGGACCGGTCGCGCTCGCCGTGGTGAAGCGCGCGACCCCCGACGATGCGCCGCTGGTCACCGCGGGGATGGCGATGAAGATCGAACGCGTCGTCGACGCGTAGCGGCGCCCGGAAACCTCGGCGTCGAGGCGGAGCGTCGGTTAGAGGCCGAACAGGCCGATCTTCTTCTTGGCCTTCTTGTCGGTGTTCTGGTTCGGGCGGGGCCGGGGCGGCGGGGTGGCCGCCCCGAGGTTCGGCGGTCCGCTGTCCTCGAGGCCCAGCGAGGACAGCTCGCGCAGCAACGCGGCGGTGTCCGCGTCCTCGCCGGCCCTGAGCGGCGCGGATGCCGGCTCCGGCTCGGGCTCCGGCTCCGGCTCGGCGGCGAGCACCGGCTCGACGGCGTACGGCGGCGGGGTCTCGGGCGCCTCCGCGGGGGGTGCGACGGTGGGGACGTCGTCGTTGTGCAGCTCGACCAGCATCGCGGTCGCGGCGGCCGCTTCGGCTGAGGCCTGCGACTTGGCGATGGCCTCCTCGAGCGCGAGCCGTTCGGCCTCTTCGGCGGCGGCCTTCGCGGCGGCTTGCGCCGCCTCCTCCTCGGCGAGGCGCGCAGCCTCGGCCCGCGCGTCCGCTTCGGCCTGCGCCGCGGCGAGGGCGGCCCGCGCCTCGGCTTCCTCGGCGATGCGGGCCTCCTCGGCGGCCCG
>CAZEAM010000356.1:0-2811 GCA_964510285.1 uncultured Frankiaceae bacterium | reverse complement strand
AACTTCGCAACGGTGTGGTTGTCGACCGCGATGATCGCTATGGTCACTCGCGGGGGCCGTCCGAGGCACTTCGGTGCCGGAGAGGGTCGTATGGCGAGTCTGACCCTGGCGCACATCGGCAAGGTGTACGACGACGGCACGCGCGCCGTCAGCGACCTGAACATCGCGATCGAGGACGGCGAGCTCCTCGTGCTCGTCGGACCGTCAGGTTGCGGCAAGACGACCGCGCTGCGGATGGTGGCCGGTCTCGAGTCCATCACCGAGGGCGAGCTGCGAATCGGTGACCGGCTGGTCAACGAGGTGCCGCCGCGCGACCGGGACGTGGCGATGGTGTTCCAGTCCTACGCGCTCTACCCGCACATGACGGTGCGCGACAACATCGCGTTCGGGCTCAAGCTGCGCAAGACTCCCAAGGACGAGCTGAACCGCCGGGTCGAGGAAGCCGCTCGCATGCTGGGGCTGTCCGAGCACCTCGATCGCAAGCCCCGCAACCTGTCCGGCGGCCAGCGCCAGCGCGTCGCGATGGGTCGCGCGATCGTTCGCCAGCCGCAGGCCTTTCTCATGGACGAACCCCTGTCGAACCTCGACGCCAAGCTGCGCGTGCAGATGCGCGCCGAGATCGGCCGGCTGCAACGCGACTTGAAGGTCACCACGATCTACGTCACCCACGACCAGACCGAGGCCATGACGCTCGGCGACCGGGTCGCGGTGATGAAAGCGGGGGTGCTGCAGCAGATCGCGCCGCCGCAAGAGCTGTACGACCGGCCGACGAACCTGTTCGTCGCTGGCTTCATCGGCTCGCCGGCGATGAACTTCCTGGGCGCGACCCTGCGCCAGGCGGCGGCCGGCGGGTGGCAGCTCGAGCTCGGCGCCCATCGCCTGGACGTCCCGGCGGAGGTCGCGGCCGCCCGACCGGGGCTCGGGGCTTACCGGGACCGGGAGGTCATCGTCGGGATCCGGCCGGAGGACGTCGAGGACGCCGCGATCGTCGGCCGGGCCGATGGGCGAAACCTCCCCGCCGTGGCCGACCTGGTCGAGCCGCTCGGCGCGGACGTGATCGCCTACCTCACCGTCGACGTGCCGCGGCCCTCCGGCCACGAGGACTTCGCGGAGCTGGCCCGCGACACCGGCGACGCGCCGCTCGACGTCGCGGGTGACACGTCGACGCTGGTCGCCCGGCTCAGTCCGCGTAGCGCCGTGGGGGGCGCGTCCGGCGGGGGCTACCGCCTCGACGTGACGGTCGACACCGACCGGCTGCATTTCTTCGACCCGGAATCGGGTGCCGCGATCTGGGAAGGCTGACCCCGACCGGAAGGAGCTCTACCGAATGTTCACCACCCGCAAGACGATGTCGGGGCTTGCTCTCGCCGCGGCGGCGGCGATCGCGCTCGCCGGCTGTGGCAGCAGCTCGAGCGGCGGCGAGGCGACGTCCAACCCGTCTACCACGAGCAGCGCGCCGGACCTGCACGGCAAGTCCTTCACGATCCTCGGTCAGTGGACCGGCGGCGAGCAGGCGGCGTTCCTCAGCGTCGTTCACGCCTTCGAGAACGCGACCGGCGCGAAGGGTCGTTACTCCGCCGTGTCGGGCGGCGACGAGGCGACCGTCCTCGGCGCGAAGGTCAACGGCGGTACGCCGCCGGACATCGCGATCCTCGCCCTGCCCGGGGCGATCGCGCAGTACGGCACGGCCGGCAAGATCGAGCCGGTCTCGGCCGCGGGCAAGGCCCTGACCGCGCAAAACTTCTCCGGCGAGTGGGCGAAGCTGGCGACGGTCAACGGCACGCTGTACGGCGTACCGGTCGACGCCGCCAACAAGTCGACGGTCTGGTACAACACGAACCTGTTCAACGACGCCGGGATCAGCGACACCCCTAAGACGTGGGACGACCTCATCAGCGACGCCAAGACGCTCGGTGACTCGGGCGTACAGGTTCCGATCTCGGTCGGCGGTGGGGACGGATGGACCCTCACCGACTGGTTCGAGAACGTCTACCTGCGCACGGCAGGTGTCGACATGTACGACAAGCTGACCCATCACCAGATCAAGTGGACGGACCCGTCGGTCGCCACGGCGCTGAAGGCCCTGAAGCAGATCTGGGGTGACGAGGCCCTGATCGGCAAGCCCTCTGCGGCGCTGAGCACCCCGTTCACCGACTCGGTGGACAACGTCTTCAAGAAGACGCCGACGTCGGCGATGGTGTACGAGGCGAGCTTCGTGGCGACCACGATCACCAGCGACAAGAACCCCGCGAAGGTCGGCACTGACGCGAAGTTCTTCCCGTTCCCGTCGATCAACGGTTCGCAGCCGGTGCTCGAAGCGTCGGGCGACTGGGCGGTGGCGTTCACCAAGAACCAGGCGGCGCAGGCGTTCATGGCCTACCTCGCGACTCCGGAAGCCGCGAAGCTGCTGGTGTCGGCGCCGGGCAGCGGGTTCCTGTCGGCGAACAAGAACCTGCCGAGCTCGGCGTACCCGGACGAGACGTCGGCTCAGCTGGCGCAGCAGATCGTGTCGGTCGGGGACAACTTCCGGTTCGACATGTCCGACCAGGCGCCGGCCGAGTTCGGCGGCACCCCGAACAAGGGTGAATGGGCGGACCTGCAGTCCTTCCTCGGCAACGGCAACGTGGCCGCGGCCCAGCAGAAGCTCGAGAAGGACGCCAGCGCGGCGAAGGGCTGGTAGCACTGCGACGGCGGAGCGGCCCGGACCCCACAGGGTCCGGGCCGGACGGGGCGAGCCCCGGGTCGCGGCTGCGCCCACCCGGGGAGAAGCGTTGGATGGCGCTGGTCTTCCTGGCGCCGGCGCTCATCCTT
>CAZEAM010000355.1:0-6511 GCA_964510285.1 uncultured Frankiaceae bacterium | reverse complement strand
GTCGGCCGGGTCGTGGACGTCGGCCGGACCACGGCCACCGTCCAGCTCGCCAACGACTCCGCATTCACCGCGGGCACCCGGCTGGCCACGCCCAAGCTCGCGGTCGGCGCGGTCAGCGGCAACGGCCGTGGCAAGCCCATGAGCCTCACCCTGCTCGACAACACCGTCCGGCTTGCGGTGAACCAGCAGCTCGTCACGTTCTCCTCCGGGCCCGGTGGGCCGTTCGTCCCCGAGGTGCCGATCGGCAAGATCACCCACGTGACGCCGGCCAACGGCCAGATCGCCCAGACCGCGTCGGTCACGCCGTTCGTCGACTTCGGCTCGCTCAACATCGTCGCGGTGGTCATCGACGCCCCGAGCTCGATCAAGCGCGACAGCCTCCTGCCCGCCTCTCCGACCCCCGCGCCGACGGTCACCGTCACCGTCACCGCGACCCCCGGCACACCGACCTCGCCGTCCTCGAGCGCCACGTCGACGGCGAGCCCGGACGCCAGGTCCTCGCCGAAGGCGACGCCGTGATCGCCCAGCGGATCCTGCTGCGTCTCGCGGTGGTGATCACCGTGGTGCTCGCCCAGGTCACCGTGGTCAACCGGATGCACCTCCCGCTCGGCGGCCCGGACCTGCTGGTGGTGGTCGTGGTCGCCTTCGCGCTGGTCGGCGGTTCGCAGCGGGGCGCCGTACTCGGCTTCTTCGCCGGGCTGGCGGCGGACGTGATGCCCCCGACGGGCCATTTCGCCGGCGAGCTCGCCTTCGCCTACACGGTGGTCGGCTACCTCGCCGGGATGCTCGAGGCCGGTGAGGAGAGCTCGGTGCTCACCATCATCGGGGTCGTGGCGGGCGCCTCGGTCGCCGTCGTCCTGTTGTTCGCGGCGCTCGGCGACACCTTGGGCAACGCCCACATCTCGGGCGGCGCGACGCTGCATGCGCTGGCCGGAACCGTTGTCTACGATGTGGTCCTGGCGCCGTTCGTGGTCCCGCTCATCTCTGCTGCGGCTCGCCGGCTCGAGCCGGCGGGACCGCGATAGCGTCACTGCCCAGACCCGCCCCGTCCGCACGGATCGCCTGACCGGAAGCTACGTCACGTGCCTGACCGCTCACGGCTTCGGCTCGTCGTCCTCGGCGTGCTGGTCGTCTCGCTGGTCGCGACCCTGCTCGGGCGGCTGTGGTACCTGCAGGTGCTCAACGCCCCCGAGCTGCGCGAGGCGGCGCTGAACCAGCAGATCCACGACATCGTCACGCCGGCGCCGCGCGGCGAGATTCTCGACGACACCGGCAAGCCGTTCGTGGACAACAAGCCGGCCCTGGTCGTGGCGGTCAACCGTACGGCGCTGGACCGGCTGGGCTCGGACACCAAGTCCACCGTCCTGCACCGGCTGGCCCGGGCGCTCGGCAAGCCGTACGAGCTGCTGAACAACGAGACCACCCCCTGCACCTACGAGAAGGTCCACACCTCCGACGGGGTCGAGGTGATGTCCTCACCCACGCCGTGCAACAACGGCCTGGCCTACCAGCCGGTGGTGGTCAGCGAGCTCAAGCCCACGCTGGCGGCGGCCAAGAAGGCACTGCAGATCAAGGAGCGCCCGGAGGACTACCCGGGTGTGACGGTCGACCTCACCGCGGTGCGGCACTACCCGCGGCCGGAGGGCGCCTACGCCAGCTCGATGCTGGGCTACATCCAGCTGATCGGGCCTGACCAGCTCGCGAGCCTGCCCAAGGACCAGCGCCAGGTCTACCAGAACGCGCAGGTCGGGGTCACCGGGCTCGAGGCGGAGTACGAGAAGTACCTGCGCGGAACCCCCGGGGTGAAGCAGGTCAGCGTCGACCACCTCGGCGCGGTGACCGGCACGGTGAAGGAGACCGCGCCGATCCCGGGTGACAACCTGGTCACGAACATCGACGCGGGCACCCAGGCCGCGCTCGAGCGCCAGCTGCAGGACGCGATCACGGCCGCCCGGCACAGCGGGTTCACCGCCGACTACGCGGCGGGTGTGGTGCTCAACGCGCGGACCGGCGGAGTCGTCGCGATGGCCAGCTCGCCGACGTACCCGCCGAACACGTTCGTCCCGAGCGTGAAGGCCAGGACCTACAAGAAGCTCCAGCACCAGCTGGGCTCGCCGCTGGTGGACAAGGCCTTTCAGAGCGCGAGCCCGCCCGGTTCGACCTTCAAGCTGATCTCGTCGTCGGGTCTGCTGCACGACGGGACGATGACCACCGACGGCTACTACGACTGCCCCACCGAGTACCGCGGGCACCACAACTTCGACGGGGAGGCCGGCCTCGGCGCGATCCCGTTGCGTACGGCGTTGATCGTGTCCTGCGACACCTTCTTCTTCCAGCTCGCCGACCGGGACTGGTCGCGGGACCAGCAGCTGATCAAGCAGCACAAGAAGCCGCTCGAGGGCGTGCAGAACATGGCCCACGCCTACGGGCTCGGGGAGCAACCGGGCATCGACCTGCCCGAAAGCGAGGTTGCCACCGGGCACATCGCCGACCGGCACAACACCCGGCTGAACTGGGAGCAGAACAAGAAGGACTACTGCGCCGGCGCCGAGCGTCGCCCCAAGGGCAGCTACCTGCAGCAGATCGATGCGCAGAACTGCAAGTTCGGCTACATCTTCTTCCCCGGTGACCAGATGAACCAGGACATCGGTCAGGGCACGGTGACGGTCTCGCCGCTGCAGCTGGCGGTCGCATACGCCGCGGTGGCCAACGGCGGGACGGTGTTCGAGCCGCGGATCGCCAAGGCGATCGTGAGCCCGACCGGCAAGGTGATCAAGCGGATCAAGGCCCCGGTCCGCGACCACCTTCCGCTGACGAACGGGCAGCTGGCCTACCTGCGCGACGCGCTGTACGGGGTGACCACCTCACGCGATCCGGTGGGCACGGCCGTCGGTACCTTCGCCGGGTTCCCGATGAACCGGGTGCTGGTGGGCGGCAAGACCGGAACTGCCGAGCTGTCCGGCACGCAACAGAACGGGTGCTGGTTCGCGTCGTTCGGCGGGCCCGCGGGGGAAAAGCCGCAGTTCGTGACCGTCGTCGAGGTGAACAAGGCCGACCAGGGCGCGATCAGTGCGGCGCCTTATGTCCGCAACATGTGGGACAAGCTCTACGGCTTCCGCGGTAACAAGGCGCTGTTCCCGAACGGGGTCCCGCCGAAGAAGCTGCCGAAGATCCGCATCGTCGAGGCGGGCCCCCCGCTGCGGCACCACAAGGCGCACAGGGCGGGAGAGGCCGCGTGACCGACTGGTCGGAGTCGACCCGGTCCGCCCCCGTCTCGCTGCGTCGCGAGACGTTGCGCGAGCGCGCATTGGATCGCGACTCCTTCCTCCGCCAGCTCGACTGGGTGCTCGTGGCGGCCGTCGCCGTCCTGTGCGTGCTGGGTTGCGCGCTCGTGTGGGCCGCCGCGAAGCCGCAGGGGACCGGGGCGACGTACCTGAAGAAGGACATCCTCAACGTCGCGATCGGCACCGGCCTGGCGGTGCTGGCCGCGATGGTCGACTACCGGACGTTGCGGGCGTACACGCCTGTCCTCTATGCGGCGTCGCTGTTCGGCTTGCTGGTGGTCCTCACTCCGCTGGGCAGCACGATCAACGGCGCCCACTCCTGGATCAAGCTCGGGGCGGGCTTCGAGGTGCAGCCGTCGGAGTTCGCGAAGATCGCGGTGGTCCTCGGCATCGCGATGTTGCTGGCCGAGAAGCGCGAGGGGCGCTCCGACCCGACCCGCAACGACATCCTGCTGTGTTTCGCACTGGCGGCCGCGCCGGTGCTGTTGATCCTTGCCCAGCCGGACGTCGGCTCGGTGATGGTCTTCATGATCACGATCTTCGGGATGCTCGCGTTGTCCGGCATCCCCGGCCGCTGGGTCGGCGGCATGCTCGGCCTGGCGGTCATCGGCGCCTTCTTCGTCGTGCACGCCCACCTGCTGCACCAGTACCAGCTGGCGCGTTTCCAGGCCCTGACGCACAACACCTCGGTCGCGGCGCAGACGTTCAAGTTCAACCAGCAGCAGGCCGGCATCGCGATCGGCAACGGCGGCTGGTTCGGTCAGGGCCTCGGCAACGGCACGCAGACCAACGGTCAGTTCGTGCCGGAGCAGCAGACCGACTTCGTCTTCTCCGTCGCCGGCGAGGAGCTCGGCCTGCTTGGCGCGGCGCTCATCGTCGTGCTGTCCGGTGTCGTGCTGTGGCGGGCGCTGCGCATCGCCCGCTACGCCCAGGACTCGTTCGGGATGCTGGTCGCGGTCGGCATCATCTGCTGGTTCGCCTTCCAGACCTTCGAGAACGTCGGGATGAACCTCGGCATCATGCCGATCACCGGCCTGCCGCTGCCGTTCGTCTCCTATGGCGGCACGTCGATGTTCGCCTCGATGATCGCGATCGGCTTGCTGCAGAACGTCCGCGTGCGGTCCCAGCGCTGAGGTGACGACGTCGACGAGGGGACGGCCCTTGCGTGCGCTGTTGGCCGTCCTGGTGGTGGTCGCGGTGTCGGCTGCGCCGGTGGTTGTGTCACCCTCACCGGCGCGTGCCGAGATCGCCGGGCACGTTCTGAAGCCGGCGACGGCACGCGTCGTGCGGCTCGCCCCCAACCCGGAGGTCTCGCGAATCCGGCTCGGCGGCGGGGTGGGTGACTGGCACGGCCGGAGGTCCCACCTGGCCGGGACGGCCCACTACGACCGCGGCGAATGGATCTACGAGGACTATCCGGAAAGCGCGTACGGCGCCGCGCTGCCCGGCATGACGCAGGTCCTGACGGCGCTCGGTCTGCTGGCGGGGGCGGTGCCGTCGACGCAGCGGCTGCCCGGCGCGCTGGCGTTCGTCCAGGGCCCCGCGGGAGCCGGCCCGCTGGTCGACCAGGCCGACCTGTCCGAGCTGCGGTTCGCCGTCCGCGGGTCGCACCTCTACGTGCTGGCGAGGACCACGGCGATGAGCAGACCGGCGCGGACGGCGCTGCTTCTGCTGTTCGACACCGGTCACGCCGGGGTCACCCGGGCGGTCCCGTTTGGCAGCGGGCTTCGGACCGCCCGCGCGGACACGGCGGTGCTGGTGACCGCGCGCGGCGCCCGCCTCGTCGACCTGCGGACCGGCGCGGTGACGAAGGCACCCGCGCGCGCCGACCCGGCCGGCTACGTCAACGCGCTCGAGGCGCGGCTGCCGTTGCGGCGTACGTCGCACGACGGCACCATCCGCATGGTCGGGGCGACGGGCGTCGTGCGGGCCGCGGGCAGCTTCGAGCTGGCGCCGAACGGCCAGGCCGGGCCACTGGCCAAAGCATTCCCGCGGCTGCACGCGCCCGTGCAGGCCGTGTACGACCGTGCGCAGGCCGTCGCGCTCGCCGCCCATGACATCGACCGCTTCCTCACCACCGTGTCGGTCGCGCGGATGCGAGACGGGTTCAGCCAGCGGCTGCTGCCCGGCGCCGGCTACAACGTGCGGACCGTGCGCACGGATCCCCGCTACTCGCGGGAGGGCGGCACGACCGGTGCGCTGCGCCAGTACGGCCTGTACCTGCCGCGCCACTTCGACTGGCACCGCAAGGTCCCGGCCACCGTCATGCTCCGGGGCTCGAGCATGACCGCGCACTCGTTCGCGGCGATCTCCCCGAATCTGTTCCGCCAGCTCGGCGACGACAACCACGCCGTGGTGATCAGCCCCGGTGGGCGCAGCGGCTTCGACCTGTTCGAAGGCGCGACGTACCGCGACGTCGACGCCGACATCCATGACGCCGAGGCGTTGCTGCCGATCGACCGGGACCGGTTGACCGTCGCGGGCTACTCGATGGGCGGCTACGGCACGTACATGTTCGCCGCCACTCAACCGGACCGGTTCGCCGCGGCGTTCGTCGTCGAGGGACCGGTCGGCGGCGCGCAGCTGGCGACCGCTGCGATGGGGTTGCCCGACGTCATCCCGGCGTTGACGAACCTGCGCGCCGTACCGGTCGAGATCTACCAAGGGGACATCGACGCGAACGTGCCGTTCACGAACGGGTTTGCGGCGGCGCAGCGGCTGCGCGGGCTCGGCTACCGCTACCGCTTCGACGTCTTCCCGGGCCACACCCACTTCACCCACGGGATCATCGACGACTACACGATCGGCGCCAGGCTGCTCGGCCGGGCGCGGCGAGACGCGCACCCGGCGCGGGTCGACTTCACGAGGAACATGCCCTACGAGCGCACGGTCGACACCGGCGGACACACCGATCTCCCGACCGCCGGACGCTCGGTCGGCCTGCACTTCGACCACGCCTGGTTCGTCAGCCACCTGCGCGCACGTGATCCGCGCAACGGGATCGCCCGGGTCGACGTCCGCTCTTTCGCCCGGCCGCTGCGACCGGTGCGCGCAGTCCAGACGATCGGAGTCGAGCCCGCCACCCCGGACGGCGAGGTGCCCGCGCTGTACATGGGGCAGCGGTGGCAGCGCGGCCAGCCGGTGGGCAAGCTGCGGAACGCGTTTCGCGCCGACCTCACGGGCGCGTCGCACGTGGCCCTGGACCTGGCGGGCATGGGTCTGCACAT
>CAZEAM010000354.1:0-9577 GCA_964510285.1 uncultured Frankiaceae bacterium | reverse complement strand
AGGATGAGCTGCTCGCGCTGTGTACGGCGGTTGGCGAGCACGAGGGCACCTTCCTCGAAGGCATCGTCTCCGGCTGCCTCGACAAGTTCGAGGACGAGGAGATCGAGCTGCTCGCGTCGATGTCGGCCGCGGCAAAGCGTTCGCTGAACTGGAACCTGCTCACCATCGATGCGCGCGAGCCGGACCGCATCCCGCGCCAGCTGCAGGCGTCGCAGCGCGCCCGAGAGCTCGGCGGTCGCGTCGTCGCGCTGACGATGCCGGTGCTCGTGCCGATGAACATGAGCCTGCTCAACTTCTGCGGCTTGTGGCTGATCCCCGGGTGGGGAGAGATCCTGCAGTGCCCGGTGCCGGAGCGTATCGAGCGGCTGTCCGATCCCGCGACGCGCGCCAAGATGGTGGAGCTTGTCAATGCGCCGGAGGCCGGCGTGTTCAAGCGACTGGGTTCATTCGGTCGCTACGTCATCGGTGACACCTACGCGCCGGAGAACGAAGGCCTCAAGGGTCGCGTCGTGAAGGACATCGCGACCGAGCTCGGAAAGGACCCGTTCGACACGCTGCTCGACATCTGCATCGCCGACGAGCTTCGGACGGTGCTCTGGCCGATGCCGAACGACAACGACCCGGACACCTGGGCGCTGCGGCAGCAGGCGTGGGGCGAGGACGACGTGATGCTGGGCGGCTCGGATGCGGGCGCGCACCTCGACCGGATGGCGGGAGCGCCGTTCCCGACCCGCTTCCTCGGCGACATGATCCGCGGCCGCAAGTTGGTGGCGTTGGAGTCCGCCGTACGGATGATCACCGGGGCGCAGGCCGACCTGTTCGGGCTCACCGAGCGCGGCTACCTGCGCGAGGGCTACCACGCTGACCTGGTCGTCTTCGACCCCGAGACCGTGGCGTCGGAGGACGCCGCCCTGCACTTCGACCTCCCCGGCGGCGCGCCGCGGCTCACCGCCGGCGGGATCGGCGTGAAGCGGGTGCTGGTCAACGGCGTCGAGACGATCCGCGACGGCAAGGCGACGGACGCCCGCCCCGGCAAGGTGCTGCGAAGCGGCCGCGACACCGCAACCGTCGCCACCAGCTAGCGGCGATTGCCGGCTGAGAACGCTAGAGCGTCTCCAGGTGGCAATCAGGTGGAGAGAAGCTCCAGGAGGTCGTCCGCTGACCGCGTGTTGATCACCCGGTCGGGGTCGAGGTCGATCTCGTCGGCGCGTTCGCAGCCGTTCACCTGCCATTCGAGCTGGCCCGGCGCGTGTGCGTCGGTGTCGACCGAGAACATGCAGCCGATCTCCTCGGCCAGCGCCAGCAGCCGTCGCGGCGGGTCGAGCCGCTCGGGCCGGGAGTTGATCTCCACCGCCGTACCGAACTGCTTGCACGCCTCGAACACCAGGTCCGCGTCGAACTCCGACTCCGGACGACCGCGCCCGGCCAACAGCCGACCGGTGCAGTGGCCGAGGATGTCGGTGTGCGGGTTGGCGACCGCGACCACCATGCGTTCGGTCATCTGCCTCGCGTCCATCCGCAGCTTCGAGTGCACCGAGGCCACGACGACATCGAGTTCGGCGAGCAGCTCCTCGTCCTGGTCGAGCGAACCGTCCTCGAGGATGTCGACCTCGATCCCGGTGAGGATCCGGAACGGCGCCATCTTCTTGTTGAGCTGCTTCACGATCTTCAACTGCTCGCGCAGTCGATCCGCGGTGAGACCGCGCGCCACGGTGAGCCGCGGCGAGTGGTCGGTCAGCGCGACGTACTCGTGACCGAGGTCGCGCGCGGCGGTCACCATCTCCTCGATCGGCGAGCCGCCGTCGCTCCAGTCGCTGTGCATGTGCAGGTCGCCCTTGAGGGCAGCCTGCATGCGACCGGGGTTCTTGACCGGCGGCAGGGCCGCTTCGAGCTTGGCGAGGTACGCCGGGACCTTGCCGGCCAGCGACTCGCGGATCACGGTCGAGGTGGTGTCGCCGATCCCGGCCAGGTCGGTGAGCGTGTTGTTCGCCGCGCGTTCGGCCAACTCCGCGGCGGGCAGCTCCTCGACGATCGATGCGGCGGTCCGGAACGCCTTCACCCGCGGGGTCGCCTCGTGCGCCCGTTCGAGCAGGTAGGCGATGCGCTGCAGGTCGGTGAGCGGATCCCGCGCCGCGCCACCCTTCGCCACCTTCACCTCCTACCCGGCCCTGACACCCGTGATCATGGCGAATAGGTCACGACACGCCGGCGTGTCTGACCAAAACGCCATGATCACGCGGGGTCAGACCGGCTTGAGGCCGCCGACCTCGAAGTTGCAGTCGGTGATCAGCGTCCCGTCGTAGCGACCGGAGACCAGCAGGGTCGCCAGAGGCCCTTCCGCGACGCCTTCGACGTTGACCGCCGCCGACTGCACCGCGCCGGCCATGGATCCCGTGAACCGGCGTACGGCGCCAGCGGTGCTGACCTGCTGGACGTTGCTGGGGATCGCGACAGGGCTCGTGTCACCCCACGGCGTGACGTTGAGCGTGAGGCTCCACCCGGGCTTGGCCGGCGCGTCGGCGGTGACGTTGACCGACGCGCTGTCCTCGGACCAGACGAACCTGGCCAGCGACTTCGGCAGCAGCCAGTTGACCCGCCCGCCGACGATGCTCGGGTAGGAGTCGACTGCGATGAACGGGATGTGCCCGTAGCCGTCGCCACCTTCCGGCAGCAGCGTCACGGCGAGCTCGTCGTACGGGCCGACGGGGGTGTGCTCGTACCGGACGAGTGCCCACGCTGCGATCGCGGTCCCCGCAGGGCGGATCGGCGGGGGGAAGGCCTCGAGCGCGGCGGGCGCGACCGGGTGCATCCAGGTGACCACTCGGCACTGGGTCCGCCACGGGGCGCCCGCCACCTTCTCCGGGAGCAGGTTGATCAGCGCTGCGGGCAGTGTGCTCTCCGGCAGGCCGACCGCGTCACCGACCTGATACGTCGAGGCGCCCGTGGCAGCAGCCGCCGCCTCCGCCTCACGCTTCTGGCGCGCGGCGATCGCCGCGTTGCGAAGCTTGTGCGCGTCGCTCATCTGCCGAGCTGCTCCTTGATCGGGACGAACGGCGGCATCGCGAAATCTCGACGAAGCCAGTTTCCACCATCGACCACGAGGACGTGACCGGTGATGAAGGAAGCGTAAGGGGAGCAGAGGTACGACGCTGCCCAACCGAGCTCGCGAGGCTCACCGGCGCGTCCCGCCGGCTGGCGGCTCGCGTCGAGCGCTTCGTCGCGAGCCGCCCGGATCGCCTCGGGCATCCCGTCGTGCGGGAACAGGCCGGGAGCGATCGCATTGACCCGGATCTGATCGGCCGCCCACTCGACCGCCAGGGTTTTCGTCAGCGAGACGACGCCGGCCTTGGCGGCGGCGGAGTGCGCCATCCCGGGTCCGCCGGTCTGCGCGGCCGTGGACACGATGTTGACGATCGACCCGCCCCGGCCCGCCGCGACCAGCCGACCGTGCAGCTGCATCGAGCAGAAGAACGTGCCGTCCAGGACGATCCGCTCCACCGCGCGCCAGCCGTTCGGCGACAGGTCCGCCGCGGCGACCGGAAAGTTTGCAGCGGCGTTGTTCACCAGCACGGTGACCGTGCCGCACTCGGCCTCGATCGCGTCGTACGCCGCGGCGATCGACTCGGGCTCGCGGACGTCGACCTCGACGGCCATTGCCCTGCCGCCGACCGCTTCGACAGCGGCCACTCCCGTTGCTCGATGCTCCGCGTTGCGGCTGGCGACCGCGACGGTCGCCCCCAACCGGCCGAACTCGACCGCGATCGCCTTGCCCAGCCCGGTGCCGCCGCCGGTCACCAAGACGACCTGCCCGTCGTACGTGCCGGTCGGCAGCATCGCGCCCTGCGGCGCAGCGGGAATCGCCACCGCGTCTATTTCCCCTCGAACTCGGGGGTCTCCTTCTTTGCCTTGGCGGCGTAGCCCTTGGGCATGTCGTCGGAGACGAACTCCACCGACGCGCTCATCGCCTCGAAGCGCATCGCATCGGCGAGCCCATGATCGGCGAAGGAGTTGATCGTGCGCTTGATGCTCTGTACGGCGAGCGGCGCGTTGTCGCGGATCTCCCGGGCGATGGCCAGCGCCGTCTCGTCGAGCACGTCCCGGGCCACGACCGACTGGACG
This sequence comes from uncultured Frankiaceae bacterium, assembly GCA_964510285.1. Lineage (GTDB taxonomy): Bacteria > Actinomycetota > Actinomycetes > JAFAQI01 > JAFAQI01 > DASZTV01. Next base: position 5,458 of record CAZEAM010000354.1, on the reverse strand, counting down.
ACGCCGATCCGCTCGGCCGTCGCGGCGTCGATCCGGCGGCCGGTGAGCGCGAGCAGCTTGGCCCAGCCGGCCCCGGCGTCGCGGGCGAGCCGCAGGTCGCCGCCGGCATCGATGGACACCCCGATCTGCGCCTCGGGCAGCGCGAACACCGCGTCGTCGGAGGCGACCCGGATGTCGGCCATCAGCGCGAGCTCGAAACCGAACCCGAGGCAGTAGCCGTGCACCGCCGCCACGATCGGCTGCGGCAGGTCGCAGAACGCGTGGAAGCGCTCGTGCACCCACCGCAGACCCTCGTAGAAGTTGCGCGCCTTCTCCGCGGCGGACCGTCCGGTGATCCGGTCTTCCGGCATCCCGAGGTCGACGCCGGCGCAGAACGCGCGGCCTTCGGCACGCAGGACGACCACCCGCACCGCGTCGTCGAAGCGAATCTGGTCGGCGCGCTTGCCGAGCTGGCGGGTGGCCTCCCAGGACCACGCGTTGAGCTTCTCGGGATGGTCGAGGGTGAGGGTCGCGATGCCGTCGGCGACGTCGAGACGCAGCATCCAGTCGGCCTCGGCCTCGACCGGCTCCATCCGCACCACGGGCGAAGTATGACGCCCCGTCACATTTCGCCTCGGAGTAGCACACAAAGCCCGGCCTAACTGGGTGGTATCGCCGTACCAGGGGTGATATGTCCGGTTTACGTCCGGCTGATGTGTGCTACTTCGGCGTACGTCGGGGCGGGCTTGTCCGGGCAAATGGGAACGTGTTCTACTGCCGCTGTGAGTGACGAACAGTCCGGCGCCCAGATCATCGTCGACCGCGGCGAGTGCGAGGCCAACGCCGTCTGCGAGGGCATCGTGCCCGAGGTCTTCCGGGTCGACGACAACGACGAGCTGCAGATCCTCAACGAGTACCCGCCGGCCGAGCTGCTGGACAAGGTGCAGGAAGCCGTCGACATGTGCCCGAAGCGCGCGCTGTTCCTCAAACGGGCCGGGCAGTGAAGGCGGCGGTCCTCAGCACGGTCGGCAGCCAGACCCTCGAGGTCCGTGACAACGTCGATGCCACCCCGGTCACCGAGGGCAAGGTCCGGGTCAAGATCCGCGCGACGGGGGTGTGCCACTCGGACCTGTCGGCGATGACCGGCACGATCCCGGTGGCGATGCCCGCCGTGCTGGGCCACGAAGGCGCCGGCGAGGTCGTCGAGGTGGGGCCCGGGGTCACGGGTCTCGAGCCGGGCGACCATGTGGTGATCTGCTGGTCGCCGCAGTGCGGGCAGTGCGCGGACTGCACGCAGGGCAAGCCGCAGCTGTGCATGAAGCTCGTGGCCGAGGCGTTCGGCGAGCCCCGGTTCACCTGTGGCGACGAGACACTGTTCGGGATGGCCGGCGCCGGCACGTTCGCGGAGGAGCTCGTCGTACCGGAAGCCGCGGCGATCAGGATCGGCAACGACGTACCGTTTGACCTCGCCTCCTTGATCGGCTGCGGGGTGATGACCGGCGTCGGCGCGGTGATGAACGCCGCCCGGGTCGAGCCCGGCTCGACCGTTCTCGTCATCGGGTGCGGCGGGGTCGGGATCAGTGCGATCCAGGGTGCGCGGATCTGCGGCGCGGCGAAGATCGTCGCGGTCGATATGGTGCCGCACAAGCTTGAGTGGGCGAAGCAGTTCGGCGCCACGCATGCGGTGACCCCGGACGACCTGCCGGCGCTGAGCCTGGAGCTGACCGGCGGGGTGGGATTCGACTACGCGTTCGAGGTGGTCGGCCGGTCGCAGACGATCCGCGCGGCGTACGACGCCACCCGGCGGGGCGGTACGACGGTGATCGTGGGCGTCGGGCCCGCGGACGACATGGTGTCGTTCAGCGCGTTCGAGCTGTTCTACGGCGAGAAGACGATCCGCAGCTCCTACTACGGCTCGGCCAACATCCGGCGCGACTTCCCGCGCCTGCTCGATCTGTGGCGCAGCGGTCAGCTCGACCTCGAAGGCATGATCACCAAGCGGATCACCCTCGACGACGTCAACGACGCGTTCGTCGCGATGCAGGCCGGCGACGTGATCCGCCAGGTCATCACGTTCGAGTAGGCGGGAGCCGAAGCTCGTGCATCTCGGGATCTCGCTGTTCGCGACCGACCTCACCAATGACATCCGTGACGTCGCGCGGGCGGCGGAGGACGCGGGGTTCGAGAGCCTCTGGGTCGCCGAGCACACCCACATCCCGGTCTCGCGGGAGACGCCCTACCCCAACGGGGGTGACCTTCCCGAGGAGTACGCGCACACGCTCGACCCGTTCGTCACCCTCTCGGCCGCGGCTGCGGTCACCGAGCGGTTGAAGCTCGGCACCGGAATCTGCCTGGTCACCGAGCGTGACCCGGTCGTGCTGGCGAAAGAGGTGGCGTCACTCGACCTGATCTCCGGCGGCCGGTTCCTGTTTGGTGTCGGTGCCGGATGGAACGCCGAGGAGATGGCCGACCACAACGTCGCGTACGCCGACCGCTGGGACGTGCTGCGCGACCGGGTGAAGCTGATGCAGGCGTTGTGGACGAACGACGTCGCGTCGTACGACGGGCAGTACGCGAAGGTCTCGCCGTCGTGGCAGTGGCCCAAGCCGGTGCAGCGCCCGATGCCCGTGCTGGTCGGCGGCAGCAGCAAGCTGTCCATGCGTCACGCCGTGGAATACGGCACGGCGTGGATGCCGATGCCGTCGAAGCGCAAGATCGGCGAGCGACTGCAAGATCTTGCCGACCAGGCGGCAGAGGTCGGGCGGCCGGCGCCGCCGGTCACGCTGCACGCGGTCCGCCCGGACGCGGCCGTGCTGAGCCACTATGCCGAGATCGGGCTCGAACGCTGCATCCTGATCCTCCCGCCCCACGCCGACGCATTGCCCACCTTGCGGGAGTGGGCGGCGTTGGTCGCCAGGTGAGCGAGGCGGCGAAGTGACTCGGGGGCTGGTCCTCGGCGGCGGCGGCGTCGCGGGAATCGGCTGGGAGCTCGGCATCCTGATCGGGCTGCGCGACGCCGGTGTCGACGTGACCGCCGCCGACCGGCTGATCGGCACCTCTGCCGGCGCGGCGGTCGCCGCTTCGGTGCTCAGTGGCTGGCCACTCGACGACTTGTTCGAGCGTCAGCTGTCGCCCGCGCTGCTCGACAGCGAGATCAAGGCTGAGTTCGACACCCAGAAGATGATGCTCGAGTTCGGGGCGGTGCTGGCCGGGAAGTCGCGCGGGACCGAGATGCTGCGGGCGATCGGTGAGTACGCCATGCGGGCGCAGACGGTGGCCGAGGCCGACCGCCGCGCGGTGATCGAACGGCGGCTGCCCACCCACGACTGGCCGGACCGCGAGCTGCTGGTCACCGCGATCGACGCGCACACCGGCGAGTTCCAGGTCTTCACGCGATCCAGCGGCGTCGCTCTGGTGGACGCGGTCGCTGCCAGCTGCGCCGTGCCGGGTGTCTGGCCACCGGTCGCGATCGGTGGGCGCCGCTACATCGACGGCGGGATGCGGTCGACCGCGAACATCGATCTGGCGGCCGGTTGTGACCCGGTCATCGTGGTCGGGCCGTCGCTCATGGCTGCGCTCGGCTCGCCCGAGGTCATCCGCAACGAGCAGCAGTTGCGCGCCGGTGCCTCGGTGGTCACGATCACCGCCAACGAGGAGTCGCTCACCGCGCTGGGCACCAACCCGCTCGATCCGGCGGTGGCCCGCCCGGCGGCGCTTGCGGGCCGGGCACAGGCGGCGGCACACGTCGACGAGGTGAAGGCGGTGTGGAGGTGAGCCCGGATCTGCGCATCGGCGTCCTGGGTGCCGCGCGGATCACTCCGATGGCGCTGGTCCGCCCGGCGTCACGCGTGCCCGGTGCGGTGGTCGCGGCGGTTGCTGCCCGTGACCCGCAGCGGGCTGCGGCGTACGCCGGGAAGCACGGCATCGAGACGGTGCACGCGTCGTACGACGACCTGCTGGCGGACGACTCGCTCGAGGCGATCTACAACCCGCTGCCGAACGCGTTGCACGCCGAGTGGACCCTGAAGGCGCTCGAAGCCGGCAAGCACGTGCTGTGCGAGAAGCCGTTCACCTCGAACGAAGCTGAGGCCAAGCTAGTGGCGACGGCAGCCAGGAAGGCAGGGCTCGTCGTGATGGAGGCCTACCACTACCGCTACCACCCGCTGGCCGAGCGGATGCGCACGCTCGTGCACGGCGGTCAGCTCGGTGACGTGCAGCACGTGCATGTCGCGATGTGCTTCCCGCTGCCGAAGTTCTCCGACATCCGGTACTCGTATCCGCTCGGCGGTGGGACGTCGATGGACTGCTGCTACGCGGTGCACGTGCTCCGCCTGCTCGGCAGCGGTGAGCCTACGGTCGAGACTGCCAAGGCTCTGCTGCGCGGGCCGGACATCGACCGTGCGATGTCGGTGACCTACTCATTCGGCGATGGGTCGACCGGCACTACGACGACCTCGATGTGGTCGCGGCGGCTCATGGACTTCTCGGTCACGGTCACGGGAACCCGCGGTGCGATGAAGGTGCTCAACTTCATCGCACCGCAGTTCTACAACCGGCTGACGTTGACCGTTGACGGCCGCAAGACGTCGGAGCGGTTGCGCGGCCCGGCGACGTACGACCTTCAGCTCAAGGCGTTCGTCGCGGCGGTGCGGGAGGGCGGCCCGGTGCTGACGCCGCCGGAGGACGCGATCCGCACCATGAAGGTGATCGACGACATCTACCGAAAGGCCGGCCTCCCCCTGCGCGGCGCCTAGCCCCAGAAATGTCAGGTTGCTGGGGCGGGGAGCAGGTGGGAGCGGGCGTGGCGGTCGAACTCGCGCCGATAGGCGGCTCGCTCCTCTTTGCTGAGCGCGGTGTACTTGAGTCCCGAGTCAGCCCTCCACCACACGCTCTCGCCTGCCCAACCTTCGGCTCGCAGTGGCGCTTTGTTGACCTTGTTGGTCGCGGTCAGTGGCATCGATTCGACGATCCGCACGAAGCGCGGCGCCCACTTGGTGCCGAGGTCGGGCTGCACCGCGAGGAAGTCGCCGAACCCCGCGGGGTCGAACGCCACCTCGGGTCGTAGCTCGAGCGCGCACATCACCTCGTCGCCGGTGCGCGGATCGGGCGTTGCGTACACCGCGGCCATCACCACGTCCGGATGTCGAGCCAGGATCGCTTCGATCGGTGCGGTCGCGAAGTTCTCCGAGTCGACCCGTAGCCAGTCGTTGCTGCGTCCCGCGAAGTACAGGTACCCGTCGGCGTCGCGGTAGGCGAGGTCACCGGTCCAGTACCAACCGTCCCGGAGCCGAGCGCTGGTCGCCTCGTCGTTGCGGTAGTAGCCCTCGAACCCGGGCGCGCCGCCGCGGTCGACGATCTCGCCGATCGCCTCGCCGGCGTTCGTGAGCCGGCCTTGCGCGTCGAGCTGCGCCGGTGGGCACACCTCGCCGGTGTCCGGGTTCACGACCACCACGTCCGACCCCGGCCGGGGACGCGGGAT
>CAZEAM010000353.1:0-2744 GCA_964510285.1 uncultured Frankiaceae bacterium | reverse complement strand
CCAGGTCGGCAATCGCCAGCACGAGCATGCCGAGCATCCCGTCGGTCCCGTTGAGCAGCGCCAGACCTTCCTTCTCGGCCAACGTGACCGTGGTCAGTCCGGCGTCCCTCAGCGCGTCGGCGGCGGGCCGGGTCGAGCCGTCTTCCGACACCACCTCGCCCTCCCCCATCAGCACCAGCGCGCAGGCCGCCAGCGGCGCGAGGTCACCGCTGCAGCCGAGCGATCCGTACTCCGCCACGGCGGGCGTGATGCCAGCGTTGAGCAGGCCGGCCATCGCCTGCGCAGTCTCCGGCCGCGCACCGGTGCGCCCGGTCGCGAGCGTGCGCAGCCGCAGCAGCTGCATGGCGCGCACGACCTCGCGCTCGACCAGCGGACCGCTGCCGGCAGCATGGGATCGCACCAGCGAACGTTGCAGGTCGGCGCGCCGCTCGACCGGGATGTGCGTCGTCGCCAGGGCCCCGAACCCGGTCGACACGCCGTACGCCGGCCGGTCGGCGGCAGCCAGCGCGTCGACGTGCGCGCGCGACGCCGCCATCGCCTCGAGCGCGGTGCCGGACAGCTCGACGGGTTCGCCGCGGCGCGCCACCGCGACGACGTCGGCCGGCGCCAGCGGCGCACCGGACACCGCGACGGTCACGGATCGACCTCGCTGCTGCGTTCGGCGAAGACCTGAGCTGCGCGCCGCGTCAGCGGCCCCGGTGCGGCCGGCAGCACCCGGCCGTCGACCGCGCGGATCGGCTGCACGTCGCGGGTGCTCGAGGCCAGGAACGCCTCGTCGGCGTCGGCCAGGGCCGTGACCGGCAGGGCGCGCTCCGAGACGTCGCCGAGCCACTCGACGAGCAGGTCCCGGGTGATCCCCGACAGGCAGCCGCTGTCCAGGGGTGGCGTGACGAGCTCGCCGCCGATTCCGACGAACACGTTGCTGCCGGTGCCTTCGCAGAGCTCACCGCGGGTGTTGGCGAAGATCGCCTCGGCGGCGCCTCTCTCGTGCGCGTAGTGCAGCGCGACGACGTTGTCGGCGTACGACGTGGTCTTCAGCCCCGCGGTCGGCGCCCGCTCGTTGCGCGTCCACGGGACGAGCACGACGTCCGCGGTCGGCGGCCAGTCGGCGAGCGGCGCGGTCGCGATGATCAGGGTCGGCGCGGCGTCGCCGCGGTCGCTGCCGAACGGCGCCGGGCCGCCGGTCACCGTTACCCGCAGCCGCGCCCGCGGGAGCCGGTCCGCCGCGAGGACCGCGTCGATTCCGGACCGGACCGCGTCGAGGTCGATCGGCAGCCCGAGCCCGCCGGCGGACGCGGCCAGCCGTTCGAGGTGGCGGCGCAGCGCGAACGGCCGACCGTCGATGACCTTCATCGTCTCGAAGACCCCGTCGCCCACCGTGACGCCGTGGTCGTCCGCGCGCAGCACCGGCCGGCCCGCCTCGACCAGCTCGCCGTCCACCCACAGCGTCATCGCCGGGTCTCCCATGCCTCGCTGCGGGTCACGCCGCAGCCCGCAGCGCCAGACCGGCCGCGACCTCGAGCACGCACATCGCGGCCAGCCGGACGGTCCGTTCGTCGGGCGTGTCCCGGGTCGCGTCGACCTCGGTGATGTCGACCGCCCGAACCCGCGGGTCGGCGCCCGCGAGAAACGCCGCGCGCAGCAACTCCGCGGCGGACAGCCCGCCCGGCAGGCTCGCCGGGCAGGCCGGCGCAACGGCGCGGTCGCACGCGTTCAGGTCCAGGTTGACGTACAGCCCCCCGTTGCCCGTACCCGCTGTGTCGAGCGCGGCGCGCAGGCACTCGGTGACCCCCCGCTCGGCGAGCTCGCCGCGTCCGACCACCGTGATCCCGCGGGCGTGCGCCTCGGTGGCATAGGAGCGGCTGTTCGCCCAGTCCGCGATCCCGACCTGGACGACGTGCTCACCCGGCAGGCCGGCGTTGAGCAGCTCCCGGACCGGGGTCCCGTTGCTGCGGCCGTCGCGCAGCTCGTGGTGGGCGTCGACCGTCACCAGGCCGGCGCGCGGGAGGTCCGCGCCGAACAGCCCGGCCATCGCCGGGTAGGTCAGCGAGTTGTCGCCCCCGAGGACCACCACGAGCCGGGCCTTGGCCGCCACCGTCTCCAGGGCGACCCGGACCCGGAACTCGCCTTCCACCTCGTCGTCCGGGTCGTCGATGTCGCCGCGGTCCCACGGCGCGACGAGCTCGGCGAGATCGACCCGGCGTGAGGCCGCCCAGGTGGAGAACCGGCCAAGCGCCCGGCGTACCGCCCGCGGAGTGGCGTGGGCGCCGCTCTTCGAGATCGAGTTCGCGAAGGTGGGGACGCCGACCAGCGCGAGGTCGATCTCCCGGTCGCCGGGCCCGTCGGCGAGCCAGTCGGCCGCCTTCTGCCACCGGTCGTCCGGAGGCGGCCCGATCCCAGGTCCGCTCACGACGCGATGCTGTCACGGCGGCATCTCTTGTAGAGTCGACGGCGCACCGATCAAGGCGAGAATGCTCGATCGTGCGCGGACGTAGCGCAGCTGGTAGCGCATCACCTTGCCAAGGTGAGGGTCGCGGGTTCGAATCCCGTCGTCCGCTCGGTGGGCGCCCTTCGCTTGACGGCCAACGCTTGACGGCAGAGTGCGCCCATCCGCTTGGTTTCAGGACCAGGCGGGTTGGCCGAGTGGCTTAGGCAAGGGCCTGCAAAGCCCTGTACGCGGGTTCGATTCCCGCACCCGCCTCAGTACGCTCAAGTACGACGCAGTGTTTGTCCCAGGGCGATTG
>CAZEAM010000352.1:0-6298 GCA_964510285.1 uncultured Frankiaceae bacterium | reverse complement strand
ACGGCGTGGAGGCGGCCACCATCCCGGAGCGGATGCGCCAGATGCTCGGGATGGTCGACCTGTGGGAGGCCCGAAGCAAACCGGTGCGCACCTACTCGGGCGGGATGCGGCGCCGGCTGGAGATCGCGCGCGGGCTGATGCACTCGCCCCGCGTGCTGTTCCTCGACGAGCCGACGATCGGTCTCGACCCGCAGACCCGCAGCTCGATCTGGGGCTACATCCGGGGGCTGCGGGAGGCGGAAGGAATGACCATCTTCATGACCACGCACTACATGGAGGAGGCGGAGATCTGCGACCGGATCGCGATCATGGACCGCGGCACGATCGTCGTCCTCGACACGCCCGCGGCGCTCAAGGCGGGGGTAGGAAGGCGGGCCAGCCTGGACGACGTCTTCATCCACTACACCGGTAGCGAGATGCGGGACGGGTTCGCCACCGGCATGAATGTCAACCGCGAGGTCATGCGGGCGATGACGAGGAGCGGCCGATGACGGCGGCCATGCCCGAGCTGGTCGCGGTTCGCGTGCCGGTCCGCACCTGGCGCTCCGAGGTTCGGTCGGTGCGGGTGATCTGGCGTCGCGACATGATCCGTTTCACCGGCGACCCGACCCGCATCGTCGCCTGGCTGATCCAGCCGCTGCTGTTCCTGTTCGTGCTCGGAACCGGCCTGCAGACGCTGTCGAAGGGCTCGACGCACGGCGTGAACCTGACGACGTTCATGTTCCCGGGCGTGGTGTGCATGGTGTTGGTCTACAGCGCGATGTTCAGCGCGGCCTCGCTCGTGTGGGACCGCGAGCTGGGGTTCCTGCGCGAGCTGATGGTGGCACCGATCGGCCGCTCGTCGATCCTCGTCGGCAAGTGCCTCGGCGGTACGACGATCGCGGCCAGCCAGGGGGTCGTCGTGCTCGCGCTCGCCGGGCTGGTGCACGTGCCGTACGACCCGGTGCTCCTCCTTGCCGTGTTCGGCCTCCAGCTCCTGGTCGCCTTCACGATCACGGCGTTCGGGGTCATGGTCGCGACCAGCATCAAGCAGGCACAGACCTTCACGAACGTCATGCAGATGCTGGTGATCCCCATGCTGTTCCTGTCGGGCGCGCTCTACCCGATCGCGCAGCTGCCGACCTGGCTGGGCGTGCTCAGCAAGGTCAATCCGATGACCTACGCGGTCGACCCGATGCGCCGGCTGGTCTTTCACTACCTCGACGTGCCACCGGCGGCGGTCCACACGCTGTCCCCTGGGGTGACGTGGTGGGGGTGGCGGCTGCCTGTGGGCGTCGAGGTCGCGATGGTGGTGGCGCTCGGGATCGCGGTGATCACGATCGCGAACCTCCGGTTCACTCGGACCGAGTGATGCCCTCGACGAACATGTCGGCGAACTTGCCCGCGACGTCGCGTGCCGACCACTTCCCGCCGGGGCGCAGCCACAGGTAGGCGTGGTTGTGCATTCCCAGCCAGGCGAGCGCGGCGAGGCGCGGCTCCACCTTGCGGAACTCGCCGGTCTTCATCCCGCCGCGCAAGATCGCCTCCACGGCGGACTCGAACACGTGGCGGCGCTTGTGGAAGTCGGTGGCCCGCTCGCCGGTGAGGGCGGGGAACTCGTGCAGCAGCACCCAGACGTGGTCCGGATAGCGGACCAGGATGTCGAGGTACTCGGTGCCAAGCATCCGGAGCCGCTCGGTGAAGGTTCCCGACGACTCCGCGACGCGGTCGACGCCGGCGATCACCTCGTCCATCACGAGGTCTGTGATGGCGGCGAGCAGCTCCTCTTTCGAGCCGATGTAGTGGTAGAGAGCGCCCTTGCCGAGATCGTTGGCCTCGCACAGCTCCGCGATGCCGGTGCCGTGGTAGCCGCCCTGCGCGAAGACCCTCGCGGAGGTGTCGATGATGGCCTGCCGGCGCGCGTGCCAGTTCGCGCCGCGGCGCGCGGTGTTCTCAGACATCGAGGCCGTGGTTCCACTCGTGACCATGCAGGTGGCCGAGGAAGAGCGACGACCACGCCATCAGGTCCGCCGGCACGACGAAGCCACGTTCGTCGTTGATCGCCTCCCACTGGGTCGCGATGTCGTCGATGGTCGGTGCGTCGCCGGCGTGCACGTAGCCCGGGACCTGCGCGATCACCATCCGCGCGAACCGGCCCGCGCCCGCGGCGTAGATCTCGCCGGAGACCGGGCAGCTCTCGTGCGCCAGGTAGGCCGCCATCGGGGCCACGAGCGCCGGGTCCATGTGGTCGGCGGTGTCCGCGGGCACCCGCCCCGCCATCCGGGTCATCGCCGCTGGCGCGATCGCATTGACCCGGATGCCGCGGTCCAGGCCGGCGACGGCCAGGCTGCGAGTCAGCCCGATCACCCCGCCCTTCGCCGCGGCGTACGACGCGTTGTTGGGCAGTCCCAAGACGCCGGAGGAGGTGGTCATCACGATCCGGCCGTAGCCCTGCTCGGCAAGGTGCGGCCAGACCGAGCGGGTCAGGAGGAACGAGCCGCCGAGGTGCACGGCGAGATGCCGCCCGAAGTTGTCGTCGTCGACGTCCGGGAACTGTGCCCATTCGATGACGCCGGCATTGTTGATCAGGATGTCCACCCGACCGAACCGTTCGACCGTCGCGTCGACCAGTGCCTGGGCCGCCGAGGGTGAGGCGATGTCGCTGGTGTCAGCGACTGCGACGCCGCCGGCGCCGCCGATCTCCGTCGCAACGGACTCGGCAAGCTCCTCATCGGCACCCGTCCCCGTCAACGACGTGCCGAGGTCGTTGACGACCACCGACGCGCCGTGAGCGGCCAGCAGCATCGCGTAGGCGCGGCCCAGCCCGCGCCCGGCACCCGTGACGATGGCGACGCGGCCGTCGAAGCGGTAGTCGTTCAGACCGTCACCGGTGCCCTGAAGCCGAGCAGGTCCCCGATCGTGCCGCCGAGGATGGCCTTGCGCTCGTCGTCCGGCACGCCGGCGAACAGCTGCTTGATCAGCTCCTGGCTGCCGCGGAACGTGCCCTCCGCGTGCGGGTAGTCGTTGCCCCAGATCAACGTCGACAGGCCGGTGAGGTGGCGGCAGGCGATCGCCACCGGGTCGTCCTGGAACTGGACGTGGAACTGCCGGCGCACGTACTCGCTCGGCATCAGTGGGTGCTGCCACTTCTCGTTGAGCCGGAACAGCTGCGCCATGTCCGGCTGGTCGTGCGGTGGGCGCGAGTCGTCCCACCGGCCGAGCCACCAGTCGGCGTCCTGCCCGATTCCGGTCACCCAGCACTTGTCCATCCCCCCGACCAGCGAGGACAGCCAGTGCGCGTTGAACTCGATCAGGAAGAAGTGCAGGCCGGGGAACCGCTCCGGCACGCCGCCGCCGACCAGCTGGCAGATCAGCTGTTGCGGGACCAGCGTGCTGTAGACGGCCTGCGTGACCATCCGTTTCGCGGCGGCCTTCTCGGTCATCGGCAGGTTCACCTGCGCGGCGTTCTCGAGCACCACCTTGAGCGTGGTGGCCTCGGTGTCGTCGACCTTCACGCCACCGGTCTGGGTGTGGAAGAAGACGTGCACCCCGTTGGCGACTGCGGCGGCCCACACCGGGTCGAGGTCGCGCGTGTAGTAGCTGCGCGGGGGAGTGGCCGGCAGCAGGATCGCCCGGAAGCCGGCCGCCGCGACCCGCTCGATCTCGGCGACCGCGTCGGTGACATCGGTGATCGGGACGGGTGCGGTCGGGCAGATCCGATCGAAGTACGGCGCGAACCGCTCGACGATGTAGTCGTTGTACACGCGGGCGTGTGCCATCGACAGCTCGTGGTCGTCGGAGTACAGGCCGAACAGTGACAGGTTCGGGTGCATCACCTGGACGTCGACTCCGTCGAGATCCATGTCCTCGAGGATCAGCTCCGGGTCGCCCTCGGGCATCCGCCCGTTGGTCTGCCGGTAGCGCGAGATGGTCCAGCCCTCGTAGCCGGCCGTGTGCAGCTTGCGGAAGATCCGCGCGCCGCCTTCGACGAGCGGCTCCTCCAGCTCGAAGTCCTCCTCCCACACCCCGCGGTCGCGCAGATGCCTCGGCAGCCGGGTGCGGAACAGGTCGGTCGGCTCGAGCACGTGACCATCGGCAGAGACGATGAAGTCGTTTCCGGACATGCAGCCTCCGGCAGAGGTTCGATACGGTCCACTGTACCGGTCGGTACAAGCGCTCTCGAGGGGAGATCCGGGTGCCCAAGCGATGGACGCGGCGGCCCGAGGGGTCGACCTGGGGCGACTGGGGTGAGGACGACGAGCTCGGCCGGATCAACCTGCTCACTCCCGAGCGGGTGATCGCGGGCGTGCGCGAGGTGCAGGTTGGCCGCAGCTTCTGCCTGAGCCTGCCGTTGGACTTTCCCGGCGGCACGGCGCTGAACCAGCGGCGGCACCCGCCGAAGCTCGCGCCGACCGAGGACATGAACGGCGTACCGGGCGTTTTCTTCAACGTCCGGATGGACGAGATGGCCGACTGGGGCGACCCGCGGTACGTCGACGTGTGGGCCGACGACGTGGTGACGATGTCGCTGCAGTACTCCACGCAGTGGGACTCCCTCGCCCACGTCGGCGCGGCGTTCGACGTCGACGGCGACGGGGTGGAGGAGTCCGTCTACTACAACGGCTACCGCGCCGGCGTGGATCTGGTCGGGCCGTCGGAGGATGCGCGCGGGGACGGCAGCGGGCACCGGTCGTTCGCCCACCATCTCGGGCTCGAACACATGGCTGCTCACGGGGTACAGGGCCGCGGTGTGCTGGTCGACCTCCACAAGCACTTCGGCGACGAGTGGCGGGCGGTCGATCTGGCTGCTCTCCAGGAGGTCATGGCCGCGGACAACGTCGTGGTCGAGCCGGGCGACATGCTCCTGGTTCATACCGGGTTCGCGACTCGGGTCCTGGAATGGGACCGGGTCCCGGACCCGCGAGCGATCCACCGGACCGGGACATGGCTCGACGCGCGTGACCCGGCGATGCTCGAGTGGGTGGCTGACTCGCAGATCGCCGCGCTGATCGCCGACAACTACGCGGTCGAGGGGCTGCTGGGGAAGGACCCGGATCCGAGCCGGCACTCGTTCCTGCCGATCCACCATCTCTGCCTGTTCCGGCTCGGCGTGCCGCTCGGGGAGATGTGGTTCCTCGACGAGCTTGCCGGCTGGTTGCGCGCGAACGGCCGTTCCCGGTTCCTGCTCACCGCCCCACCGTTGCGGTTGCCCGGGGCGGTCGGATCGCCGGTGACTCCGGTCGCGACGGTCTGAGCACCCGCGCCGCGAACACGCACCCCACGACCACCGCCAGCTCGGCTCCGGTCGCGAGCAGGTCGAGCCCGCCGATCTCCTCCCGGGCGCCGCGCCCGGGTCCCAGCGGCACCTCGACGAACCGGGTGTAGGCCCACAGCGCGACGACAGAGGCGTTGCCCGCGATCCCGGCGCGCAGCAGCGCGTGCGACGGTCGCCACGCAACCAGCAGCGCGTAGCCGATCTGGGCAGTGGCGGCGACCGCGAAGAACGCGCCGTACTCCGCCGACTCGTCGAAGTGCTCCGGCATGACGATGACGTGCACTCCGGCGGCGAGCAGCGAGGCGATCACCGCGGTCGCGAGCCATGCGCTGCGTACGACGGCGGGGCGCGCCCGGGCACGCTGCACAGGCCTGACACTCACCGGCCCGCGCGGGGGCCAGGTCGCCATCGAGACTCGCGTCGGAGACTGCGCACCCGCCGCGTCACCATCGACCGGCTCGGGCTCGCGCGATGACGGGTCGTGCGCACGCCATCGGTTCCCGCGGAAGTGGTCGACCAGGAGGACGCCCGCGACGATCACCAGCCACGCCGCGAGCACGATCACGTGCACCAGGTGACCGCCGAGTGGTGCCGTTGCATCGGCGAGCACGCTCGAAGTATCTGCCGCGGGCAGCCGCGTGCCACTGACCCGCTGTGACCATCCTGGACTGGTCATTACTGGTCATGCCGCCGCGTGGAGGAGCGGCGATATTGAGGGCATGTCCGGGTTGGAACGCCCGCCCACCGGGCAGGGGGCCGAGGGCGAGGACGGCGACGCAGCCGCCCTCGCGCGGGTCCGCCACGAGCTGCACAACCGGGCCGCCGTCGTGTCGGGCTTTGCCGCGCTGATCGCCGACGAGGTCGGTGACGTCTCCCTCGACGTCATTCGCGGTCATCTCGGCCGGCTCACCGAGAACTCGGTCCAGATGGACGCGCTGCTTGCGGCGTGGTCGGCGGGGTCCGCGGGGTCGGCAGGCGGTCCAGACCGTCCGGCGTCACCGAAACGGACGGACAGGCTGGCTGTGCTTCCGCGAGAGGACGCCC
>CAZEAM010000351.1:0-2403 GCA_964510285.1 uncultured Frankiaceae bacterium | reverse complement strand
CGGGCACGAGCGGTCAGCGCGGGGTGGAGTACGCCGCCGACTGCATGGCGATCCTGCAGGGCGCGACATGGACCGACTACACCTCCTGCCACGACCCGAAGTGGCGGCACGAGGCCAAGCGCCTGCTGCACGGCCATCCGCTCAAGGCGCGACACCGCGTCCATCACAAGCCGGCCCACCACAAGCCAGCGGGTACGGCGCCGGCGGCCTACCCGGTCGCAGCGGGTCCGGCGACATCGGAGAAGCAGAAGCCCGCGAAGCCGACGCCCGCGCCGACCGACTACCCGCAGCCGCAGCGGTACCCCGCCCCACCGGCGTACACGATCCCGTGGACCGGCTGGTTCTGAGCGGGTGGCTCGTAGCGACGACCGCGGAGTGTCGCTGCATCGGATCCTGATCAGTAGGGCTGACCATGATCATGTTGACCCGTGATCACCACGTGAGCACGGGTCGCGTGGGGGGCGATGCATAGGGGGAAACCCATGGCGCCTTCACGCTCTCGGAAGCTTCGCATTGAAGGGCTTGTATCGCTGGCGCTTGTGCCTGCGATCGTCGTGGCAGGCGGTCTGGCCGCACCCGCAAGGGCATCCGCGGCGCGCACGAGGTCTGCGCGGGTCGATGTGACGGCTCGGCCCGATGTGGTCTCAGCCTCGCTCGCGGCCAAAGCGCTGGGTCATCGCATTGAGGTCACGGGTGATGACACGGCGACATCCACGACATACGCAAATCCCAATGGGTCGTTGACGATTGAGCAGGCCGCAGGTCCGATCCGCGTCTTGAATAACGACGGCAGTTGGTCGCCGCTGGACCTTAGCCTTGCGCCAAATCTCGACGGGACCCTGTCGACGGTTGGGACCCCTGCGAAGCTCACCCTGTCTGGCGGCGGAGATAGGGCGCTGGTCGCGCTCAGCGACGACGGAAATCGAAGTTTCGGCGTGGACTGGACATCGAAGCTGCCCGCCCCGGTCGTCAACGGCGGCACGGCGACCTACCGCCTGGATAGCTCCACGAAGCTGGTGGTCTCTTCGACTGCGCTTGGTTTCACCATCCACCTCGTGCTGAGCGCCCCACCGAGGGGTGCGGCATCCTTCCGTCTGCCATTGAGACTCAAGGGCTTGTCGGCTACGAAGGGCAAGGGCGGCTCGCTTGACGTGACTGACAACTCATCGGGCAAGCCGGCGTGGGTCTCGAGACCACTGAAGATGTGGGACGCGCAGGTCGACGGTGCCGGCAACCCCACCAATGTTCAAGCAGTGCCATACGAGGTTGGGCGAGGCTCAGCCGGGCAGCAGGAGCTCGACCTCTCGCCGGCGGCGAGTTTCTTGGCTGATCCCTCGACGGTGTATCCGGTGACGATCGACCCAGATTTCGCGTACGCCAGTCCGCTCGGCGATACCTACGTGTTCGGGGACGGGTCTGTCGGAAACACCACGCCTGAGTGGGGCGACTACAAACTTCCGATCGGGCTGTTCGGCTCGGATACCTACACCTCGTATCTGGACTTCGATACGTCGTCGTTGGTGGGCAAGCATGTGCTGAGTGCCGGGCTGAATCTGTTCGCGTTCCAAAGCAACGACCCCACGTGTAAGGGGAGCGAGCCGGCTGCTGCGTTCCCGGCGACGTCGCCCGCGGACGCTTCGACGGTGTATGCGAACGCCCCAGGCTACGACGCCTCGGAGGACTACGCTGCCGCTGGGCCGATCATGCTTCCGTGCGGTGGCAGTGGGTTCACCAGCCAGCTCGACGTGACCAAGATGGCGCAGGGCTGGGCTTCGGGGGCGATCACCAACGACGGGATCGCTCTGGCGGCGGGCAACACGGCGAGCACCGGCGCGATGACCTTCTGCTCGATGGACCTCGCCGCGGGAACGGCGTGCGCGAGCGCGTCGACCGAGCCGAGGTTGGCTGTCACCTACCAGTCCTATCCCGCTCTTCCGACCGGGATGTCGGTTTCCCCTTCCACCATGGGGGATGACGGCATCCTGCAGGTCGCGAGCGATACGCCAACGCTGACCGCGACTCCCCAGGATCCTGACGGCGGCTCGGTGGCACTGAACATCGAGGTCGACTATGACCCGACGTACTACACCAACGGCTACCCCGGCGGCGGCACCGCCCTGGTCGATCAGCAGACGTTGTATACGACTGCCGGTAGCCCGATCGGCTATCAGCTGCCGGGCGACGGACTTGGATTGGAGCAGGGCGACCGGCTGGTGTGGAAGGCGCGAACTCAGGCCGGCGGCGACTTTTCCGCCTGGTCGAGGTCGCGTCCTGCGGCGTGGTGTGTGATCTGACCGCCGCGTGATCCTTGTTGGACTCTAGGCAGTGATCGCGGTGAGCGTCACCTCCTCGGCGGTGGTGGTCTCGATGAGAGCGGCTCGACATTTCGCGAGGATCTCCAGG
>CAZEAM010000350.1:0-4070 GCA_964510285.1 uncultured Frankiaceae bacterium | reverse complement strand
TCGCAGCCAGCGCGGGCAACCACGCGCAGGGGGTGGCCCTTGCCGCCGAGATGCTCGACACCCCTGCCGCCGTCTTCATGCCGGAGGGCGCCCCGATCCCGAAGGTGCAGGCCACGCGTGACTACGGCGCGCAGGTGCGCTTCGCGGGCGCCACGGTCGACGACGCCCTCGATGCCGCCACGACGTACGCCGAGCAGACCGGGTCGGTCCTGATCCATCCGTTCGACCACCCCGATGTGATCGCCGGTCAGGGGACCGTCGGCCTCGAGCTGGTCGAACAGGTCCCCGACGTGCGCACCATCGTCGTGAGCGCGGGCGGCGGCGGTTTGGTGTCCGGCGTTGCGGTCGCGGCGAAGGCGTCACGACCGGACGTGCAGGTCGTCGCGGTGCAGGCCGACGGCGCGGCGGCGATCGCGCCGTCGCTCGCGGCGGGCCATCCGGTGCCGCTCGAGACGATGAGCACAATGGCCGACGGGATCGCGGTCGGCTGTCCGGGGGCGTTGCCGCTCGCGCTGATCGACCAGCACGTCGACGAGGTACGCACCGTGTCGGAGGACGCGCTCGCCCGAGCCCTGCTGTTGTGTCTCGAGCGGGCCAAGCTCGTCGTCGAGCCCGCCGGCGCGGCGGGGGTCGCGCACGTGATGGAGCATGCAGGCGGGCTCGAGCCGCCGATCGCCGTCGTACTGTCCGGCGGCAACGTCGACCCGTTGCTGATGATGCGCGTCCTGCGTCACGGAATGACGGCTGCCGGTCGGTACCTGTCGTTCCACGTACGGGTACCGGACCGGCCGGGCGAGCTCGCGCGGCTGCTCGCCGAGCTCGCCGCGACCGGAGCGAACGTGCTCGACGTGGAGCACTCGCGGACCGGTCGTGCCATGCATCTCGACGAGGTGGAGGTCCACCTGGTGCTGGAGATGCGCGGCGACGCACACCGTGAAGAGGTGCTGTCGCGGCTGCGTGCGGCCGGCTACGCGCTGTCGGTCGACGCCGTCAGCGACTGAGTCAGCCGGTGTACGGCTTGACGTCGAGCAGCTCGACGGTGATCTGGTTGCCGTTGGGCGCGGCGTACGTTCGCGTCTCACCAGCCGCCGCACCGGCCAACGCCTGGCCGAGCGGCGAGTTCGCCGAGTAGACGGTGATGTCGGTGACGGCCGCCTCTTCGCGCGAGCCGATCAGGAACGACTCCTCGTCGCCGTCGGCGTAGCGCACCTCGACCACCATTCCCGGGCCGGCCACACCCGCGTCGGCGGTCGGCGGCGTACCGACCTTGGCCTCGCGCAACAGCTGGGTGAGCTGCCGGATCCGCGCCTCCATCTTCCCCTGCTCGTCCTTCGCGGCGTGGTACCCGCCGTTCTCCTTGAGGTCGCCTTCGGCGCGCGCGGCCTCGATCCGGCGGGTGATCTCCGCGCGGGCCGGGCCGGAGAGCTCCTCGAGCTCGGCGTTGAGCCGGTCGTAGGCCTCCTGAGTCAGCCAGGTGACGTTCGCGTCGCGCTCTGCGCGCTGTCCAGCGTCGCTCATCCGGTCAAGGCTACCCACGCTGCCGCATTCGCCGACGGTGGAGAATGGTCACGTGAGCGAGGAAACGCTGCGCCTGCTTGCGGTCCACGCACACCCGGACGACGAGGCGAGCAAGGGTGCGGCGACGGTCGCGCGCTACGTGTCCGAGGGCGTCGAGGCGATGATCGCGACCTGCACCGGGGGCGAGCGCGGCTCGATCCTCAACCCGGCGATGGACACGCCGGAAGTCGTCGCGAACCTCAGCGCGGTACGCCACCGCGAGATGGCCACCGCGATCGAGATCCTCGGCGCGCGCCACGCCTGGCTCGGATTCGTCGACTCGGGCCTGCCCGAAGGCGACCCGCTCCCGCCGCTGCCCGAGGGATGTTTCGCGCTCGAGCCGCTCGAGATCGCCGCCGAGCCACTCGTCCGGCTGATCCGCACCTTCCGCCCGCACGTCATGACGACGTACGACGAGAACGGCGGCTACCCGCACCCCGACCACGTCATGTGTCACAAGGTGAGCGTCGAGGCGTTCGAGGGCGCGGCCGACCCCGACCGCTACCCGGGGACCGGCGAGCCGTGGCAGGTCTCGAAGCTCTACTACCACGCGAGCTTCAACCGGGCGCGCTACGAGGCGCTGCACGCGGCGATGGAAGCGGCGGGGCTGGAGTCGCCGTACGCCGAGCGGCTGAAGGACTGGTCCGAGCGGCCGGACATGGGTCAGCGGATCACCACCCGAGTGGAATGCGCGGACTTCTTCGAGGTCCGGGACCGCGCGCTGATCGCGCACGCGACGCAGGTCGACCCGGCGTCGTTCTGGTTCGCCTGCCCGCTCGACCTGCAGCGGGCGGCGTGGCCCACCGAGGACTACGAGCTGGCCCGGTCGACAGTGGATTCGGCGACCCCCGAGGACGATCTTTTCGCGGGGATCAGAGAGCTGGTGCAGCAATGATCGTTGCGTCGAGCCGGCTGGTGGCGGCGGGAGACTCCGCATTCGGTGCGGGCTTCATCGCGTTCCTGATCGTGCTCGCGCTGTGTGTGGGGTCGTTCTTCCTGTTCCGCTCGATGAGCCGGCATCTGCGGAAGGTGCCGGACTCCTTCGAGCCGCCGCCCGACGACGACGGAAGCGAATGACCGTGCAGGCGGGAGATCCGCTCACGCATGCCGAGACCGCGGCCCGGCTACGGGTCGTGATCGCGCGACTCGCGCGTCAGCTGCGCCAGCACAGCCCGGGCGGGCTGACGCCGTCACAGTGGTCGGCCCTGGCCATGGTCGACACCCACGGGCCGCTGCGGATCGGTGACCTCGCTGAGCGCGAGGGGGTGAGCGCACCCACCGCGACCCGAGTGGTGGCAAGCCTCGAGGAGCTCGGGTTCCTTTCGCGGACCACCGACCCGGCGGACCGCCGTACGTCGTACATCGCGCTCACCGACGTGGGTCGCGACAAGATCGAGTCCATGCGACGGTCGCAGAGCACGGAGCTCGTGCAGCGGCTGTCCGCGATGCCCGCCCAGGATGTCCGGCGGCTCGTCGACCTGCTGCCGGTCCTCGAGTCGCTGATGACCGAAGATCGATAGGAGAAAACGCGTGGGGGCATCGCGGCGGTGGATCACCGCCCTTGCGGTCTCGGTTGTCGTCGCTGCGCCGACCAGCGCGGTCATCCCGGCGAGCGCGTCGGGCGCGGCTGCGGTGGGGGGCACGCCCCCGACACCGAGCTTCCAGCACGACCAGGGTGGCTTCCACAGCGTGCTCGGGTACGGGGAGGGCCAGCGCACCAGTGCGCTCGATCTCGCCCTGTTCGAGGCGGCCGGCAAGGTACCGGCCACGTTCACCAGCCAGGCGCGGATGTACAACGCGGTGATCGGGGGTCGCCCGCACGGCGACGGCGACCTGGGCCGGTATTACAAGGACTCGGACTTCTCCGTCCCGACCGGCGCGGATGTGGGGTCCGTCGAGCAGCCGATCGCCGGCGCGACGGTCATCCGTGACCGCCGTTTCAACGTGCCGCACATCTACGCCAGCACCCGATCGGCGGGCATGTACGCCGCGGGCTACGTGACGGCTCAGGACCGGCTGTTCCTGATGGACGTGCTGAGGCGCACCGCCGAAGGTGAGCTCGCCGGGCTGCTCGGCGCCGCCTCCATCCCTGCGGACAGCGCGCAGCTCGGTCAGTTCGACCTGTCTCCCGCCGAGATGACCAGGGAGGCGCATCAAGTCGCGAAGCGCGAAGGCAAGGCCGGCCGCCGAGCGCTGCACGACCTCGACCAATACGTCGCCGGCATCAACGGTTACATCAGCGCTGCACTGGCCAACCCGACACTGCTACCGGCCGAGTACGTCGCGCTCGGTGCACTGCCTCGTCCGTGGACTCTGGCCGATACAGCGGCCGAGGCGTATTTGCTGACCGCGCAGTTCACGGTCGCCGGCGATGGCGAGCAGTTCCAGTCCGACATCCTCGGCCGCCTGCAGCAGCGGCTCGGCAAGCACCGCGGCCGGGTCGTGTTCGACGACGAGCGACAGGGCCGCCACCCCGCTGCGTTGGCCCCCGCCGCGCACCCGGTCCCCCCCCA
>CAZEAM010000349.1:0-3297 GCA_964510285.1 uncultured Frankiaceae bacterium | reverse complement strand
CCGCGTGACCGTGCGGCATGCGGTAGCCCTCGAGCCGCTCGATCGCGTGACCGAGCGTGTGGCCGTAGTTCAGCATCTCACGCAGCCCGGCTTCCTTGAGGTCGCGCGACACGACGTCGACCTTCATCGCGATGGCTCGCTCGATCAGCTCGCGGGCCGCCACACCGGTCGGCCGGGCGGCGCCGGCGAAGTCCGACTCGACCAGCTCGAGGATCGCCGGGTCCGCGATGAAACCCGCCTTGATCACCTCCGCCATGCCGTTGACCCACTGGTCGGCCGGCAGCGTGGCCAGCACGTCGAGGTCGACGACCACTCCGGCCGGCGGGTGAAAGGAGCCGACCAGGTTCTTGCCGGCATCGGTGTTGATCCCGGTCTTGCCGCCGATCGCGGCGTCCACCATGGCCAGCAGCGTCGTCGGCACGTGCACGACCCTGATCCCCCGCAGCCAGGTCGCCGCGACGAACCCGGCCACGTCCGTGGTGGCGCCGCCACCCACCGCCACGATCGCGTCGCTTCGGGTCAGCCGATGCTCGCCGAGGCAGTCCCACAGCCGGGCGACCGTGGTCAGCGACTTCGCCTCCTCGCCGGCCGGCACCCCGAGGACCTGGACCGTGACGCCGGCCGCGGCGAGGTCGTCGGCGATCCGGCGCCCGTGCGCCTCGACGGTCGGGTCAACGATCAGCGCCACCGTGGTGGCGCCTCGCACCAGCTGCGGCACCAGCGACGTCGTACCCGGACCGATCGCCACGTCGTACGGCGCCGCGCCCCCGACCCGCATGACGGTGGTCACAGCACCGCCTCCACCGCATCCGCGACCTCGTCGACGGTCTTGCCGTCGGTCACCACCGTGGCGGTCGCCACCTCGGCGTAGAGCGGGCGGCGCTCTTCGAGCATGGCGCGAAGCTGCGCCCGCGGGTTGCCGAGCAGCAACGGCCGGTCGCGGTTGAGGCCGACGCGCGCGGCGGCGTCGGCGAGCCCGACGTCGAGAAACACGACGCGCTGCCCGCTCAGCAACGCCCGGGTGGACGGGTCGACGACAGCGCCACCGCCCAGGGCGAGCACCCCGTCGTGCTGCGCGACCGCGACGCGGACCGCTTCGCGTTCCAGCTCGCGGAACGCGGGCTCGCCGCGGCCCACGAAGATGTCGCTGATCGACTCCCCCGCGGTCACTTCGACGTCGTGGTCGGTGTCGCGAAAGCCGACCCGCCGGCGGTCGGCGACAACCCGGCCGATCGTGGACTTTCCGGCTCCGGGTGGGCCGACCAGGACGACCAGCGGGGTCACCGCACGACCAGCGACGCAAGGTAGGCGTCGCGGTTGCGCCGGGTCTCGCTCACCGAGTCGCCACCGAACTTCTCCACCGCCGCCTCGGCCAGCACGAGCGCGACCATCGCCTCCGCGACGACGCCCGCGGCGGGCACCGCACAGACGTCCGATCGCTGGTTGATCGCCTTCGCGGCTTCGCCCGTCACCACATCGACGGTGTCCAGCGCGCGAGGAACGGTCGAGATCGGCTTCATCGCCGCGCGCACCCGAAGCAGCTCCCCGGTGGTCATCCCGCCCTCGGTGCCACCGGCCCGTCCGGTCCGCCGCCGGAGGCCCGAGTCGGTCGACTCGATCTCGTCGTGCGCCGCGCTCCCCCGCCGCCGTGCCGTGGTGAAGCCGTCGCCGACCTCCACCCCCTTGATGGCCTGGATCCCCATGAGGGCAGCCGCCAGCCGGCTGTCGATGCGCCGGTCCCAGTGCACGTGGCTGCCCAGGCCGGGAGGCAGCCCGTAGACGACCACCTCGACCACCCCGCCCAAGGTGTCGCCGTCGGACTTCGCACTGTCGATCTCCGCGACCATCGCCGCGCTGGCGGCGGAGTCGGCACAGCGGACCGGGTCGGCGTCCACGGCCTCGAGCCCGCCGGGGCCGGGGATCACCCCGTCCGGCGTGGTCACCGAACCGATCGCCACCACATGGCTGAGCACCTCGACGTCGAGCGCCTGCGCGAGAAAGGCCTTGGCAACCGCGCCGAGCGCCACCCGGGCGGCGGTCTCCCGGGCGCTCGCGCGCTCCAGGACCGGCCGCGCGTCGGCGAAGCCGTACTTCTGCATTCCGACCAGGTCGGCATGACCGGGCCGGGGCCGGGTCAGCGGCGCGGCACGGCCGAGGCCTTCGAGCTCCTCGACGCCGACCGGGTCCGCCGACATCACGGTCTCCCACTTGGGCCACTCGGTGTTGCCGATCCGAATCGCGATCGGGCCGCCGATCGTCAGGCCGTGCCGGACCCCGCCGGTCAGCTCGACCTCGTCCTGCTCGAAGGACATCCGGGCGCCCCGCCCGTAGCCGGCCCGCCGCCGCAACAGCTCAGCGGCGATCTCCTTCGTCGTGATCGCCGTCGAGGCCGGCAGCCCCTCGAGCACTGCGACGAGAGCAGGGCCGTGCGACTCGCCTGCGGTCAGCCAACGCAACACAGGTCCATTGTGCCGGGGCGAGGCGCACAGGGCGCGGACATATCGGCGTGGTGGCGCCGCTTACGCCCCGCTCATCGGCGGCTCAGACCGGGTGTGTCGCGCCCTTCTTCATGTCGAAGGGGGTGTCGTCACCGACCTGGACCGTGGCTTCCTTGCCCTGGATCCCGAGTAGCGCGAAGTCCTGGGCGAACACGGTGCCCTTCTTGCTCGTTGACGGCGGCGCCTGGACCTGGAACCGGAACACCTTGTGATGGGCGTAGGTGACGTCGAACACCGCCACCGTGTGCCCGAGGACGTCGACGAGACGGACCGCGAGCGGAGGGCCGACAGTGGCATCCGGCGCGGCGCCGCCCGAGCTGCCCGTGGGAACGCTCCCGGGTCCCGACGAGCCACCGACAGCGGTCCCGGAGCCAGTCGCGCCACCAGTCTCGACGTCGACGACGAGCGGCTTGAACGGGTCTCTCGCCAGCCGGCGGGTGCTCTTCTTCGGCAGCGCATCTCCGGCCTTGCCACTGCTCGAGGCGGCTCCCGCCTTCGCGTCTCCGTCCGAGCCGCCACCGGCGCGACCGGCGGCGGGTGAGCTCGCCGCGTTCGGCGTACCGCGCGGCACCGCGCTCAACGTGTCGTCGGATGAGCCTCCCCCGCCACGCAGCAGCAGGTAAGCGACCAGCAGGATCAGCACGGCGGCGATCGCGCCGCCGATGATCAGCAAGCGGCGGCGGTCGTCGGTGGGCTCATCCCCGAAGTCGGGGCCAGGTCCGGCCGGCGGCGCACCGGCGTCAGCGGCGGTCGGAAGGATCGAGATATCGCTCATGTGGCCAGGCTCCTCGGATCAGCT
>CAZEAM010000348.1:0-10554 GCA_964510285.1 uncultured Frankiaceae bacterium | reverse complement strand
GCCCCTACACTGACGGGCGTGGGTGTGCTGGCTTGGCTCGGAGTCCCGGCCGTCGCGACCCTGGTCGCGATCGTGTGGGTCAACTGGGCGGCGCGGCCGCGCGGCCCGGTCGAGACCGAGCAGTCGCTCGCCGAACGGGAGCGCTTCAAGCAGGCGTTCTCCCGCCCGGTCAGCCTGGTCGAACCGCCCGCCCAGCGGGCGCCGAAGCCAGCCGCCCGACGCGAGGACGCGCGCCGCGCCTCCTAGCCGGTCCGGGCTCGGCCGCCGCTCACGGTTGATCTCCGGGCGGCACGACAGAATCATCTGACCTCAACCGTCCCCTGCCTAATGCCGACATGGGGAGGGAGCAGGGTGAATGTGCCCTGCCCGCGACCAAGGGATCGTCAATGGAGCACGTGGTCTTCTACCAGTCCGCCCAGGGCGCGCCGGCGTTCCGCCGAGTGGGCTCGCTGGAGGACGCGGTCAGCTTCGCCGAGCACCTGCGCAACGTCGAGAACATCACGGACTTCTCCGTGTACTCGCTGTCGCCGGTCACGCTGAGCATGCGCGCGTACTACCACGTCGAGGTGACCGCGGCCGACGCAGGCTCAGCCGCGCCTGCCCCGCAGGCGGCGTCCGCCCCGGCGGGTGCCGAGCCCGATCAGGTCGCGGCGCCCGAGCCGAGCAGCGCGGTCACACCCCCGCCGCTGCCGCCGCCCACCCCGCCGGCCGACGCACCGTTCCAGACAGTGCCGGCGGCCCCCGCGATGTCGTTCAACGCGCTCGAGCAGGAAGCGTCCGCCCCCGCCGCCCCCGCCGATCCGCCCGCCGGCAGCGTGCCGTTCGCCGCCGCACCGCTGCCGCCGACCGGCGCGCCGATCACCGAGACGTTCGTCAAGGACGATCCGCCGGTCGTTCCGGCACCGAGCGACGGGGAAGAGCCTGCGGTGGCGGTCGACCCGAACGTCGTCGACCCGACCACCGAGGAAGTGGTGCCGGCCGCCCCGCCCGGCCGTCGCAGCATGGGCTTCTTCGCTCGCTCCTAGGAGGCTGGGTTCGCCCACCCGGCCCGTGACCCGCCGCGGCACTACGTAGGCTCTTGCGACATGAACCGCCGCGGCGTCACCTTCGGCGTCGCGTCCGTGTTGCTGATCGCCATGCTGTTCGCGGTCGCGCTGCTGCCGGTCCCGTACGTCGTACTGTCCCCCGGCCCGGTCGCCGACACGCTCGGCACCGTGCCCGCCGGCGATGGGCGCCAGGGCGACTCCGGCGGACCGGTGATCCAGATCTCCGGAGCTAAGACCCAGCCGACCGACGGACACATCTACCTCACGACCGTGTCGCTGAGTCCCGGGGACTGCGGCACGCACCCGCGCCTGTACGACGCGCTCAAGTCGTGGTTCAGCTCGCACGAGACGGTCGAGCCGCACCAGGTCCAGTGCCCGCCGGGAGTCTCGAGCGAGGCGGTGCAGCAACAAGGCGTCGAGGAGATGTCGCGCTCGCAGAGCAACGCGATCTTCGCCGCCATGACCGAGCTCGGCTACAAGCCCACCGGCACCGCCGTCTACGTCGCATCCGTGAGCGCCGGGTTGCCCGCCGCCTCCGTCCTCGAGCCGAACGACGTCGTGGTGTCGGCCGATGGTCGACCGATCGCCCGGCCACAACAACTCGTGCACGCGGTCCAGGCGGTGACCCCCGGCCACAAGGTTGCGCTGGTCGTCGACCGCAGCGGCATCCGCACCCGGGTCGACCCGGCAACCGCAAAGGGGCCGAACGGCAAGGCGCGACTCGGCATCCAGGTCGCCAGCCGGCCGATCTTCGACGGCATCAGCGTGTCGATCGGGCTCGACCCGAACGTGATCGGCGGACCGAGCGCGGGCGCCGCGCTCGCACTCGGGATCGTCGACAAGCTCACCCCGGGCGGACTCACCGGTGGGCGGACGATCGCCGGCACCGGAACCATCAACAAGCAGGGCAAAGTCGGACCAATCGGTGGAATTCAGCAGAAGATCGCCGCCGCGGTCGACGCGGGCGCCACGGTCTTCTTCGCGCCGGCCAGTGAGTGCGCGGATGCCCGAGCCGCGGCGCCGTCTTCGCTGACCGTGGTGAGCGTCGAGACGCTGCACGGCGCAGTGGCCGCACTGCAGACGATCAAGTCCGGCGGCACGTCGTTCCCGCGCTGCTGAGGCTGCACCTTTTCGACCGGCCCCGCGGAATCGCGGGCGACGCGCGCAGTTTCGCGGGGTAGAAGCCTCTACCCTGCCAAGAATGGCGCCCGCCGTTCCGTTTGCGCTGCTCGGCGTCGTCCAGCTAGCAGCGGTCGCGGTGTGGCTGGGCTTCGCGGCGGCGTGTTGTTTCCCCGGCCTGGTGCGGCGCACGACCCCGATCGTCGTGGTCGCGTCACTCGCGATGGCGGCGGCCGACGCCCTGACCGCGTTGCACCTCGACGTCGCGTCGTCGGACGGCATCGCGTTGCTGCGCCTCGTCGCCCTTGCGCTGGTCCTGATCGGTCTCGCCGACGGTGCGCCGCAACGGCCGCCGACCGTGCTGCCCGCGATCACCGCACCCCTGGGAGCGAGCACGTCGCTGGCCATCGCGGGCGGCACCGTGGGCGTCGTCGCCGGGGCTGCCGCACTGGTTCGTGGCTGGCGGGCCGATCGCCGCGTCGGTGCATGGATCGCCGCAGGTGTTGGTCTCACCGCCGTGGCGGCCGCCCTTGCCGACCGCAGCGGCACGAGCACCAACGTCGCGCTCGCCCAGCTGTCGGCGCGCGGCGCGGCGTGCATCGCCCTCACCACCGCGATCGCCCTGGTCGCGCGCACGAGCCTGCTCGGCAAGGTGGTCGGCGCCATCGTCGCCGGCGTCGTGGCGATGGCGATCGGAGCGGTGGCGATCGTCGGGATCGGGGTCGCAGACGAGGTGCAGCGCGACCAGTCGAAGCGCCTTCTCGAGGTCGCGCACGCCCAGCAGCAGGCGTTGCAGTCGTTGGAGACGCGTGCCGGGTTGCTGGCGACCGTCATCGTCGCCTGCCCGAGCGACCGGGCGAAGTGCGCCGAGGTGATCAAGCTGTTCTCGGAGGACCCCGACTACTTCGCTGCGGTCTACGATCCGGGGTCCGGCGTGAAGCTGCTCGCCCCGAACAAGCATGCGCTCGACGACACCGCGCTGCTGCAGCTCGCCGGCAGCCAGATCGTGCGCAGCGCGCTGCACCTTGGCCGCACGGTGCGCAGTCCGTCGTCCGGACCGATCCTGCTGCACGGTGCACCGGCGCGCCTGGCGATCATCTCCGCGGTGCCGGGCGGCAACGGCGGCAGCGCGCAGGTGAAGCCGAAGTACGCCGCGGTCTACGGCATCGGCATCGTCGACCGGTACCTGTCCACCCTGCACACCCAAACCGGTTACGACGTCACCGTCATCGCCAACAACTTCGCGTTGGCCAGCAGCCTGCGATCCGAGGAGCGCGCCCAGGTCCTGGGTGAAGCCCGCGCAAACCGGGTCGACGACGAGAGCGCCACCGTCGTCAACGTCATCCCGGCCCGCGGCACCGCACCGAGCACCGCCTTCGTGCCGCTGACCGCCGCCGGCAACGACAACGTGCGGATCGCGACGCTGGCCATCAGCCAGAACGCCAGCTCCGCACTCGCCGCCCAACGCGGGGTGCTGCGACGCCTCGTCCTCACTGCTCTGGCGGTGCTGATAACCGTCGCGATCTTCGCGTTCCTCATGGCGCAGCGGGTCGCGGACCCGGTACGCCGCTTGACCGCCGCGGCCGGCCGGATCCGGGCGGGCGACCTCGAGAGCGAAGTCGCGGTCGACACCGCCGACGAGGTCGGCGAGCTGGCTCGGGCGTTCGATGCGATGACCACCTCACTGCGCGGTCTCACCGGTGACCTGCGCGCCGCCGCCGTGGAAGAGGCTCGGTTGCGCGGGCGGCTGGAAACGGTCGTGTCGTCGATGACCGACGGGCTCGTGACGACGGACCGGCGCAGCGTGGTCGTCGCGGCGAACCCGATGGCGCTCGAGATGCTCGGCCGCAAGGAGTCGCAGATCGTCGGTCACGTCCTCACCGACGTGGTCGACGTGCGCGGCCCCGACGGCTCGCCGCTGCTCGCCCGCGGCGAGTCGCCGCTGGTCACCGACGCCATGCTGCATCGCCACGACGGCGAGCAGACCCCGGTGCGGCTGGCCCGCTCGCCGCTGGCCGACCAACGCGGGGAGGTCGTCGTACTGTCCGACCGGACCCGCGAGCGGGAGGTCGAGCGGCTCAAGACCGAGTTCCTGTCCACGGTCTCCCACGAGCTGCGCACCCCGCTGACCCCGATCCGGGGCTACGCCGAGATGCTCTCCCGACGGCCCGACCTGCCGCCGGAACGGGTGGCGAGCTTCGTCGGCGAGATCCTCGCCGGCACGGCCCGGATGAGCCGGGCGGTCGAGCTGCTCGTCGACGTCGCTGCTCTGGACGCCGGTCGGGTGTCGCCGCAGAAGGACCGGGTCGCGGTCGACAAGCTGGTCGACGCCCGGCTCACCGCCTGGCGCGAGCGCTATCCCGACCGGGCGGCGGACCTGCACCGCCGCGTCGCGACGAAGCTTCCCGCGATCGAGGTCGACGCCGGGTGGCTGAGCAAGGCACTCGACGAGCTCGCCGACAACGCCGTGAAGTACACCAAGCCGGGCACGTCGATCACACTCACCGCGGCGCGCGCCGACAGCGGCCACGTGAGCATCGCCGTCCGCGACACCGGTGACGGGATCGACACCAGCCGGTTGGCCGAGCTGATGGGCGACTTCTCCCAGGCGGACGCGTCCGACACCCGCAAGGTCGGCGGCATGGGGCTGGGCCTGGGCTTCGTGACCAGGGTCGCCGACGCGCTCGGCCTGACCCTCGAGGTGAGCTCCGAGCCGGGCAAGGGCTCGGACTTCGCGATCGAAGTCCCGGTCGCGGACGGATAACCCTAGCTGCGACGCTCGAGAAGAGGGCGTCGAGCGCTCCTCATTACGCTGCGGGGGTGACCTTCAGCATGCCGCGACGCCCGCAGCGGCCCCAGATGCCTCCGATCAACGCCCGAGTGCGGATCGGGATCGTGGTGGTCGCCGCCCTCATCGTGCTGTTCGTGCTCTGGGCGGTGTTCGCGTCGGTCTACACCGACCTGCTGTGGTTCCGCTCGGTCGGCTTCTCCTCGGTGTTCAGCCGTCGGCTCGTGACGCAGATCGTGCTGTTCGTGCTGTTCGGCAGCGTGATGGGTCTCGTCGTCGCGGCGAACATCCTGATCACCTACCGGTTGCGGCCGAAGTCCCCCCCGATGTCCGCCGAGCAGCAGCAGCTCGACCGGTACCGCCGGATGATTCACCCGGCGCGTGCCTTCGTGCTCGCAGGTGTCGCGCTCGTGATCGGGATCATCAGCGGAGCCGCGGCATCCCAGCGGTGGCAGACCTGGCTGCTGTGGCGCAACGGCACGTCGTTCGGTCACAAGGACCCGCAGTTCCACCGTGACGTGTCCTACTTCGCCTTCACCTACCCGATGCAGCGATTCGTGCTCGGCATGCTGTTCGCGATGGTGGCCGTCTCCCTCGTCGCCGTCCTCATCACCGCGTACCTGTACGGGTCGCTGCGCGTTCAGACCCCGGGACCGAAGTGGACGCCGGCGGGGCGCGTGCACGTGTCGGTGCTGCTCGGTGTCTTCGTCCTGCTGAAGGCGTTCGCCTACTGGCTGGACCGCTTCGGGCTCGCGTTCTCCGGACGTGGAAGCGTGACCGGGCCGTCGTACACAGACGTCCATGCCGTGCTGCCCGCGAAGACGATCCTGGTGTTCGTCGCGATCATCTGCGCCTTGCTGTTCTTCGCGAACATCTACACCCGCAACTGGATGCTTCCCGCGGTCGCGTTCGGCCTGATGGTCGTCTCGGCGCTGGTGATCGGGGGCGCCTTCCCCGCGCTCGTCCAGCAGTTCAAGGTCAAGCCGAGTGCCCAGGACCTGGAGGCCCCCTACATCGGGCGCAACATCACGCAGACGCAGTACGCCTTCGGCATCGGCCCCGACAAGCTGACGACGAAGCAGTACCCCGGGGTGTCGGACCTCAGCGGGGCGCAGCTGCGCAGCGAGGTCAGCAAGGACGTGCAGCTGCGGGTGCTCGATCCCAACGTGGTGTCCCGGACCTACGAGCAGCTTCAGCAGCAGCGCTCGTTCTACGCCTTCGAGGACTCGCTCGACGTCGACCGCTACCAGCTCGACAAGACCGGCACACCGACCGACGTCGTCATCGGCACCCGCAACATCTCGCTGGCCGGCCTGCAGGCCAAGCAGCGGAACTGGATCAACGACCATCTCGTGTACACCCACGGCTTCGGCGTGGTCGCCGCGGAGGCCGACCAGGCACAGGCCGATGGGTCGCCCGACTTCATCGAGTCGGACCTGCCACCGACCGGCGCGCTGAGCGACCTCCAGACCACCACCGGCGGCAAGTTCCAGCCGCGGATCTACTTCGGCGACGGCGCTCCCGAGTACTCGATCGTCGGCGCGCCGGCCGGGACCCGGCCGCGCGAGCTCGACTACCCGAACGACAAGGGCGCCGGACAGGTCAACACGACCTACCAGGGTGACGGTGGGGTGCCCATCGGCTCCCTGTTCCGGCAGCTGCTCTACAGCTGGAAGTTCCGAGACAAGAACATCGTGCTGTCCAGCGGGGTCAACTCGGACTCGCGAATCATGTACATCCGCGACCCGAGGGACCGGGTGGCGAAGGTCGCGCCGTGGCTCACGCTGGACGGCGACCCGTACCCGGTCGTCATCGACGGACAGGTCCTGTGGGTGGTCGACGGCTACACGACCACCGACGGCTTCCCCTACTCCGAACAGGAGTCCCTGAGCTCGTCGACCAGGACTTCGCTCAACGCCACCACCCAGGCCGTGGCCGCGCAGCGAAACGCCCAGATCAACTACATCCGCAACTCGGTGAAGGCCACCGTCAACGCATACACGGGCCAGGTCACCCTCTACGAGTGGGACCAGCAGAGCTCACCGACTAATCCGGACGCCACCCCGGACCCCGTGCTGAAGACCTGGGAGAAGGCGTTCCCGGGGGTCGTGCAGCCACAGTCCGCGATGCCTCCGGCGCTGGTCCCGCATCTGCGCTACCCGGAGGACCTGTTCAACCTTCAGCGCACCTTGATCGCGCACTACCACGTGACCGACCCGCGCGCGTTCTACAACGGCACCGAGTTCTGGAACGTCCCGAACGACCCGACGCTGCCGGCCGGACTGCCGACCGTGCCGCAGCCGTCGTACTACCTGACCGTCTCGCCCGACGGCGGTACGTCACCGCCGGTGTTCTCGCTGACCTCACCACTGGTGTCGCTCACCTACCGCAACCTCACGGCGTACCTCTCGGTCAACTCCCAGCCGGGCCCGGACTACGGCAAGTTCACGATGCTGACCGTGCCGGCGAACGCCGGCCTGGCCGGACCGGGCCAGGTGCAGAACGAGCTCGACGCCAACGCGACGATCTCGCGGGTGCACAGCCTGCTCGACCAAGGCGGCTCTCAGGTGATCAAGGGCAACCTGCTCACCGTCCCGATCGCCGGTTCGATGCTCTACGTCGAGCCGTGGTACGTGCAGGCCTCCGGCGGCCAGAACTTCCCGGTGCTGCAGAAGTTCCTCGCCTACTCCAACGGCAACGCGGGCTTCCAGTCGAACCTGGACGAGGCGCTCAACCAAGTGTTCGGGCTCAAGACCAACTCGAAGACGCCCACGGCTCCGGCTCAGACCACTGGTCCGACCTCGGCGCCGCCGGCCTCTGCGGCGCTGCGCGACCTGATCGCCGAGGCACAGCAGGACGAGGCCGATGCGGAGGCGGCGCTCAAGCGCGGGGACTTCGCGGAGTACGGCAAGAAGCAGGCCGAGCTGAAGCAGGATCTCGAGCGGATCAACCGGGCCGCGAACCGCGGTTCGAGCCCGCGCCGCTAGCTCGAAAGTGGGGTCAAACCCACCCGATTCGGACTCGGACTAGCCGCTGCATAACTAACCCGGGCCATCCCAATCCTCGCGAAATAGCAACGGTCCGCTATTCAGTTCGCGGGCTTCCCCGGACATGCTCGAAGGCACGCTCGCAGCGTCCCCAGCACGCTCGCGTCTAGGAGGAATCGTGTCCGGTCAGCGGCGGTCTCGGCGCTTCTCGATCCGTCATGTGGTCGCTCTCGTCGCGTCCGGCGGAGTCCTTGCAGGTGGCCTGGCAGGGGCCGCGCCCGCGAGCGCCGCAACGGCGCCGGTCTCGGTCATCGTCCAGGGCGTCTCGGCGCCGACGGTGAGAACGCTCGTCGGCCTCGCCGGCGGCCGTACGGTCGCGTCGCTGCCGCTGGTCAACGGCGTACTCGCGCAGCTGCCGTCCTCCAATGCGATCGGCCTGCTGCAGACGCTGGGCCTGACCGCGGTTCCCAACGCGCCGGTCGCGGTCGACGGCCTGGTCGGCGCGCTGCCCGCGACGACTCCCGCAGCCAACTCCTTCCGTGACGAGACCGGCGCGGATGCGCTGGCGCCCACCGGCATCACGGGCAAGGGCGTCGGCGTGGCCGTCCTCGACACCGGGATCGCCCCACTGCCCGACTTCGGCAACCGCCTCGTCGCCGGCGCCGACTTCTCCGGTGACGGAAACGCCCTGCAGGACGGCTACGGCCACGGCACCTTCGTCGCCGGTCTGATCGCCGGCGACGGCAGCTCGTCCGACGGCGCCTACGCCGGTGAGGCGACCGGCGCAAAGCTCGTGTCGGTCAAGGTCGCCGGCGCCACCGGCATGACCGACGTCTCCCGGGTGATCCAGGGCATCTCGTGGGTGATCGCGAACCGCGCGGCGTACGGCATCAAGGTGCTCAACCTGTCCCTCGGTCAGGTGCCGTGGGGGCCGACGCAGCTCAACCCGCTCGACCAGGCGGTCGAGGCGGCGTGGCGGGCCGGGATCACCGTGGTGACCTCCGCGGGCAACACCGGGCCCGACGCCGGCACGATCACCGCTCCCGGTGACGATCCCATGGTGATCACCGTCGGCGCGCTCGACGACAACGGCACCGCCGCCCCGGACGACGACAGCATCGCCGGGTTCAGCGGCGCCGGCCCGACGGCCGCGAACGGGTGGCTGAAGCCCGACCTGGTCGCCGCGGGCAAGTCCGTGGTCAGCCTCCGCGCCCCCGGCTCGTTCATCGCCCAGACCTACCCGAGCGCGGTGGTCGGCGGCGCGAACTTCGTCGGCTCCGGCACCTCCTTCTCGGCGGCCATCGTCAGCGGTGCCGCGGCGCTGGTTGCTCAGCAGAACCCGAACGCGGCGCCGGACGAGATCAAGGCCCGGCTGCTCGCCACCGTGACACCCGGACCGACCGGTGACGCGACGCTGGAGGGCCACGGCGACCTCGACGCGTACGACGCGGCGAACTGCCCGCCGGTGAGCCTCGACCAGCAGTGGTCGTCGGTGGCGATCCCGCTGCTCCCCGGTGTCTCGGTCCCGCTCCTGTCGACCTGGTACGCCTCGAGCTGGAACGCCGCGAACTACAGCGCGGACATCATGGCGTCGTCCTGGAACGCCCGCTCCTGGAACGCCAGCTCCTGGAACGCCAGCTCCTGGAACGCCTCCTCCTGGAACGCCAGTTCGTGGAACGCCTCGTCGTGGAACTAGCAGCAATGAGTGCTGACCGATGAGCGGTCCGGCGCTGCCGGCTCGCGCTCGGCTCCTGATCGCGAGCGCAACCGTCACGGCTGCGCTCGCGATCGGTTGGGCGGCCAGCCAGGTCACGACCTCCGGGCTGGGCAACGTTGCCACTCTCGTGACCGTCGGCGTGATGTTCGTCGTTTCCGAGCGGTTTCCGCTTCTCATCTACGGCCGCAACTACTCCGAAGCCGTGAGCTTCGCCGACGGCCTGATGGCGATCGTCATCGCGATGTGCCCAACGGCGACCACCATCCTGCTCGCCGCGACAACCCAGCTCGCCGCACAGATCTGGCGCCGCCGCGAGGTGGTCAAGGCCACCTTCAACACCGCCCAGATGACCCTCGCCACCACATCGGCGATCCTCGTCGCCGACGCCGTCGGGCGCACGCCTGGGCGGCTGAGCATCATGCTCGGCCCTGCGATTCTCGCCGGCATCGCAACCTTCACAATCGTCAACGCCGTACTCGTGGGCACGCTGCTCAAGGCGGTCGCGGGTCGGCCGTTCGGTGCTGTGTGGCGGGAGGGACTTGCCACTCGGCTGCTGCTGATCGGCATCGGCACGACCAGCGGTCTGCTCGCCGGGCTGGCGGCGGCCGGCTACCGGTGGTCCCTGATCGCGGTACCAGTCCTGTTCGTGCTGCTCCGCCAGGTGCTCGCCGGTCATTTCGACGCGCGGCGCGACCGCGACCGGGTGCTCGGCCTGCTCGACGCGGCACGTGAGATCCACGGGGCCATGAGCGACGGGCAGGTCGGCGCAACGGTCGAGGCGGTCGCGTCACGCCTGCTTCGTGGCGACGCGCGCGTAGTCGCGCACCAGGCGAGCGGGCTGTCGGCTGCGGTTCCCGACCACGATGCCTGGCTCGTCGTCAGCGGCCGCGACCCGGG
>CAZEAM010000347.1:0-7702 GCA_964510285.1 uncultured Frankiaceae bacterium | reverse complement strand
GATGGCCGCCGGGATGCATCTCGGTCCCACCCAGATCGGCATGCTCGCCGCCGTCGGGCGCAACCGGGTGGTCGTCATGCCGCGCCCGAGGGTCGTGGTGATGACCACCGGCCGCGAGCTCGTCGAGCCGGGACAGCCCCTCGCCCGCGGCCAGCTGCCGGACGCGAACAGCGCCCTGCTGACCGCCGCCGCACAGGAAGCCGGCGCCATCGCGTTCCGGGTCGGGATCGTCAAGGACGACCCGACCGTGCTGGCGGACACCCTCGAGGACCAGCTGATCCGGGCTGACGTTGTGATCGCCTGCGGTGGTGCGGGGACCGGGATCCCGCCGGTGCTGCGCGAGGTGCTCGGCCGGATCGGGTCGGTGCAGTTCGACCACCTCGCGATGCAGCCCGGGCACGCGCAGGGGTTCGGGACGATCGGTCCGGACCGCACTCCGTTCTTCGCGCTGTCGGGAGACCCGGTCAGCGCCTTCATCTCCTTCGAGGCGTTCGTCCGGCCGACGTTGCGCCGGATGATCGGGGTCGAGCCGGTGACCCGGCCGCTGGTGCGGGCGCGGCTGCACGAGCGCGTGGCCTCCCCTGCGGGGGTGCTCTCCTTCGTCGCGGGGTGGCTGGCCGTCGAGCAGGGCGCGTACACGGTGCGCCCGATCGGCGGCAGCCCGCCGACCGCCGCCGCCCTGGCGTCCGGCAACGCGCTGATCGTCGTACCGGAGGACGTCGCGGCAATCGAGCCGGGCGAGCCGGCCACCGTCATGGCGCTGGACAAGCAGCAGCCATGAGAGCGGGTCTCTCGCTGGTCCCGGGGTGGCCGGTGGTGCTCAGAGACGGAGACATCGCGCTGCGTCCGCTCCGGGCGCGGGACGCCCGGGCATGGGTCGACAGCCGCAAGCGCAACATCGAATGGCTGCGCCCGTGGGAGGCCACCCCGCCCGGCGGCCCGAGCGTGTTCGGGACCTCGACGGCGGTGTTCTCCGGGATGACCCGGCGGCTGCGGGCGGAGGCGCGGGCCGGCCGCGGCCTGCCGTTCGCCGTCGTCGTCGACGGCGCGTTCGCCGGCCAGCTCAACGTCGCCGGGATCGTGCGCGGCTCGCTGGAGTCGGCATCGATCGGGTACTGGGTGGACCAGCGGGTGGCCGGGCGGGGTGTCATGCCGACCTGCGTGGCGCTCGCGGTCGACCACTGCTTCGAGGTCGTGGGGCTGCACCGCATCGAGGTCAACATCCGGCCGGAGAACACCGCGAGCCGCCGGGTGGTGGAGAAGCTGGGATTTCGGCTCGAAGGCACCCGGGAGCGGTTCCTGCACATCTCCGGCGACTGGCGAGACCACCTCTCCTATGCATTGGTCCGCGAAGAGGTCCCCGGGGGCCTGCTCGCCAGGTGGCATCGCAGCCAGGCCGGCGACTCCTAGCGAACCAAGGTTCGCTAGTCCGCGACACACCGACTCGGGTCCGTGCCCATCGCGGATTCCCTCGTTAGCGTTCGAAGGGCGATGGACGCACTCCCTCGGACGGCATGACCGTGAGTCCCGTCATCATCCTGGGACTCGTGCTGATGTGGGCTGTCGTCCTCGTCCCGATGTGGCTCAAGCGGCACGACGAGGTCGAGGAGTCGCGCTCCGTCGATCGCTTCACCGCCGCGATGCACACCCTGTCTCGGTACGACGACAACCAGCGTGAGGCGCAGATGTCCAGTCGCAACCGCGCACTCGACGTCCATGTCTCCGGCGCGTCCGCACCGGACGCAGTCGCCGCCCGCCGCCGGCGCGGCGCGGCGCGACGCCGGACCCGCTCGCTGGCCGTGCTGCTGGTCAGCGACCTGGCGGTATTCGTCGCGGCGGTGGTGAGCGGATCGGTACTGCTGTGGGCGCTGCAGATCATCCTCGACGTCTCGGTGGTCTCGTTCGTCGTGCACCTTCGCCGGATGGCGCTGCTGGCTGCCGCTGCGCGGCGCCGGGCCGCCAGGCAGGCTCAGAACCGTCGCCGGCTCGAGGCCGCCCTCGTCGACGAACCGGAATGGGAAGAAGGCGTCACGATCCGCCACTCCGCCCCGGCGGTCCAGTCGGTCTACGTCAGCGCGGCCACCCGGCGGGCACAGGCGGCCGACGCCGTGTTCGACCAGACCGCGCTTTCCGACGACGACCTGCTCGGGTCCGCCCCCGCGCCGGCTGCGGCCGCTGCCGGTGACGGCTTCTTCGACCAGGACGCCGACCTCACCACGTCGGTCGATGGCGAGCCCGGGTTCATCGAGACCGGAGCCCGTCGCGCCGTACCGGTCGAGGCGGAGCAGCCGGGGGCGGCTCCGGCCGCGGAGCCGGTCGGCGGCTCGCCCTGGGAGCCGGTCCCGGTGCCGCGCCCGACGTACGCGATGAAGCCTCCGGCGCCGCAGCGCCCGGTGAGGCGCCGCCCGAGCGAGCCGATCCTGCCGCCGGTGGAGCGGGTCGCCGAGATCGAGGCCGACGACGACCTCGAGGCCATCCTCGATCGCCGCTGGGCGGTCAACGACTGACCCCGCCGTTGCCGCCTGAAGACCCTAGAGCGTCTCCAAGCGGCAATCGCGCCGGGCTAGACTCGGCGGCGCTTCAGGGGCTGTGGCGCAGTTGGTAGCGCGCTTCGTTCGCAACGAAGAGGCCAGGGGTTCGAATCCCCTCAGCTCCACCCAGTTCGCGCGACTTGTCAGGCTCTGACCCCGCTAGGGCGGTCTGCGGCACTGACAGGTGTGTCCGCGCCGGACGTGGCGGTGAGCAGTCGGACCGTGTCGATCAGCGGCACGTGGCTGAACGCCTGCGGGAAGTTGCCGACCAGCCGCTGGGCGGCGCCGTCGTACTCCTCCGCCAGCAGCCCGACGTCGTTGCGCAGCGCGAGCAGCCGCTCCAACGTCGCCCGCGCGTCGTCGTGCCGGCCCATCAGGGCGTAGTTGTCCGCGAGCCAGAAGGTGCAGGGCAGGAAAGCTCCTTCGCCGGGTGGCAACCCGTCGGTCCCGACTCCCTCCCTCTGCGTGTAGCGCTGCACGAACCCGTCGCGCATCAGGTGCTGCTCGATGGCGGCGACCGTTCCGCGCACCCGCTCGTCGCTCGCCGGCAGGAAGCCGACCAGCGGCACCATCAGCAGCGCGGCGTCGAGCTCGCGCGAGCCGTAGTACTGGGTGAAGGTGCCGCGATCAGAGTCGAAGCCGTGCGCCAGAACGTCGGCCCGGATGTCGTCGCGCAGCTGCTGCCAGCGGTCGAGCGGCCCTTCCAGGCCGGACTGCTCGACCGCCTTGACCGCGCGGTCGGCGGCGACCCACGCCATCAGCTTGCTGTGGGTGAAGTGCTTCGAGCCGCCGCGGACCTCCCAGATGCCCTCGTCCGGTTCGGTCCAGTGATCCTCGACGTAGCGCATGAGGACGCGTTGCATCTCCCAGGCCGACTCGTTCGGCTCGAGGCCGGCTTGGCGCGCCTGGTGAAGCGCGTCCATGATCTCGCCGTACACGTCGAGCTGGAACTGCCGCGACGCCGCGTTGCCGACCCGGACCGGGCTGGCGCCTTGGTAGCCGGGAAGCCAGTCGACGGTCCACTCGTCGATCCGTCGCTCACCGGCGACGCCGTACATGATCTGCATGTCGGCGGGGTCGCCCGCGATCGCCCGCAGCAGCCACTCGCGCCAGGCGCGGGCCTCGTCGAGGTAGCCGTGGTACATGAACGCCTGCAATGTCAGGGTCGCGTCGCGCAGCCAGCAGTACCGGTAGTCCCAGTTGCGCACGCCGCCGAGCTGCTCCGGCAGCGACGTCGTCACCGCGGCGACGATGCCGCCGGTCGGCGCGTAGGTGAGCGCCTTGAGGGTGAGCAGGGATCGCAGCACCGGCTCCCGCCACGGGCCGCTCACCGTGCTGCGGTCGGCCCAGTCCTGCCAGAAGCGCTCGGTCGACTCGAGCGCGTCATGCGGATCGACCGGGGTCGGCGTCGGCAGGTGGGAGGGGCGCCAGGTCAGTACGAACGGGACCTGCTTGCCCGCCGCGACACTGAACTCGGCCGCCGTTGCCATGTCCTGGCTGTGCAGGTCCACCGGCGTCCGCAGCCAGACCGCGTCCGGACCCGCGACGCCGACGAGGTCCTTGTCGACGCGATGCACCCACGGCACCCGCTGGCCGTAGTCGAAACGCAGCCGCAGCTCCATCCGCATTGGGACGGTTCCGCGGACGCCTTCGACGATCCGGACGAGGTCGGCCGACTCGCCGCGAATCGGCATGAAGTCCACGAGCCGTACGACGCCGTCGTCGGTTTCGAAGATGGTCTCGAGGACGAGGGTGTCGCCGCGGTCGCGGCGCCGGGTCGTCCGGACCTCACCCGCCGGGCGGATCGTCCAGTGCCCGTTCTCCTCGTCGCCGAGCAGCGCGGCGAAGACCGCGCCCGAGTCGAACCTCGGCAGGCACAGCCAGTCGATCGAACCGTCAGAGCCGACCAGCGCGCCGGTGTGGGTGTCGCCGATGAGGGCGTAGCTCTCGATCGCGAGTGGTGCTCGGGGCACGTTCAGCCGGCCTGGAACTCGAGGATGACCTTCACGTCGTCCGGCCGGCGGTCCAGCCCGTCGGCGAACCGGTCGATCGGGACCCGGCGGGTGATCAGGCGCCCCAGCCAGTCGACGTCGGCGTCAGCGAGTGCCGCCGCGGCCGCCTCGTAGTGCCGGCGGTTCGCGTTGACCGAACCGAAGACGGTGTCGTTCTGCAGCACGACCTCGCGGTTGAACCCGCCGAGGTCGATCGTCCGCTGGCGCCCGGACGACGACACCCCGGTCAGGCAGGTCACCCCGTCGTTGCCGCTCAGCGTGAGTGCGTCCTCGATCACCGGCGCCACGCCGGTGCATTCGATGACGATGTCGGGAGCCAGCCCGATCTCGCTCGCAGGCTTCGCGTGGTAGGTGCCGCCGAGGTCGGCGACCAGCTTCGGCTTCGGGCCCGTGGTCACGATGTCGGTGACATGCACCTCCAGGCCGCGCTGCACTCCCAGCAGGGCGGCGAGCAGCCCGATCGGCCCGGCGCCGGTGACCACCACGGTCTTCGGCTCCCAGTGCGCCCGGCGCCCGATGTACTCGATGTGCTCCCACGCCTTGGCGACCACCGTGGTCGGCTCGAGCAGGACACCGACCTCGGCCAGCGACGGCGCGAGGGGGACGGCGAAGTCGGACTCGATCCGGTACTGCTCGGCGCCGTACCCGTGCGCGCCTTTGATCCCGCGCTCGGTGTACTGCCCATTGCGGCACATGTCCCATTCGCCGACCGCACAGTTCGCGCACGGCACCGGGTCGGGGCGCCGCACGATCCCGACCACCAGGTCGCCGGGAGCGAGGTGGCTGTCCGACGGCGCCTCGACCACCCGGCCGAGCGACTCGTGACCGAGGACCAACACGTCGTCGCCTGCGGGCGCCTCGCCGTACTCGCCGCTGGTGATCTCCTTGTCGGTGCCGCAGACCCCGACGGCGATCGTCTCGACGACGACGTCCCCGGTCCCGGGAGCGGTGTCGATGTCTCGGATCGCCGCACTTCCCGCCTCTCCGGGCCGAACCGTCCACGCGCGCATTCGCTCACCTCCGCACTGCTCGTGCCCGTGCGCGATGGCGGGCATGTCATCGACGGGCGAAGGACGGACCCACGAGCGCTCGGCGGCTGGGCGGCGGCGGCAGGCGACGGTCTACCGGCGCCGCGTCAAGGTGCGTGGACCCGCTACCTAGCGACCATAGCGTCGCGGTTGCCCGCGAGATGGCGGGCGGTGCGCAGCGCGACCGCCATCAGGGTGTTGGTCGGGTTCTGCGCGCCCGACGTCACGAACACGCCGCCGTCGGCGACGTACACGTTGTCCATCGAGTGCATCCGGCCGTGGGGGTCGGTCACGCTGTGTCGCGGATCGTGCCCCATCTGCATCCCGCCCATGATGTGTTTCGTGTTGGGAAGCGTGGATCCAGGCGTCGATACCGACTGCACGCTGCTCGGTACGCCGGCCCCGACGCCGCCGCCGGCCGCCGTACACAGCGCTGTCGTCTGCGCCGAGTAGAACGCTCCGGCGACCTGCTCGTGCTTGCCCTCGGCGTAGGTGATCCGGGGGACCGGCAGGCCGAACATGTCCTTGACCTTCGGGTCGAGGTCGACGCGGTTGGTCAGGTAGGGCAGGTCGTGGCCGATCATGTTCAGCGCGGCCAGCCGGTCACGCAGGAGGCTGGTCCGCATCAGCTCCTTGAACGTCCGCCCGAATGGCTGCTGCGGCTGCAGCAGCGTGAGCAGGAACTGGTAGAAGGTGCCCTCGGTGATCGGCTCCTGGCTGCCGCCGAGCTCGCACAACCCGCCGCGGATGTACGGCAGCCCGGCGGCCTTCGCGACCTCCCGAGCCCCGGGATAGTCCGGGTCGGCCCAGTCCTCGAAGCACTGCGTCGTCGACCGGCCGCGGTAGGGGTGGACCCGCTCGGCGAGGAAGACCGCGAAACCGACCACGAAGCTGTGGAACATCAGCCGTCGGCCGATCCGGTCATGCGGGTCGGGCAGGTCGGACAGCAGCGCGAGCCGCACGCTCTCGATCCCCGATGCCGCGAGCACCACCACGTCGGCGTGCTCGCGCGCCTTCGAGCCGTCCGGCCGGAAGTAGCGCACGCCGGTGGCGCGCCGGCCCTTGCGGTCGATGCGGTACACCATCGACTCCGCCCGCAGGTCGACGCGTCCGGTGCGCAAGGCACGTCGCAGCGGACCGAGCGCGCCGACCCGCGCGAGGATCGGGCAGCCGTATTCGCCGCAGAAGCCGCAGTTGTTGCAGGCCGGACGCCCGTCGTAGGGCTGCGAGTTGATCGCCATCGGGAATGGATAGGGGTGCAGCCCGAGCCGGGTGGCGGCCGCGGCCAGCAGCATCGACGAGCGCTGCTGCGGGCCCGGCGGCATCGGGAACTGGTGCGAGCGGGGGGCGTGCGACAGCGTGTGCGCCGGCATCGCCGACAAGTCACCCTGGACGCCGATCAGCTTCTCGATCTCGTCGTAGTACGGCGCGATCTCGGCGTAGTCGAACGGCCAGTCCGCGACGTCGGCGCCGTCGACCGGACCGAGCGCGGACCGCTGCTGGAAGTCGATGTCCCAGAACCGCGGCGTCTTCGCGTCCCAGTGCACCGTCCCGCCGCCGACCGTGACCGGGAGGTCGTTCACCGAGCCGACGTACGTCGCCGGGCCGCTCGGCGTCCCGCGGAAGGTCCGCGGGTAGGCGATCGGGTCGGGCTGGTCGAAGTAGCGGAAGCGTTCCTTGATCTCGTCGTTGGAGAACAGCGTCGTGGGTAGGTCCTTGCCGTGCAGCCCGCCGTAGTAGTTCGACCCCTTCTCGAAGATCACGACGTCCCAGCCGGCCTCGGCGAGCACCATCGCCACCGTCGATCCGCCGGCGCCAGAGCCGACGCTGATAGCTTTAGAGGTGGGCATTGACGTCGGCCGCTCGGGTCTGGCAGTCCGCGTATATGGCTTCGATGGTGTGGTCGAACAGCAATCTGGCGAACGACGACGCTTCGCCCTGGGACAGGATGACGTCCTGGCGCGTCGGCGGCAGCGAGGTGAAATCGCCGCCTGCCAGGTCGTCGAGTAGCGCGATTCCGTGGGTGTACTCGTCGCGAAGTTGGGCGACCCGCTGGTGCCACGCGTCGGCCTGGGCGGGGTTGCTATCCGGCCTGACGTCGAACTCCGATAGCAGCCGGTCCAAGTAGGTG
>CAZEAM010000346.1:0-9006 GCA_964510285.1 uncultured Frankiaceae bacterium | reverse complement strand
GCCCGCGGCGAGGCGGAGGCGGTGGAGCTGGGCTGGTATGCCGTCCAGGAGCTGGACTTCCTGTGAGTGCCGACCTCCCACGCAACGAGCCGGTCCGCGAGTACGCACCCGGCTCGCCAGATCGGGCCGCGCTCGAGGCGGCGCTCGCCTCGCACGCGACTGCTGGGCCGCTCGACCTGACGTTGACGATCGGCGGGACTCAGCTCGCCGGTGGCGGTGCGCCGAACGACGTCGTGGCGCCGCACCGGCACTCGACGGTCCTCGGGCGGACCTGGCAGGCCACGCGAGCGGAGGTCGCCGAGGCGGTCGAGGCCGCGGTCGCGGCCGGCGACGACTGGCGCCGCCGCGGCCTCGAGGAACGAAGCGAGGTGTTCCTGCGGGCCGCGGACCTCCTGGCCGGCTCGTGGCGTGATGACCTCAACGCCACGACGATGCTCGGCCAGTCGAAGACCTGCTACCAGGCAGAGATCGACTCCGCGTGCGAGCTGATCGACTTCTGGCGCTTCAACGTCGCCTTCGCGCGCCAGATCGACGCCGAGCAGCCGCAGTCGGTCCCGGCCGCAACCAACCGGTTCGACCATCGTCCGCTCGAAGGTTTCGTGCTGGCGATCACGCCGTTCAACTTCACCTCGATCGCGGGCAACCTGCCCACCGCTCCCGCGCTGATGGGCGTGCCGGTCGTGTGGAAGCCGTCGCCCACCCAGGCCCTCGCGGCGCACCACACCATGCGGCTGCTCGAGGCAGCCGGCCTGCCGCCCGGCGTGATCAACCTCGTGACCGGCGACGGCGCCGCGGTGAGCGAGGTCGCACTGGTCGACCCGCGGCTGTCGGGCATCCACTTCACCGGATCGACGCCGACCTTCCGGCACCTGTGGCGGACCGTTGCCGACCACCTCGATGGCTACCGGGACTTCCCGCGCCTGGTCGGTGAGACCGGAGGGAAGGACTTCGTGGTCGCGCACTCGAGCGCCGACGTCGACGCGCTGCGGGTGGGCCTGGTCCGCGGTGCGTTCGAGTACCAGGGGCAGAAGTGCTCCGCCGCCTCGCGCGCGTACATCGCCGCGTCGGTATGGGAGCGACTGCGCGACGACCTCGCCGACACCGTGCGGGCGATCCCGATGGGTGACCCGACCGACTTCTCGATGTTCATGGGGGCGGTGATCGACCGGCGTGCCTACGACCGGATCACCTCCGCCGTCGGCCGGGCGCGTGCCGACTCGTCGATCTCCGTCCTCGCCGGTGGCGGAGCCGACGACAGCGAAGGCTTCTTCGTCGAGCCCACCGTCCTCGTCGGCAGCGATCCCACCCATGAGGTGTTCCGTACCGAGCTGTTCGGCCCGGTGCTCGCGGTGCACGTGTACGACGACGCGGACTACGAGGCCACGCTGCGCCACATCGACCAGGCGACGCCGTTCGCGTTGACCGGCGCCGTGTTCGCCGACGACCCCGACGCGGTGCACCTCGCCACGGCTGCGCTTCGATACGCCGCGGGCAACTTCTACGTGAACGACAAGCCCACGGGTGCGGTCGTCGCGCAGCAGCCGTTCGGGGGTGCACGGGCGAGCGGCACGAACGACAAGGCGGGGTCGGCGTACAACCTGCTGCGCTGGACCAGCCCCAGGGTGGTGAAGCAGACTTTGCGACCAGCCGTGGAGTGGCGCTACCCACACATGGGATGACGCCACTCGAACGGGCTGTCAAGGCGGG
Organism: uncultured Frankiaceae bacterium; assembly: GCA_964510285.1. Taxonomy (GTDB): domain Bacteria; phylum Actinomycetota; class Actinomycetes; order JAFAQI01; family JAFAQI01; genus DASZTV01. The sequence continues at coordinate 7,299 of CAZEAM010000346.1, read as the reverse complement.
CTACCTGGGGAGTCGAACACACCGGTAATGCGGATTGCGCTCGCCGCCGACAAGGCGTCACCGAGGGGCAGGGAGCTGGATCCTCTTCGCGAGCGACCGCTCTACCTGCGGTCGCTGCGCGCCGTACTCGCCGTCACCACCGTCATCTATGCCGCGCTCCTGCCCGACGAGCTGCGGCTCTCCCTGCTGTTCCTCACCGTCGTGTCCGCCGCCTATCTCGTTGCGACGTTCGGCATCGAGGCGTTGTCGCGCTGGCTCACGGGTGGCTTCTACCGATGGATGTTCTGGCTCGCGCTGGGCTTCGACGGCGCCTTCTTAGGCGCGGCCACCTACCTGTCCGGCGGCTCCACCGGCGCCGACCGGTATCTGGTGCTGGTTTACCTGACCGTCGTCACCCTGCTCGGCACGTCGGCGACCGGGCTCGCGGCCGCGGTGTGGCAGTCGCTGGCACAGATCGGGTTTTTCGTCGCGCAATGGCGAAACGCACTGGACGGTTTCGGCAGCTCCGCGGACACCGAGCTCGCCCGGCTGTGGGCCTTCCTCGCCGCGCTGTGGGTGCTGACCATCGCCACCGCCATCCTCGCCTCGGTCAACCAGCGCGAGCTGCGTCGCCGCCGAGGCGAGATCGACCGGCTGGTCGACCTCGGCCGCGACATGGAGAACGCGGAGGACGCGCCGAGCGTCGGGCAGCTCCTGCTGGAAGCGCTCGGCGATGCGTTCGGCTACGACCGGATGGTCCTGTTCGAGGTCGACCAGGAGATTCCGCGGCTGCTTGCGGCGTCCGGGCTGGTACCGGTGCGTGAGGACGCGCTGATCGACGAGGAGTCGGTGATCCGGAAGGCGATCCAGCGCCGCGAGACGGTCCGCCTCGATGGCATCGACGAGACCACTGATCTGTGGCTCTCGCTCACGATGCCCGGGGTACACGACGCCCTCGTCGTACCGCTGGTCGCCGACGGCGTCGTTGGGGTCCTGGTCGTCGCGCTCGGGCCCTGGGCGGGCAGGCGCTCCGAGAAGCGGGTGATCGCCGCAACTGAGCGTTTCGCCGGGCACGCGGCGGTCGCCCTGCGCAGCGTCGAGCTCCTGCAGCGAGTGCGGCAGCTCGCCATCACCGACGGTCTGACCCAGCTGTCGAACCGGCGGGCGTTCGACCGGGCTCTCGACCGCGAGATCGGGCGGGCCTCCCGGTCCGACGGCCGGCTGTCGGTGCTGCTGATCGACATCGACAACTTCAAAGCGCTCAACGACGTGCACGGGCACATCGCCGGCGACACCGTGCTGCGGCAGACCAGCCGCGCCTTGCAACGGGCGGTGCGCTCCTACGACACGGTGGCGCGCTACGGAGGCGAGGAGTTCGCGGCGGTGCTGCCGGGCTGCTCGGCCGGGCTCGCGGTCAAGCTGGCCGACCGGATCCGGCTGGCGGTACAGGACGCCGACACCGAGGTGAAGGTAACGGCCAGCGTCGGTGTGGCGACGTTCCCGTACGACGGCGCGGACGCCGCGGCATTGCTGCGATCGGCGGACCGCGCGCTCTACGCCGCGAAGCGCGCCGGCCGCAACAGGGTGCGGTCCGCGGAGCAGGCGCGGGTCGAACTCGGCGACGGATAGCCTCGGAACCGTCGACGTACCGAGGAGGCTTTGAGCGGTGAGCGGGCTGGTGGGGACACCGATCCGGATCGGCGCAGCCACGATCCGCAACCGGCTCTACCGCGCGCCGGTGCTGGAGGGCGCCGGTGACGGCGAGTCGGCGGCGGCTACCTACCAGCGGCACTTCGTCGCCAACGCCGAGCACGGTGTCGGGCTGATCATCCAAGGCTCCTCGTGCATCTGGCCCGAGGGCCGTTCGTCGCCCGGGATGACCTGCGTCGACAGCCGGGACAAGGCCCTGCGGCTGGCGCCGATGGTCGACGCGGTCCACCGCGCGGGCGCGAGCATCATGCTCCAGATCGGCCACGCCGGCATCTACGCAATGGAGGCATGGCACGAGCCGTACGCCGCACAGCGCTCCGGCCCGATCCTGGCCGCGTCGCCGCTGCCGTGGTTCCTGCGACCGTCCTTCCGTGGGGTGCCGCTGCACGTGATGACGACCGACGAGGTGCGCGCGATGGCGTCCCGCTACGGCGAGGTCGCCGCGTGGGCCCGCGAGGCCGGCTACGACGGCGTCCAGCTCGGCTCGGCCAACGCCAAGCTGCTCGACCAGTTCCTGTCCCCGTTCTACAACCGGCGCACCGACGAGTTCGGTGGGTCGACCGAGAACCGCGCCCGGGTGCTCAAGCTGATCCGGGAAGCCGTGGCCGAGCAGGCCGGCCCCGACTTCCCGTGCACCGTGAAGGTTCCCGAGGAGGTCGCGCCGCTCGGCTTTCCGCACGCCACTCGCGACGAAGCGATCGAGGTCGCGCGGCTGGCCCAGGAGTGGGGGTACGACGCGGTCACGCCGGTCGTGGTGTCGGTGCTTCCCGACGCGACCCTCGCGCGCGGGGACGCGCCGACCAACCTGCGGGAGAACAAGGCGATGGTCGAGCGGCTTCGACGCGCTGCTCCGCGCCGGACCCGCCGCGCCTCGCTGCGGTTCGGCTACTGGTGGGGCGGCAAGCGCGCGCCCTTCAAGCCGGTGTGGAACCGCGACCTGTTCGCCGCGGTCAAGGCACAGGTGTCGGTCCCGGTGTTCGCGGTCGGCGGCATCCGGACCGCGGCCGAGGTCAACCAGATCCTCGACGCCGGGCAGGCCGACATGGTCGGCATCGGCAGACCCTTCTACGCCGAGCCGGACGTCGCCGCACGCATCCTGGCCGGAGACCAGGCGCCGCGGGCGTGCGTGAACTCCAACCGCTGCGTGCCGGCGCAGATGCTCGGGATGCCCGGTGCCTGTTACAACCCCAAGACGAACAAGGCGGTCAAGGCCGGCCGCTAGTCCGGGGCTGCAAAGCTACGCCAGCTGCGCGAGCGCTTCGAGCTGCTCGACGCAGTGCGCGAGTGAGTGGTGCACCAGGCTCGCCTTCACGATCGTCGCGCCGGCTTCGGCCAGGGTTCGTAGTTCGGCCGCGGCCTCGTCGGGATGGTCGCAGGGGTCGAGCGGACGCGACGGCGCGAGGACGACCTCGAAGTCGGCGGCGGGCTCGGTCTGATCGAGCCACTCGCGGACCTGCTCCGCCGTCACGGCGAACGGGGTCCACCCGTCGCCGAGCGCTACGGCGCGTCGCAGCGACCGCTTGGTCCGGCCACCCACCCACAACGGCACCCGCGGCTGGACCGCGCACGGGTCGATCACCAGGCCCTCGAACGAGTAGTGCGTGCCGGAGTACGACGGCTCTCGCTGGGACAGCGCCGCACGCAGCGCGCGCATCGCGTCGTCGGCGCGCTCGCCCCGGTCGTCGAACGGCGCGCCGAGCAGGTCGAACTCTTCTTTGAGGGTCCCCACCCCGACGCCCAGGACCAGCCGCCCACCGCTGACCACGTCCAGCGTGCCGTACCGCTTCGCGATCTCCAGCGGATGGTGGTAGCCGAGGACGAGCACGTTGGTCGCCAGCCGGATCCGCTCGGTGCGGGCAGCGAGGTACCCGAGCGTTGCCAGCGGATCCCAGTAGGTCGCGCCGCGCCGCGGCGCCTCGCTCGCGGGCACGCCGATGTGCTCGCTGCAGGTGAGGTGGTCGTAACCGAGCCGGTCGCAGGCCGCGGCGATCACTGCCACGTCCTCGATCGTGGCGGTCTCCTCCCAGCGGGCGTGCCCGCCCGGAAGCATGGTGAGCACCGGCGTCACCAGCGACAGTCGCACTACGTCCCCCTCGACCGCGTCATCCGGCCGCGTCCGCCGGCCACGCTTCCCAGTCGATCATGGTGCGTAGCGGCCCGGCGAACGTCGGTATGACGGCGCCCGACTTCCAGCGTCGCTCGACCGACGCAGCCAGCCGCGCAGTGGTCGCGACCGGGTCCGCATCGAGGAAGACCACGGTGACCCGCTGGGGCGGACCCTCGCAGGTCGGCCGGACCCGCCACTCGTCGGTCGACCGGAACGACCAGACCCCCGCGACGCCGGGCGAGTCGACCAGGTCCGAGTCGGGGTCGCCGGCCAGCCAGTCGTGCCAGCCGGAGGGGTGATCGCCGGGTCGCTCGACGATGAGCAGGACGCCCCGGTGCGGCCGGTACGGCACGACCGCCGCGGAGACGCGGGCGGCAGGCGCCGCCTGGACGGCGTCCAGCGCGAGCAGCCGGGTCTGCAGCGACGGCCGCACCTCGGGGAAGCGGCCGGCTTGGCGAAGCTCCGCGCCGAGGTCCATGAACGCGTCGTAGGTCTCCTGGACCGGGTCGGACATGAGATAGGCGACGACGTTGCCGACGTCGGCGAGATCACCCTCGGCGGCGATCCGATGCCGTGGGTAGTCGCCGTCGGCGATCCAGCGCAGACCGAGCGCGATGCCGGGGATCCGGTACTGCTCCGGCATGTGGTCGAGCAGGTGCCAGCGCAGGTAGCTGCCGTCGTCGTCGGCCGGCGCCGGGCCGGTGATGCTGAGGAAGCCCGCCCTGACCGGTGTCACCCGGTGATCATCCCGTCCGGGTCGACGGGGCACTAGCAGAGCTGCTCCATCAGCCAGTCGCGACGCGCGGCCAGGACCTCCTCGGTCGGTGACTTGGACGGGCTCGGCACCGCCTTGCGCACCTGGGCGTGTACGGCGGCGTGGGTGATCTTGTTGCGGGCCGCGAGCCGGCCGACCATCTCGTGGATCTCCCGCTTCAGCCCGGCGACCGACTGCCAGGCGGCGTCCCGCCGGTGGCCGAGCAGGTCCTCGCCGCTGGCCTTGCGACGGTGCGCCGCGTCCCGGCGCGCGAGCAGCGCGGCGGTCTGCTCCGCGGTGAGCAGGCCGGGCAGGCCCAGGAAGTCCTGGTCCGCCTCGCTGTGCACGACCTGGGTGGCCACGACGGCGCGTCCGCCTTCGAGGACGTGCGCGAACTCCGCGTCGGAGTCCAGGGCCTCCCAGCTGTCGACCCCGACCAGGCGGTCTTCGGTCGCGACCAGCGGGTCGAGATCGTGCGCGTCGGCGTTGTCGCCGCGCGGAGGCATGACGTGGTTGCGGGCCTGCTCGATCTCGGCGGCGAGCGCCAGCAGTGGACGCACCGCGGGAAGGAAGACGGTCGCCGCCTCGCCGGGTCGCCGTGAGCGCACTACGCGGCCGACGGCCTGCGCGAAGAACAAGGGGGTGCGGTAGCTGGTCATCCAGGCGAGGCAGGCGGCCCGCGGGATGTCCACGCCTTCGCTGATCATCCGGACGCACACCGCGAAGCGCTCGTCGGAGTGGGTGAACCGCTCGAGCCGCTTGCTGGCCTTCGGGTCGTCGGACAGGATCACCGCCGGCTTGTGCCCGGTGATCCGCCGCACGATCTCGGCGTACGCCCGGGCGTCGTGCTGGTCGCTGGCGAGGACCAGCCCCGCCGCGTCCGGCATCGTCGTGGCGCGCAGGTGGGTGATCCGCTCGTCCATCGCGGCGATCACGTGCGGGATCCACTTGCCGGCGGGGTTGAGCGCGGTGCGCCACGCGCGCGCCTCGGTGCTCTTCGTCGCGGTGTCGGACAGCGACGCCGCGATCACGTCGCCGGCGGAGTTCTTCCAGCGCGAGACCCCGGTGTACGCCGCGAACACGACCGGCCGGACGACGCCCTCGGCGAGCGCCTCGCCGTACCCGTAGCTGAAGTCGGCGATGCTGACCAGCGCACCTTCGCTGTCGGTGTCGTAGCGCACGAACGGGATCCGCTCGTCCGGGCGGGTCCGAAACGGCGTCCCGGTCAACGCGAGCCGCCGGCTGGCGGTGTCGAACGCGGTGCGGATCGCCTCGCCCCACGACAGGCCGTCGCCGGCGTGATGGATCTCGTCGAGGACCACCAGCGTGCGTTTCGCCCGGGTCCGGGCCTCGTGCAGCGCCGGCTTGGCGGCAACCTGTGCGTAGGTCGTGACGTAGCCGTGCAGGTCTGCGCGGACCGGCCCGACGTCGTTGCCGAGCGTCGGGTCGAGCCGCAGCCCGAGCCGGTCCGCGGCGTAGGCCCACTGGGTCCGGAGGTGGTCCGTTGGCGCGACGACGACCAGCCGGTCGATCACCCGCTTGCCGATCAGCTCGCTGGCCAGCGCCAGCGCGAACGAGGTCTTGCCGGCCCCGGGCGTCGCCGTGACCAGGAAGTCATGCGGCGTCGTCCGCCGGTACCGCGCCAACGCCTCGGTCTGCCACTGCCGCAGCCGCAGCCCGGGCCGGCCGTCGGCGACTGGCTGGGCAACCACGACGTCAGACCCTAGGACGACTCGGCAAGGTCAGGCGAGGTACGACACGAGCCAGTCGCCGAGTGCCTTTGCGCTGCCGTCGACGAGCTCCGGCCAGGACAGCGCCGCCGTGTCGGCGTTGTCGCTGACGTGCTTGACGACCCGGACCCGGACCGCGGCCTTCCGGCAGGCCCAGACCACCGCAAACGCCTCCATGTCGACCAGCGCGGCGCGCTCGGCGAGCGCGTCGCGGGTCACCGGGTCGGCGATGAAGCTGTCGCCGGTGGCGAGCACGATGTCGCTGCCGCCGTGCAGGTCGAGCGAGTCCTCGACCCTGACCCCCATGCCCGCCAGCAGGTCGGCGGAGATGTCGTGGTTGATCACCCGGCCCGGCAGGTGCAGGCCACTGACCCCGTCCCGCAACGCTCCCGCCGTACCGATGTTGATCACTTCGAAGCCTGGTTCGAGCGGCGTCGCCGCGCCGAGCCACCCGGCCACCGAGGCCGCCGCCGCGACCTTGCCGAGTCCGGTGACGAGCACCGGAAGACCCTCGGGCACGTAGCGGGCTTCTTCGCGGGTGGCGGCAACCACGAGCACGTCTGAGCGGGTCATCGTGCGTACCGCCGCAGCGGAGGCTCGTGAGAGGTGCCCGGCGCCTGCGCGAAGTGCAGCGCCGCCTGGCTGTACAGCGTCAGGTTGCCGGCCGCCACCGCGCTCGCGCCCATCCCGGGCGCAAACGGTTCGGCGCAGACCGTCGCGGGGATCCGGTCGGCGTCGGCCGGGCCGCGGTGGGTGAGGGCGTCGAGGACGAGTGCCCACGCGACGGAGTCGGTGAGCAGGCCCGCGTGATGGACCGGACGCAGGCAGATGTCCTGGATCGCGATGTTGGCCGCGCCGCGCATCGGGACGGTCGAGGACGGCTCGACCAGCTCGTCGGTGCGGCTGTAGACGTTGGTGTAAGAAACCGCACCCGGGGTCTCGTCGCCGCTGTTGAGCGCGGCAAGGAAGTGCGAACCCGGCGCCATCTGCCACACCGCCGGCCAGCAGTTGCGGGCCGC
>CAZEAM010000345.1:0-11680 GCA_964510285.1 uncultured Frankiaceae bacterium | reverse complement strand
GCGACCTCGCGACGTGGCTGCAGGCGTTCAGCGCAGACGTCGGGATCCGCAAGCCGGTGCTGATCGGCAACTCAATGGGCGGACGGGTGGCGCTCGAGGCGGCACTGGCCAGCCCGGATTCCGTCGACCGACTCGTGCTGCTGTGTCCCTCGCCGGCATTCCGCCGGTTCCGGGAGCTCGCCCCGCTGGTGAAGCTGCTACCGCCGGACGCCGTGCTCGCCCCGACGGTCTTGCCGCACTGGCTTCTGGTCCGGGTGATCCGGTCGTTGTTCGCCGACCCCGACCGGCTGCCGAACGCGTGGTACGACTCCGCCGCCGACGAGTACCTGCGGGTCATGCGCGGCTACCGGCACCGGCGGGCGTTCTACGCCGCGCTGCGCGAGATCTACCTGGACCCGGCGTACGGTCCGGCCGGCTTCTGGGAGCGGCTGCCCGGGCTGGGCGTGCCGTCGCTGTTCATCTGGGGTGAGCGTGACTGGCTGGTGCCGGTGGCCTTCGCCCATCACGTCACGCAGGCCGTGCCGCACGCGGAGTCGGTAGTGCTGCCCGACTGCGGCCACGTCCCGCAGTTCGAGCAGCCGGCCGAGACCAACGCGCTGATTCACAACTTCCTGACCGCCCCGCAGCGGCTCTACTGAAGCAAAGTGGCTCTACCCACCACGATTCGGGCCTCGGGCGGCCCAATCAGGTGGGTAAAGCCACTTTGCTACGTGGGGGAAGGTCGGACGATCACGACGCCGGGCGGCAGCCCGCTCCCACGAAGTCGCCGATAGCACCGCTCCACCTCACGCCGTACCTCCTGACCCTCTGTCCAGATCCGCCGCGGCGAGTTGTGAAGCACGGTGAACCCGGCGGCAACGAGGGCGTCATTGCGACGTTGCATGTCTTCAAACGCGTCATCGGCAGCGTGAAAAGCCCGCCCATTCGTCTCGTGGATCAAGCCGGCATCTTCGAAGAGTGCGTCCGGGCTGATCTGGCGCCCATCGGGCAACCTGACCAGCGGGTTCCACAGCGGTCCGGGAAGGACGCGACTGGCCCGAACCAGCGCCCGGAAGTCCTGCTCGGGAGCTGAACGAACGCCGCTGGTCAAGGCATCCAGTACACGGCAAAGCTTCGGGCGCCCGCGCGCCGCGGCACCTTCGGCCTCCCTTACGAGCTCCTCAACGCTCACCCGATCGAGTTGCACGGCGCCTGCCGCGACCGCTAACGAGCTACGCTCATCGGGCTCGCGCAGGATGAGGTCGCAAAGCGCGCGAGCGATCGGCGCAACTCGAAGATCGCCTACGGCCAGTGGCGTGGGCATCTGGGTGGTTCGACGTACGACGACGAACTGGCGAGACGACCTCTGCCTTTGATTCGGAATGAGCACGCGAATGAAGGCGTCCTGCGGGACGAACGGGAGCGCATGCAACCGGAGAGCGCAGGCGTCGGTGAGAACGGCGTCCGCGCCGGCGTACAACAAGGCCGCCCGACAGCGATCAGCGTCGTCGAGCGGTCTCAAGTCCGTGGCATACACGCCAGGGAGCAGGACCTGCCACTGGCGGCCGAGCTTGTGGTCGACGACCCGTTCGGTCAACGCGCGGATCGCGTCGCGGCGCGAGACGAACCGGGGCAAGGACGCCGGCATGCGCCGAAGAGTGGCAGTCCACGCCTGGCGCCAATGCCGCGCGGGCCGGACTGTGTGCAGACCTCGCTCTCCACACCACCCCAATGCGCCGGTAGCAAAGTGGCTCTACCCACACGATTCCGGCCTCGGGCGGCCCAATCCGGTGGGTAAAGCCACTTTGCTACCGCAGGCCGGCGCGGATCTGCTCGCCGAGGCGCTTGGTCTGCCGGTTGTTCAGGGACGCACCGGCCACCGCACCCACGAGCATCGGAACGACGCTGGCCGCGTTGGTCCCGGCACGGCGTACGACGCGGCGCTGCAGCTCGCGCCGGGCCGCGCCGGTCATCAGACCGGACACCTTCTCGCCCGGTTTGACCCGGTCGAGTGCCCGCCGCCGAGTCCACGCGCCGAGGTAGGCGGCCATCTGCATCGCCCGCGTCCCGCCCGCGGGGTGGCCGTAGACCTCGTGCAGCTCGGCGACCAGCTTCACCTCGATCGCCACCACCGCGAGCGTCTCCGCCGCCACCTGCACCGGCGTGGCGAGCAGGGCCGGTGGAGCGGTCCATTCGACCGACGCGACCAGCCCCGCGGCCGCCCCGACCGCGCCGGTCGCCCGCGTGGCGGTCTCGATCAACGCCGACGCCAGCTCGTCACCGGCCTTGCCGTCGTGGTGCTCGGTCAGTGTGGCGAGGTCGCGCACGGGCACCCGAGGGGCGTAGTCCGCCACGGTGTCTGCGAGCCACTGGCCGCTCGCGACCGCTGCCGCACCGGCCCGCCGGGCGCTGCCGGACAGCGCGACCCCCAGCCGGGCCAGCAGCGACGCTTCGGTACGCCGGTCCAGCGGTGTGCCGTCGACCAGGCGGGCGAGCAGGCCCGCCGGGTCCTCCGGCGAGTCCGCGCCTCGTTCCGGGTCGCTCAGGCGGCGCACTCCCGGCAGATGCCCTTCTTCTCGTCCGCCAGCTGGCTGCGATGGCGCACCAGGAAGCAGCGACGGCAGGTGAACTCGTCGGCCTGCTTGGGCACGACGCGGACGGTCAGCTCCTCGCCGGACAGGTCGGCGCCCGGGAGCTCGAGCGACTCGGCCAGCTCGGCCTCGTCGACGTCGACCGCACCGGCCTGCTGGTCGCGCCGAGCCTTGAGCTCCTCGATGCTGTCTTCGCCGACCTCGTCGTCGGTCGCTCGTGGGGTGTCGTAGTCCGTCGCCATCGTCTCGTCCTGCCGTCCTGCGTTGCTGGTAAACGCCTGGGAAAGTCGTGGTGAGACTCTCAACGCTCCAGCGGCCGATTTATGCCCGCCGGGATGTCTTGCCCTCACCAGCGCCGCCGCACGCTACCTGATCAGGCTGACGAAGTGGCGATCCCGGGGTGCTGAGTTCGTCCCGGCTGGGGCAGGATCGGTGGCGACGAAGGAGGCGCAGTGGCTGTCTACGCCCTGGGTGAGCGGGTTCCGACCATCGCGGACACCGCCTACATCCACCCCGACGCGACCGTGATCGGCAACGTGACGATCGGGGAATACGCCAGTGTTTGGCCGTCTACCGTGCTGCGCGGCGACTACGGCGAGATCACCGTCGGCGACCGTACGTCGGTACAGGACGGTGCAGTCGTCCACGCAACCCACGACCTCGCGACCCACATCGGCAGCGACTGTGTCATTGGTCACAATGCCCACCTGGAGGGCTGCACGATCGAGGACCGCTCCCTCGTGGGCTCCGGGTCGATCGTCCTGCACCGGGCGGTCGTGCGCACCGGGGGGCTGGTCGGCGCCGGCGCGGTCGTCTCCAACGGCACCGAGGTTCCCAGCGGGGCCATGGCGCTCGGGGTACCCGCCAAGATCAAGCCGGACTCGGTCACCCCGGAGTTCATCGCGATCGCCGTCGCCGTCTACATCGACAACGCGAAGCGCTACCCGACGGAGTTGCGCCGCATCGACTGAAGTCCGCCCGATACTGTGCCAGCCGTGGACTTCCGAGACACCCCCGAAGAAGCGGCGTTCCGCGCCGACCTGCGCGCCTGGCTGGAGAGCGAGCTGGGCAAGGACTGGGCCGACCAGCCCCCGACCGTCGGCCGGTGGAACGAGGCGGACAGCCGGGCATGGAGCAAGAAGCTCTACGACGCCGGCTACGTCGGCATCACCTGGCCCAAGGAGTACGGCGGCGGCGGGCATCCGCACTCGTTCCAGGGCATCTTCCTGGAGGAGAGCGCCCGGATGAGCGCCCCGGACCACATCGGCGGGATCGGCCTCGGCATGGCCGGGCCGACCATCATCGCGTGGGGCACCGACGAGCAGAAGAAGCGCTACCTCGCGCCGCTGCTGTCCGGTCAGGAGGTGTGGTGCCAGGGTTTCTCCGAGCCGGGCAGCGGCTCCGACATGGGGGCGGCGAAGACCCGCGCCGTGCTCGACGGCGACGAATGGGTCGTCAACGGACAGAAGGTCTGGTCGAGCTGGGCGCACATCGCCGACTGGTGCATCCTCGTCGTCCGCACCGACCCGGACGCCGAGAAGCACCGCGGGCTGTCCTACCTCCTGGTCGACATGCACTCCCCGGGCGTCGAGGTCCGCCCGCTGCGCCAGATCACCGGCGACCCGGAGTTCAACGAGATTTTCTTCACCGACGTCCGGGTGCCCGCCGAGTCGATCCTCGGCAAGCCCGGTGACGGCTGGAACGTCGCGATGACGACGTTGCTGCACGAGCGCGGCACGCTCGGCTTCGCCCTGACCGCGGGGCTCGAGAAGGCGGTCAACCGGCTCGTGCAGCTGGCGAAGGAACCCGGTCCGGACGGCACCCGCCCGGCCGACGACCCCGTCGTACGCGACCAGATCGCCCAGTTCTGGATCGACCTGCAGGGGCTGCGGTTCACCAACTACCGCGCGCTCACGACGCTGCAGAAGACCGGAGTGCCCGGCCCGGAAGGGTCGATGGCGAAGCTGCACTGGAGCGAGACGAACCAGCGCCTGACCTCCTTCGCCCAGAACCTGCTCGGCCTGACCGCCCAGCTCGACGCCGATGGCGCCTGGTGGGGCGGGTTCTGGACCTACATGCAGCTGCGCAGCCGCGGCAACACGATCGAGGCAGGGACCTCCGAGATCCTGCGCAACATCATCGCGGAGCGGGTCGTCGGCCTGCCCAAGTCCCGATAAGCCCGGCCGAGATAGGAACCAACGGTGGATTTCGCCTTTTCTGAGGACCAGGAGCTGCTGCGGGCCGCGGCCCGCGACTACCTGGCCGACCGCATGCCGAACGACCGGATGGTGGCCCTCGCCGAGTCCGACGCCGGCACCGACCCCGCCGACTGGACGGCGATCGCCGGGCTGGGATGGCTCGACCCGGAGCTCGGCCTGCTCGAGCACGCAGTCCTCGCAGAGGAGACCGGCTACGCCCTGCTGCCCGCCCCGTGGTGGTCGACGGTAGGGCTGACCTGGCCGCTGCTCGACGACGAGCTGCGTGGACCGGTCAGCGAGGGAGCGCGAAGCGCGACCCTCGCCTGGGCGGAGCCCGGCGGGCCCGCGACCATCGCCGCAGCTGCCCGTGGCAGCAAGGTGTCGGCGACGAACGGCGCGCTCACCGGCACCAAGGTGACCGTCCCCGACCTGACGACCGTGACGGACGTGGTCGTGGTTGCTACCGACGGGCTGTACGCCGTCGACCTCACCGCCCACCCCGAGGCGGTGGTGGCCCGCTCGACCATCGACAAGACCCGCCGGCTCGGCGAGCTGCACCTCGACGCGACCCCCGCTCGCGAGCTTGCCGCCGGGCTGGACACGCTGACCGACGTACGCCGCCGGGCGATCGCCCTGGCCGCCTGCGAGGCGACCGGGGTGGCGCAGCGGGCGCTGGACATCGCGGCGGCGTACACGAAGGAACGCCAGCAGTTCGGCCGGATCATCGGCACCTACCAGGGCGTGTCGCACCGGGTGGCCAACACGTTCGTCGCCACCCAGCTGTCGCGGTCGATCGCGTACTGGGCGGCGTGGGCGGTCAGCGCCGCAGACGCGCAGGCCGACCTGGCGGTCGCGTCAGCGAAGGCGACGGCCGGCGAGAACTCGGTCTTCGCCTGCGAGCAGGCGATCCAGTGCCACGGCGGCATCGGCTTCACCTACGAGCACGTGCTGCACCGCTACTACAAGCGCGCGCAGTGGATCAACGGCTTCGAAGGCGCCGCCCGCAAGCACCGCGCCGCGATCGCCGAGGACCTGCTGGGTCCGGCCGCCTAGGCGAACCGGTTCGCGAGCAGCACGACCTCGCGCACGTACCACCAGGCGTGGTTGTAGGAGTAGATCGCGTCGTTCAGCGCGCTCCCACCGCGGCCGGCGCCGACCGCGCATAGGTAGCGGGCCGCGGAGAACACCGCGTCCGACGGGCTGTCGATGTTCGCCACGCCGTTGCCGTCCGCGTCGTAGCCCCAGCGCGCCCAGGTCGAGGGCAGGAACTGCATCGGACCCTGCGCGCCGCCGACCGAGGTGTGCACGTTCTGGCCGTTGCGGGTCTCGAGGGTGCCGATCGCGGCGAGCACCGTCCACGGCAGGCCCGGGCAGGTCACCGCGGCCCGCCGGTACAGGTCGAGGTACGACGAGGGGATCACCTGGCGCGCGTAGGCGCTGGAGGCGTCCTGGTTGACCGCGGCGGCGCGGGTCACCTCGATCCGCGCCGCGCGCCCCAGGGTCCGCTGGACCGCGGCGCGCAGCCGCGACAGCGGGAGCTTCGGTGCGACGACGAGGATCTCGCGGGCCGGAGCGAGCCCGAGCATCGCGCCGGCCGCTGACGCCACCATGCCCTCGGCGCCCGGCAGGCCGATCGTCGCGAAGGCCCCGATCCGCAGCGGCTGCTGCACCCGGTTCGCCCCGCGGGTGAGCACCGTCTTGCCGAAGTAGCGCCGCAGGTGGCGGCTGTCGGCAAAGCCGACGGTCAGCTCGCCGCGCGCGATCGACTGCCACAGCGCGGTCGAGTGCGCCGTGAACGACGGCGTGAGCCCGCGGATGCGGTCCAACGGGACCCCGATCACGTGCAGCGGGCGGTGCGCGACCCGCAGGCTGCCCCGGGAGGTCGCGATGACCGATCGGATGCCGCGCCGGTGGCGCAGGCGGTCGAGCTGGCGAGTGGTCGCGCTGTGCCGAAGGACCACCACAACGTCCGGCGGGGTCATGCGGTGCAGCGCCCCGATCGGCGCCGGGTGCGCGCTCAGGTCGCGCGTGGCGGCGATGTTCTGCGTGGTAGCCGTGGAGGTGGGGTGCTGACCGACCGCCCCGGCGATCGCGACGGCCGCCGTGGCGGCAACCACGGACAGTGCCAGTGCACCTACGCCGACGGACGCGATCGTCCGGACACGCGGCACCTCAGGCACGGCACCGACCCTCCCCTGAAAAACCCGGTGTCAAAGGTTCGACAAGACCAAAAGTTCGTGCAACGCGTCAAATAAGGCCGGATTTGCAGCCAATGTCGTATTTCTACCAGGCGACTTTCCGCCCAGGCCATCCACCCTCGCCCCCGCCTCCCGGGCGATCAGCCCGCCGGCCGCCCAGTCCCATGGATACATTCCGGCTTCGAAGAACGCATCCAGTTGTCCACAGGCCACCGCGCACAGGTCCAGCGCCGCCGAGCCGGCCCGCCGGATGTCCCGGACCGCCGGCAGGATGCCGGAGATCGCCGCCGCCTGGCGGGTCCGCAGCCCGACGTCGTAGTTGAATCCCGTGCCGACCAGCGCGAACGCCGGATCCGCCTGCCGGCTGCAGCGGATCGGTACGCCGTCGGCGAAGCTGCCACCGCCGGACACCGCCGTATAGGTCACCGCGCGTTCCACGTCGACGACGGCGCCGCAGGCGGTCGTGCCGTCGACGGCGGCCGCGATCGACACGGCGTAGTGCGGGATCCCGTAGAGGTAGTTCACGGTGCCGTCGAGCGGGTCCACCAGCCAGCTGACCCCGGGGATCGACCCGCCGACCTCGCCGCTCTCCTCGCTGACGACGGCGTCGCCCGGGCGGGCGGCCGCCAGCCCGTCCAGGATGACCTTCTCGGCGGCGCGATCCATTACCGTGACGACGTCAGTAGGGCTCGACTTGGTCGCGAGCACGTCGAGGCCGTCCGGTCGCTCGCGCAGGACTGCCGCGGCGTCGTGAGCCAGCCCGACCGCCAGCTCGAGCAGCTCTGCTGGGTCGACCGGGCTCAGCGGGCGGTCTTCTTCGCGGCGCTCTTCTTGGCCACCGCCTTCTTCGCCGGAGCCGCCTTCTTCGCGACGGCCTTGGCCGGAGCCGCTTTCTTGGCGACGGCTTTAGCCGGAGCCGCCTTCTTCGCGACGGCCTTGGCCGGAGCGGCCTTCTTCGCCGGCGGTGCCTCGACCGCAGCCGGCGGAGCCGGGTGCTTGATCGGGCTCGGCCCGTCTCCCGCCGCCGGGCCCACTGGCTTGCGGACAACCGGCTTGAACAGGCCGATCTTGTTGCCGAGGAAGACCAGCGGGTCGTACTTGCGGTCGACCACGCGCTCCTTCATCGGAATGATCGCGTTGTCGGTGATCTTGATGTGCTCCGGGCACACGTCGGTGCAGCACTTGGTGATGTTGCAGAAGCCGAGACCCTCCGCTTCCTGCACCATGTGCTGGCGGTCGACGGTGTCGAGCGGATGCATGTCGAGCTCGGCGTAGCGGATGAAGAACCGCGGCCCGGCGAAGGCGGGCTTGTTCTCCTCGTGGTCACGGATCACGTGGCAGGTGTTCTGGCACAGGAAGCACTCGATGCACTTGCGGAACTCCTGGCTGCGGTCGACGTCGACCTGCGCCATCCGGTACTTGCCGCCCGCGTTGTCCGACGGCGGGGCGAAGGCGGGGACCTCGCGCGCCTTCTCGAAGTTGAACGAGACGTCGGTGACGAGGTCGCGCACGACCGGGAAGGTGCGCATCGGGGTGACCGTGACCGTCTCCCCCGGCTCGAAGGTCGACAACCGAGTCATGCACATCAGGCTCGGCTTGCCGTTGATCTCGGCACTGCACGATCCGCACTTGCCGGCCTTGCAGTTCCACCGCACCGCTAGGTCACTGGCCTGCGTGGCCTGCAACCGGTGGATCGCGTCGAGGACGACCTCGCCCTCCTCGACCGGCACGGTGTAGTCGACGAAGTCGCCGCCGCCGGAGTCCCCCCGCCAGACGCGCAGCTTCAGGTCGCGGCTCATTTCGCAGGCTCCTCGAACAGCTTGGCGAGATCGGCGGGCATCTTCGGCAGGGGTTTGCGGGAGACCGCAACCTTGCCGGCGCGCTGCGTGACGATGAGGTTCACCGTCCCCCACTTCGGATCGGTCTTCGGGTAGTCGTCGCGGGTGTGTCCTCCGCGGCTCTCGGTGCGCTCCAGCGCGGCGCGGGCGATCGACTCGGAGACGGTCAGCATCGAGTTGAGGTCGAGCGCGGTGTGCCAGCCCGGGTTGTACGCCCGGCCGCCTTCCACACTGACCTTCGCCGCCCGCTGCTTGAGCTTGTCGATCTCCTTGAGCGCTGCGGTCATCTCCTTGCCGGTGCGGATGATCCCCACGAGGGAGAACATCATCTCCTGCAGCTCCTGCTGGATCGTGAACGCGTTCTCGCCGGCCGCCCGGCCGAAGGGCGCGAGAGCCTGTGCCGCCGCGTCCTTGACCTGCGCGGCCGGTGCCGCCGGTCGGCGGGTCTGCTTGCCGGCGTATGCCGCAGCCGACTCGCCGGCCCGCTTGCCGAAAACGAGCAGGTCGGACAGCGAGTTGCCGCCCAGCCGGTTAGAGCCGTGCATCCCACCGGAGCACTCGCCCACGGCGTACAGGCCGTCGACGGTCGCCGCCTGACTGTCCGCGTCGACCTCGATGCCACCCATCACGTAGTGGCAGGTCGGCGCGACCTCCATCGGCTCCTTGGTGATGTCGACGTCGGCCAGCTCCTTGAACTGGTGGTACATCGACGGCAACCGCTTGTGGATGTCCGCCGCCGAGCGCCGCGTCGCGATGTCGAGGAACACGCCGCCGTGCGGTGAACCGCGACCGGCCTTGATCTCGGCGTTGATCGCCCGGGCGACCTCGTCACGCGGCAGGAGCTCCGGTGGCCGCCGGTTGTTGATGTGGTCGTCGTACCACCGGTCCGCCTCGGCCTCGTTGTCGGCGGTCTCGGCTTTGAAGTAGTCGGTGATGTAGTCGAACATGAACCGCTTGCCCTCGGAGTTGCGCAGCACGCCGCCCTCACCACGCACCGACTCCGTGATGAGCAGTCCCCGCACCGACAGCGGCCAGACCATCCCGGTCGGGTGGAACTGGACGAACTCCATGTTGATCAGCGAGGCACCGGCCTGCAGGGCGAGCGCGTGGCCGTCGCCGGTGTACTCCCACGAGTTGCTGGTCACCTTGAACGACTTGCCGATGCCGCCGGTGGCGAGGATCACGGCCGGCGCGTTCAGCTGGATGAACGAGCCGGTCTCGCGCCAGTACCCGAACGCGCCGGCGATCCGCCCCTTGCCGCTTGCACTGCCGTCCTTGAGCAGCCGCGTCACGGTCGTCTCGGCCCACACCTTGAGCCGGGCCTCGTAGTCGCCGTGCTCGGCGTGGTCCTCCTGCTGCAGCGCGACGATCTTCTGCTGCGCGGTGCGGATCAGCTCCAGGCCCGTCCGGTCGCCGACGTGCGCCAGCCGCGGGTACTCGTGCCCGCCGAAGTTGCGCTGGCTGATCTTGCCGTCCTTGGTGCGGTCGAACAGCGCGCCCCACAGCTCCAGCTCCCAGATGCGGTCCGGGGCCTCCTTGGCGTGCAGCTCCGCCATCCGCCAGCTGTTCATGAACTTGCCGCCGCGCATGGTGTCGCGGAAGTGCACTTGCCAGTTGTCGTTGGCGTTGACGTTGCCCATCGCGGCGGCGGCGCCGCCCTCGGCCATCACCGTGTGGGCCTTGCCGAACAGCGACTTGGAGATGATCGCGGTCTTCTTGCCCTGGAGGCGCGCCTCGATCGCCGCGCGCAGCCCGGCGCCGCCGGCACCGATCACCACGACGTCGTACGAGTGCCTCTCGATCTCAGTCATGATTCCTTGGCCTCAGTTGAAGATTCGCGGGTCGTTGAAGGCGCCGCCCGCGACGAGCGCGATGTACGCGTCGGCCACCACCAGCGTGCCGAGCGTGATCAGCGCGTACGTGCCGTGGCTTTCGTTGATCTTGGACACCCAGCCCCACATCCGGTACCGGAGGGGGTGCTTGGAGAAGTTCTTCAGGCGCCCGCCGACGATGTGCCGGCACGAGTGGCACGACAGCGTGTACAGCCACAGCAGGATCACGTTCACCACCAGGATGACGGTGCCGAGCCCGATCCCGAAGCCGCCGTCCTTGCCGTGGAACGCGCGGATCGCGTCGTAGGTGTTGATGAGGGAGATGAGGACGGCCGCCATCCAGAAGTAGCGGTGCAGGTTCTGGCCGATCAGCGGGAAGCGCCGCTCCCCGGTGTACTTGCCGTGCGGCTCCTTCACGGCGCACGCCGACGGCGACGCCCAGAACGACCGGTAGTACGCCTTGCGGTAGTAGTAGCAGGTCAGCCGGAACAGCAGCAGGAACGGCAGCGAGACGGCCGCGAAGGGGATCCAGCCGCGGGTGCCCGCCGGGAGGAACGTCCCGAACTCCGCCGCGTCGCCGGTGTGCCCGTCGACCGTGACGTTGTTGCAGATCTCGTTCAGGCACGGCGAGTAGAACGGCGTCAGGTAGTGGTACTGCGGCACGTAGAACGCGGAGCCCCAGAATGCCCGCACGGTCGCGTAGACCACCCACGCCGTGAAGATCACGAAGATGCTGAGGGGGTACAGCCGCCAGTTGTCCTTGCGGAGGGTTCGTTCCTTGATCTGGGCGCGCGTCCTGGACGGCGCCTCCACAGTGCTCATCGATCGCTCTCCTGAGCTCGGGTCGTCGTGTCCCCGTACCACGGTCTGAGCGCACTCGCGCGGCCGTCGCGCCCGGCCTGAGGCGCCGTCCCGCATGCGCGCGGTGACGCCTCGTGTGCGCTTCCAGCGAAGCGACCCTACGCCTTCCCACAGGAGCTGTGACATACATAACAGCCAGACCCGCATGTGACCCTGACCACAGACTTTAGCCGCCCAAAGGCG
>CAZEAM010000344.1:0-7513 GCA_964510285.1 uncultured Frankiaceae bacterium | reverse complement strand
GCCATGATCAAGAACAAGACCCCCTACGCCCCGCCCGCGCGCGCCGCCGCTTGACAGCGGTCATAGGGACACCCCCCCCCGGGAGGGCGAGTCCTCGAAACCGCCACCCAGGACGCCCAAGCGAGCGAAGCGAGCGGAGGGCGGGCCACACCGCAGCAGCCTGGCCCCTCGATCCCCGGGTTTGGGATCGACGGGGCCCGGCTGCGAGGACGGGGCCCGCCCTCCGCTCGTCTCCCGAAACGCTAGAGCAGCTCGAGGATGGTGGCGTTGGAGAGGCCGCCGCCCTCGCACATGGACTGCAGCCCGTACTTGATGCCGTTGTCGACCATGTGGTGCACGAGCCGGGTCATGAGGACCGCGCCCGAGCCACCCAGCGGGTGACCGATGGCGATCGCGCCGCCGAGCGGGTTGAGCACCTTCTCGTCGGCACCGGTCTCCTTGAGCCAGGCCAGCGGCACCGTGGCGAACGCCTCGTTGATCTCGAAGGCGCCGATGTCCTTGATCGACAGGCCCGAACGCTTCAGCGCCTTCGCGGTCGCCGGGATCGGGGCGGTCAGCATGATGATCGGGTCGTCGCCCGCGAGGGCGAACGTGTGCAGGCGGACCAGCGGCTTCAAGCCGAGCTCGGCAGCCTTCTCGCTCGTGGTGATGAGCAGGGCGCCGGACCCGTCGGAGATCTGCGAGGAGTTGCCGGCGGTGATGACGCCGTCCTCCTTGAACGCCGGCTTCAGCTCGCCCATCTTCTCGAGCGTGCCGCCGCGGCGGACCCCCTCGTCGACCTCGAGCCCGGTGCCCGGCACGATCGCGTACTGCTTCTGGAAGGCACCCGAGTCGATCGCCTTGGCCGCCTTCTCGTGCGACTGCAGGGAGAACTCGTCGACCTGCTGGCGGGAGAAGCCCCACCGCTCGGCGATCATCTCCGCGCCGATGCCCTGGTTGACCAGCTTGCCGTCGTAGCGCTCGAGCATCATCGGGCCGAACGGGTACCCGACGTCCTTGCCGAGCGAGGAGCCCATCGGGATCCGGGTCATCGACTCGACACCGCCGCCGACGGCGACGTCGTACTGACCCGAGATCACGCCGGCGGCGGCGAAGTGGACCGCCTGCTGGCTGGAACCGCACTGCCGGTCGACGCTGGTGGCCGGCACCGACTCGGGCCAGCCCGCGCCGAGGACCGCGTTGCGGCCGACGTTCATGGCCTGCTCGCCGACCTGCCCGACGCAACCCCAGACGACGTCGTCGACGACGGCCGGGTCGATCCCGGTGCGTTCCACCAGTGCCTGCAGCATGTGTGCCGACAGGTCGACCGGATGGATGTCCTTGTAAGCGCCGTTCCGCTTCCCGACCGGAGTCCGGACGGCTTCGACGATGACCGCATCACGCATGGCGCGCCTCCTGGCGACCGCTTCATGAGTCCGGGCGAGTCCCGGCTCCTGGGGTGATCCTACTTCCTCAACCGAACGGCGTTCTGTGATGTTCCCCCTACCCGGTGCCGGTCGCCCCGGGGTCGTAGATCGAGCAGTACACCGCGGGCTGGACCTGGCTCGGGTCGCCCGCCTTCGCCTCGTGGACGGCGGTGCGGCACCGGTTGTTGTCGTGGCTGACGGCGAGCAGGCCGCCGATCGTGAGCAGGGCGCACACGCCTACGACGCCGGCGGCCTGCATCGCGCCGCGGCGGGGCCCCCTGGGCGCGAACGCGATCACCGCGGCCACGGCGGCGCCGGTGATCAGCCCGCCGACGTGGCCGCGCCAGTCGATGTTCGGGATCGTGAAGGTGATGACCCGGTTGAACACGATCGTCACGACGATCGGCTGGGTGTCGAAGTTGCGGTGGCGCGCCACCAGGTACAGCGCCGCGAACAAGCCGTAGATCGCCCCCGACGCGCCCGCCGCCGTCTCGTTCAGCGGACCGATCGCGACCGACAACAGCCCGCCGCCGACCCCGGCCAGCAGGTACAGCACGAGAAAGCGCAGCTTGCCCATCACGGCCTCGAGCATCGGGCCCAACGCCCACAGCGCGTACATGTTGAAGCCGATGTGGAAGATCCCGAAGTGCAGGAACGCCGAGCTGAACAGCCGCCACCATTCGCCGTCTGCCACAGCCGGCGGGATCAGCGCGAGATGGTCATAGATCGACGAGCTGCCGTTGCCACTGACCAGTCCGCCGCCGCTGGCCACGGTGATGATGAAGAACACGACGTTGACCGCGATCAGCGCCTTGGTGATCAGGCCTGGTTGCTCGCCCGGTCGGACCTTGCCGCCGTAGATGGTCCGCGTGGCGCGCGTCGTACGCCGCCCTTCCGAGACGCACTCCGGGCAGTGGAAACCCACGGCCGCGGGCACCATGCACCTCGGGCAGATCGGCCGGTCACAGCGCGTGCAGTGAACCGAGGTCTCGGCGTCCGGATGGCGGTAGCAGCGCTCCCCGGTCGCGACCGGCTCGTCGGCAGCGCTCAGCTCGCCACCCGCTCGACGGTCACCTTCTCGACCACGACGTCGGTCTTCGGCCGGTCCATCTGACCGGTCTCGACGGCGGCGATCGTGTCGACTACGTCCCGGCTGGCCTGGTCGGCCACCTCACCGAAGATCGTGTGTTTGCGGTTCAACCAGGCGGTCGGCGCGACCGTGATGAAGAACTGCGATCCGTTCGTGCCGGGGCCCGCGTTGGCCATCGCCAGCAGGTACGGCCGGTTGAAGGCGAGCTCGGGGTGGAACTCGTCGTCGAAGCGGTAACCCGGGCCGCCGGTGCCGGTGCCGAGCGGGTCGCCGCCCTGGATCATGAAGCCGCTGATCACCCGGTGGAACAGCGTCCCGTCGTACAGCGGCGTCTTGCCGCGCTGCCCGGTCCGCGGGTCGACCCATTCGCGCGTGCCCTCGGCAAGCTCTACGAAGTTGGCCACCGTCTTGGGCGCATGGTTCGCGAACAACTGCACCCGCACGTCACCAAGTGACGTCGTAAGCGTTACGTAGATGTCCTCGGCCACGACCCCTCGTCTCCTACTGACCCCCGCAAACGCGGATCGCGCCATCCTTGCACGACGCGATGACTGGCCGGCCTGGACGATCAAGTCTGCCTGCCCACGTAGTCACTTCTGACTAGGCGCGGGTCGTCTCAAACAACTCCTGGCTCGGACGTTCCGGACAGAACAGGCATGTCCGGATACCTACCGGGCGAATGCCTGCGAATGGGACCGCGACGGTTGTGGACACGTCGACGGCCTAGTCAAAAAGGACGGCCCGAAACCATCCCGACTCGTCATGTGCAGCGCGACCTTCGCCGCCGATTCTTTTTCCGACGCCGAATCACGGAGTCGACCCATGCGAAGGGATTTCCCATGCATTACATGTACGCAGCCGTCGCTCGGGTGCGGCGTGCTTTCCGCAAAGACGACGGCGCCACGGCCGTCGAGTACGGCCTGATGGTCGCGCTCATCGCCGCCGCGATCGCCGGCATCGTCTACACGCTCGGCAACCACCTCGGAAACAAGTTCTCGGGTGTCACGACCTGCATCGACAACGCCTCGACGTGCAACCAGCAAGGCCAGGTCAGCCCCGCGCCGTAAGGCGAACCCCCGCCTAGGTGCGCGCGGCCGTAGCCCAGTGCGGCCGCGCGCGCCTCGGGAACCGCACCACCCACTGCAGAGAAGGGGCACGACTGTGCGAACGTTTCGACACGGGCGCCATGAAGACGGCGCCGTAGCCGTCATCGTGGCGCTGGTCCTCGCGTTCGCGATGATCCCTGCCCTCGCCCTCGGCACCGGCAGCTACGTCCGTTCGGTGACCAGCACCGAGCAGCAGCGCGCCACCGACTCCGGCGCGCTGGCCGGCGCTTCGGAGATCCCGCTCGGCGACCTCAACTTCGCCGAGAAGTACATCGCCACGATTCCGGCCGGCGGAACCATTTCCACCACGCTGGAGAACCTCGGCATCCAGAACACAGCCGGCCTCCCGGATCCGCTCCAGGACGCCTGCGCCGTCGCGCTGCGAGATGCGCGGCAGAACGAGAACCTGGCGAGCTCATACGCGTCGTACGACCCCGACGTGTGGTGCAAGGCCGAGTACATGGCCGACGCCGGCGTGCTCGGCAGTGCGCAGACCTGCCTCAACAGCCTCACCGGGCTGAACAACCTCACCGGTCTGGTCGGTCTCGTCCTGCGGACCCTCGGCCTGGGCGCGCTCGACCCGACCAAGCTGCTCAGCTCCCTACAGGGCACCCTGCCCGCGCTGCTCGAGCCCGGTGTCAAGGTAACGACCAAGTGGCACGTGAAGGCACCGTTCGACTCGGTCTTCGGCTCAGACGGCTCCACTCAGACCTCGGTCGCCTACGCGCGGCGGCTGTTCAAGAACGCCGTCGTGCTCCCGAACATCCCGCTCGGCGGAACGACGGTCAACGTCAATCCGACCCTTCAGCTCACCCGCACCGTGCTGCTCGACACCCTCACCTCCGTCGAGGGCGTGCTGCACACCCTCAACGGCCTGGTGCCGGGCCTCGGTTCCTGCGCCGCGATCATCGACAACCTGTCCGGCGATCTCGCCGACGCGGTCGACCCGCCCGACAACGGGCCCAGCCTGACCACGATCCTCGACGACGCCGTGGCGTCCGGCACCCCGGTGCTCGCCGTGTCCACCACGGTCGTCGGGCTCGGGATCCCGTTCCTCGACATGGTCCCGGTCTGCCTGACGAAGGTGAACGGGCAGTACGTCGCCCACCTGACCAGCTTCGGCAGCTGCGTGATCAACGCGCCCGGCGCGTTCCGAGCGGCGCTGAGGAACTCGTGACCCGCACCCGAGTAAGCCGCCCATCGGGCAGGCTCGCCAAGTGCGCGACCGGACGCCCGGACGACGGCGCCACCGCGGTTGAGTTCGCCCTCGTGTTTCCCGTCGTGGTCGCGACCTGTTTCTTCGCCCTGTACGGCGCGATGTACTTCTTCTACGGCGCGGTCGCCGACCACGTCGCGCGCTCGGTCGCGCGCCAGGTGTCGATCCCGGTCGGACAAAGCGGGAGCCCCTACCCGGACAGTGATGCGTCCACGGTCATGAGCGACGCCAAGAAGGCCGCCGGCTCGCTGCTGCCCGACCCGACCAGCGCGGTCGCGACCAGGGCGCCGTCGTCGGGTACCCCGAAGCAGGGTGACTTCGTGACCGTCACGGTCACGTACAAGCTGCCCCTGCTCTCGCAGCTGGCGTCGGTGGTGCCGGGCATCTCCGGCATCGACAGCATCACCCGCTCGTCCTCGGCGAGGCGGCAGTGACCCGCCGGCGATGGAAGGACGAGTCGGGCGTGGCCGCGGTGGAGTTCGCCCTCGTGTTCGGCGTGGTGCTGCTCGTCGTCGCCATCGTGTTCCCGATCGGGGAACTGCTGTTGCAGAAGATGGCGCTCGACCGTGCGATGTCCGACGTCATCCGCTACGCGACCGCGACCCCGAACAGTCCCGAGTACGACCCCGACGGCACGATCGACAACCCGAACCACAGCCGCCGGCCGACCTGCACGCAGGTCATCAACGAGTTCTACCGAGCCGCCAATGTGGATAGCGACTCGCGCAGTAGCTACACCGTTTCAGTTCCCGACTGCCCGTCCTCACTGGAGTCGGGTCAGCCCGTGACGATCACGGTCAGCAAGACCGTAAGTCTCGGACCGCTCGGCGACCTGCTGAGCTTCGCCGGCATCACCCATTCATCGAGCGTCACCGTCTCAGCGGCCGCCTCCGGGCGTGAGGAGTAATCATGCGCAAGCTCAACATCACCGTTCTCGTCGGCATCGTCGTCGCACTCGTCGGCGCGGCCCTGGTCTTCGTCTATGGCCATAACGTCGACAACAAGATCTCCGACGGCAAACGAACCGTCGCCGTCCTGGTGGCGGACGAGTTCCTCGGCGCCGGCATGTCCGCCGGCGACGTCGCCTCGCACGTCCACGTGGCGCAGATCCCGTCGGCGTACGTCGTCAAGAACGCGATCGCGGCGACCAGCTCGCTCAGCAGCGCGCAGGCCTCGAGCGCAGTGCTCTCCGGGGCGGTCCCCGAGGGCGGTCAGCTGTCGTACAACGACTTCGTCGCCGCCGGCAAGTCCGGCCAGCTCGCGCCGAGCAAAGGCCACGTCGCGATGGCGGTCCAGACGGCGCTGTCCGCCGGTGTGGCGCGCTACCTGCAGCCCGGCCAGCTCGTCGACGCGTTCGTCACCTACTCGACCGGCGGCAGCGGGTCCGGCTCCAGCACGACTGCCTCGCGCACCAAGCTGTTCGCGAGCGGCGTCAAGGTGCTCTCGGTCAGCATCGCGCCGACGGACAGCAGCGACAACAACTCCGACGGCACCAGCGCCCCCAACGGCTCCGTCATCGTGCTGCTCGACCTGAGCCCGGTGAACGCGGAGAAGGTCGTCAACGCCGTCACGCTCGGCCAGATCTACCTCGCGTACACGACCAACGCCCACGACAAGACGCCGACTGGCGCCACTCCGGACAGTGTGGTGCGGAGCAACCGATGACCCTAAGCGTCATCCGCTCGATCGGGACGCTGGACCGCACTGGCGTGGTCCAGATGACCCTCGCGCGAATCGACGCCGAACGGTTCGACGAGCTCGACGTCGTCCGTCCCGGTGATCTCGACGAGTGCGAGGTGGACGTCGACGTCCTGCTCGTCGGATCCAAGGAGCTGAGCACGACCGGCCTGCGCCGCATCGCGCGCTGGCGGCGCGACCACCCCGTCTCGATCGCCATCGCCCACCTCAACGGGACGGCGATGGACAAGGCGGAGCTGGCCGGCGCGGGCATCACGCAGTCGGTGCGGGGGCCGCTGACGGTCGCCAAGCTCCGGGCCGCCCTCGACCGTGCCGACCTGGCGCTGTGGGACCTGCTCGATGCCGCGGAGCGCCACGGCTTCGCCCCGGCGGCGGCAGACGCCGTCATCGAGGCGGACGAGTACGACGACGAGGAGTACGGCGACGGGTACGTCGAAGCGGGCGGGTACGAGGACGCGGACGAGTACGACGAAGCCGACGAAGCCCGGGACTACGCCGACGACGAGTACGACGAGACGGACGTAGCCTCCGACGAGCAGCCGGTTGCGGCCGAGCACGACGTCACCGAGATCAACGAGGGCGTCAGCACGGCGGCCGGCCGCTTCGCCGGGGTGATCCGCGGGGTGATCGCGGAGGTCACCGGAGCGGGCCCCGGCGGCCAGCACCGGGCTCCGGTCGCGCTCGACCCGAGCCCGAACGGCCGGGACCTGTACCCGGAAGGCCCGATCGTGGTTCCGGTGCAGGCGACGGACGAGCCGATGGACGTCGCAGGCCGCGCCGAGACGGAGCTCGCCGAGGAGTACGACGAGGACGCGACCGATCTCGACGACGTGGCCACCACTGTCGTCGGCGAGGTCGACTACGCCGAGGACGTCGCGGACGAGGAGTCCGACGATCCGTCCTGGGCGGCTGCCGAGGCGACCGCCGAGGCCCGCGACGCACGCATCGTGACGATCGCGTCGGCCACGGGCGGGTGCGGCAAGACGTTCTTCGCGAC
>CAZEAM010000343.1:0-3421 GCA_964510285.1 uncultured Frankiaceae bacterium | reverse complement strand
GGCCTGCACGGGCTGACCGTGCCGGCCGACCTCGGCGTCCGGCTGGTCGCCGCGACCGACGTGGACAACCCGCTGCTCGGGCTGCACGGCGCCAGCGCCGTGTACGGGCCGCAGAAGGGCGCCGACCAGGCGGCGATCATGTCGCTGGACGCCGCGCTGGAGCGGTGGGCCGATGCGGTCGAGCCGCTGGTCGGGCAGGCCGGGCTGCGGGACCGGCCCGGGGCGGGCGCGGCCGGCGGCCTGGGTTTCGGCCTGTTCGCGCTCGGCGCCGAGCGGGAGTCGGGGGCCGACCTGGTGATGGGCGCGGTGGGGCTGGCCGATGCGATCGAGGGCGCCGACCTGGTGGTGACGGGGGAGGGCGCCTTCGACGCCACGTCGCTGCGCGGCAAGGTGGCCTCCGGGGTGGCGGCGCGGGCGCAGGCGGCCGGGGTGCCCTGCGTGGTGGCCGCCGGCCGGGCCCAGGTCGGCACCCGGGACGCCGCGGCGCACGGGTTCGACGAGGTGTGGTCGGTGGCCGACCAGCTCGGATCGGTCGAGGCGGCGCTGGCCGCGGGCGCGGAGGGCGTGGCGGCGCTCGGGACGGCGGTCGCGAGGAGTTGGACGCGCTGAGCGTGGAACAACCCTTGACCGAGCGTGGTTGCGTACCATGGAGAGACCGCGAATGAGGGAGCGATCGCCGAGATGACTGTCCAGGACAGCGCCGAGACCACCGTCGAGTCCGTCGTGCTCACCGAGACGGCCGCCGTGAAGGTCAAGAACCTGCTCGAGCAGGAGGGTCGCGACGACCTGGCACTGCGGATCGCGGTGCAGCCGGGTGGTTGCTCCGGCCTGCGCTACCAGCTGTTCTTCGACGAGCGCACGCTCGAAGGCGACACCTTCAACGACTTCGGCGGCGTCAAGGTGGTCGTGGACCGGATGAGCGTGCCGTACCTGAGCGGCGCCACGATCGACTTCGTGGACACGATCGAGAAGCAGGGCTTCACGATCGACAACCCCAACGCGCAGGGCTCATGCGCCTGCGGCGACTCGTTCCACTAACAGCAACTAACAGCAACTAAGAGCAACGCCGGTTTCGGGGAGCTACCTGAGGTAGTCGGCGAAGGCGTGCTCGGCGCGGTGCATCAGGTCGGCCGCGCTGTCGGGGATGTGGATCACGGCGCGCCGAGCCGGCGCGGTCAGGTCGATCACCTGGCGCGACGCCGCCCTGGAGACGCCGAACGCCGCCGCCGGGATCGCTCTCGCGTCAGCGATCAGCTCGGCGAGCGTGCCGGTGCCGTGCTCGAGCGCGGCGTGTCCGCGCGGCCGCGGGGTCTGGGCCATACCGCGACCGTAAGAGTGACCCGCCGGTAACGGAAGCGGTACTCATCGGTAGTTTCTGCGGGTGCGAATCGCCGTAAGTGGATCCATTGCCACCGACCACCTGATGACCTTCGCGGGTCGGTTCAGCGAGCAGCTGCTGCCGGACCAGCTGAGCTCGCTGTCGGTGTCGTTCCTGGTCGACGACCTCGACGTACGGCGCGGCGGAGTGGCCGCCAACATCTGCTTCGGGCTGGGCGTCCTCGGCCTGCGCCCGCTGATGGTCGGCGCGGTCGGGGCCGACTTCGGGGACTACCGCGAGTGGCTCGAGGGCCACGGCGTGGACACCTCCGGGGTGAGGGTCTCGGCGACCCGGCACACCGCTCGGTTCGTGTGTACGACGGACTCCGACCAGAACCAGATCGCCTCGTTCTACCCGGGCGCGATGAGTGAGGCGGCCGACATCGACCTGGGCGCGCTCGGCGCCCTCGACCTGGTCCTGATCAGCCCGAACGCTCCGGACGCGATGGTCGCGCACGCGGCGTACTGCCGCGACCACGGGATCCCGTTCGCCGCCGACCCCTCCCAGCAGCTGGCCTCGCTGGACGCGAAGGCGATCGTCACGCTGCTCGACGGCGCCCAGATCCTGTTCGGCAACGCCTACGAAGCGGCGCTGCTCGAGAGCAAGACCGGGATGTCGGCCGACGAGGTGCTCGCCGCCGTCGGGACCCGGGTGACCACGCACGGCGCGGACGGCGTCGTGATCCAGCAGACCGGCCACGACGACATGCGTGTGGCGGTGGTCCCGGCCGCAACGATCGTGGACCCCACCGGTGTCGGGGACGCCTTCCGCGCCGGCTTCCTTGCGGCACGCTCCTGGGGGATGGGGCTGGAACGCGCCGCGCAGCTGGGTTCGCTGCTCGCGACGTACTGCCTGGAAAGCCTCGGTCCGCAGGAGTACGTCCTCGACCAGACGGCCGGCCGCGAGCGGCTGGCGGCGGCGTACGGCGAGGACGCGGCGGCCGAGATCTCGAGCCACCTCTGACCCGCTCGCAACACGCTTGCCGACACATGGCCCCTGCGCGTAACCGCGCCAACCCGCTGCGTTAGGTTTTACGCGTGCTCCGACGCTCCGCCCGCATCGCCCGGATCGCCGCCATACCGGCCGTCGTGCTGCTCGCCAGCGGCTGCACCGGCAAGGCGGCGAAGTGGGAGCGCGGCGGGTGGCCGGAGCCGGTCACCAAGCAGGGCCGCGACGTCCTCCACCTGTGGCAAGGCGCCCTGCTCGCCTCGCTGATCGTCGGCGGGCTGGTGCTGGTGCTGATCGTCGGCGCCGCGATCCTGTTCCGCCGCCGCTCCGACGACCAGATGCCGCGCCAGGTCCGCTACAACCTGCCGATCGAGGTGCTCTACACGTTCATCCCGATCGTCGTGGTGTCCGTTTTGTTCTACTTCACGGCCGTCGGCGAGACCGACGAGAACAAGATCTCCGACACCCCGAACACCTTGCAGGTCGGCGTCGTCGGGTTCCAGTGGTCGTGGCAGTTCAACTACCTCGAGGACGGCCTGTCGGTCACCGGTCGGCCGGGTGAGCCTCCGCAGATGGTGGTGCCGGTGAACCGGCCGATCCACTTCTACCTGACCTCGCCGGACGTCATCCACTCGTTCTGGGTGGTGCCGTTCCTGTTCAAGCGTGACGTGATCCCGGGGCATCCGAACCAGTTCGAGGTGACCGTGACCTCGACCGGCACGTTCCAGGGCCGGTGCGCGGAGTACTGCGGGGTCGACCACGACCGGATGCTGTTCACCGTGCGGGCGGTCTCGGAGCCGGAGTACGAGGCGTGGCTGGCCAAGGCGAAGGCTGACGCCGCCGCGGGTACGAACAAGCAGCTCACGATCTACACCGGTCCCAAGACCGGTCCCAAGGTCCGAGGAGGCTACCTCTCGTGACGGTCGTCGAACCGGTCCGTAAGGTCCGGCCCCAGCGGGTTCACGTCGTACCGGGCAGCCGGGTCGTTCGCTGGATCACCAGCACCGACCACAAGGTGATCGGCCTGCTCTACCTGATCACGTCGTTCGTGTTCTTCATCGTCGGCGGCATCATGGCCGAGCTCATGCGCACCGA